>SCSV01000071.1 GCA_004297555.1 Salinibacterium sp.
TCTGCGCGATCTCGGCGAACTCCTCGCGCCGCTCGAACGACAGCAGTCGGCCGCTCGGCCCGATCGCCCGCAGCAGCCAGAGTGACAGTGCGCCCGAGCCGACCCCGGCCTCAACCACGCGGGCGCCCGGGAAGATATCGGCCTGTGCCACGATCTGGGCGGCGTCCTTCGGATAGATGATCGCGGCACCTCGCGGCATCGACATGACGAAGTCCGTGAGCAGTGGGCGTAAGGCCAGGTATTCGACACCGTTCGAGCTCGTGACGACCGAGGCATCCGGTTGTCCGATGAGCAGGTCGTGGCCGAGGATTCCGCGATGCGTGTGGAAAGAGCCGCCCACCTCGAGCGTGATCGTGTTCAGCCGGCCCTTCGGGCCGGTGAGTTGCACGCGCTCGCCCGGGCGAAGCGGTCCGCTGTACTTCGCCGCGGTCATCCGGTGTGCACCGTGGAGAAGACTGCGCTCACGTCGGCGAGACTGCGACCGTCGAGGGTGGGCCATTCAGTGAACTCGGTCGACTCCGAAATCTCGCCCATGAACGGTACCCCGATCACGACCATGCCGGCCGCGCTCGCCGAGGCGATGCCCGGTTCGGAGTCTTCGATCGCGACGCAGGCAGCGGGAGCAACTCCGAGCAACTCGGCGGCACGCAAATAGGGTTCGGGGTGCGGCTTGGAGTGCGTCACGTCATCGCCGGAGATCACGAAATCGAAGCCCTCGAAACCGACTCGGCTGGCAACGTAATTGGCCATGCGCCCAATGGACATGGTGACCAGAGCGGTCGGGATGCCCGCGCTCCTGATCTCGGCCAAAAGGTCGAGCGCGCCGGGCCGCCACGGCACCCCGATCTCGACGAACTGCTCCATCACCCGGTCGGTGAGATCGTCGATGATCTGCGCCTCGCCGAGCTGCACTCCGCGACCCTGCAGAACGCGGGCGGAGTGCCAAAGGCCCGCACCGACCAGGGTGAGCCCGTCTTCGCGCGACCACTCGCCGCCCCAGCTCGTGACGAGCGCGGACTCGCCGGAAAGCCAGTAGGGCTCGGTGTCCACGAGCGTGCCGTCGAGGTCCCAGAGGACTGCGGCAGGCGGGGTGTGGGTCACAACGCACAATCGTAGTTCTATCCTTGATAGGAGAACCCCGTACTGAACACGGGTGACTGAAGGAGCCCAGTGACCACGAACCAGTTCGCGAGCGGCAGGTTGCTCGTCGTGGCATTCGAGGGGTGGAACGATGCGGGCGAGGCCGCGAGCGGAGCAGTTCGCACCCTCAAGGATCTGCTCGACCTGTACCCGATCGCCGAGGTCGACCCGGAGGACTACTTCGACTACCAGTTCAACCGCCCCTCGGTGTCGACCGGCGATGACGGCAACCGGCGCCTGATCTGGCCCGGGGTCACGGTGTACGGGCCCACGATGCCGAACGCGGATCGCAGCTCCAACATCTACTTGCTGCTCGGCACGGAACCGTCGCGCGGCTGGAAGACCTTCACGCGCGAGATCCTCGATGTCGTCGAGTCCAACGGCATCACCTCGATCATGTTCCTCGGGGCCATGCTCGCCGACGTTCCGCATTCGCGGCCAATCTCCGTGTTCACGAGTAGTGAGAACGCCGCAGTGCGTAAGCAACTCGGCATCGAGCGCAGCGGCTACGAAGGTCCAGTGGGCATCCTCTCGGTTCTCGGCGATGCGGCAGAGAAGGCGGGGATTGCGACGATGTCGATTTGGGCATCCGTGCCGCACTATGTGCACAACGCGCCCTCGCCGAAAGCAACGCTTGCGCTCATCGACAAGGTCGAAGAGATCATCGAGGTGGCGATCCCGCGCGGTGAGCTCATCGACGAGGCTGCGGCGTGGGAGAGCGGCATCGACGCCCTCGCTGGCGACGACGATGACATGGCCTCGTACATCGAGCAGCTTGAGCAAGCGCGCGACACCGTGGACTCCCCCGAGGCGAGTGGCGAGGCCATCGCGAAAGAGTTCGAGCGCTACCTGCGCCGTGGCGGAGACAGGCCGGGCGAGACTGAGCCGGGCGCGGCCGGTCTCTAGCCTCTGCGTCAGTTAGGCCTGCAGGATGCCCATCGAGAGCAGCACGATGAGCGCGCCGCCCAGCAGGATGCGGTAGATCACGAACGGTAGAAATGACCGTTTCGAGATGTAGCTCATCAAGAAGGCGATGACGGCGAAGCCCACGACGCCGGCAATGAGTGTCGCGACGGCGATCTCGGTCGGGTCGAATAGTTCGGGAACACACCCGTTCGCCGCCGAGACACACGGCTCCTTGATCGACTTGTAGACCTGGAAGAGGCCGCTGCCGAACACCGCCGGGATCGCGAGAAGGAACGAGTATCGCGCGGCCGCCCTACGGTCGTAGCCGAGGAACAGCCCGGCGGTGATCGTGCCGCCGGAGCGGGACACACCCGGGATGAGCGCGAGTGCTTGCGCGAAGCCGAAGACGACGGCGTGCGGCCAAGTGAGTTGTTTGAGTCGAAGCTCTTTGCGGCCGACGAAATCGGCGATGCCGAGCAGGATGCCGAACACAATGAGCGTGATCGCGACGATCCAGAGGGACCTTAGCGTGGTCTCGATCGCCGTCTGGAAGATAAGCCCGAGGAGCACGATCGGAATGCTGCCGAGGATAATGAACCAGCCGAGTCGCACGTCGGGGTCGCTTTGCGGTACCCGGCGGAAGAGAGCGCGGAACCACTTACCGATGATGCGCGTGATGTCGTACCAGAAGTAGATGATTACCGCGGTCTCGGTGCCGAGCTGTGTGATCGCCGTGAAGGCTGCTCCCGGGTCGGCGCCCGTGCCGAGAAACTCGCCAGCAATGCGCAGGTGCGCGCTCGACGAGATCGGCAAGAACTCGGTGAGCCCTTGGACCAGGCCGAGGATAATGGCCTCGAAGAATCCCACGGCCGTCTCTCCCTAGTAGTTGAGGAGCAGGTCGGTCAGAACCCGCCTGCCAAAGACTAATGCGTCCAGGGGAACCCTTTCGTCCACGCCGTGGAACATGGCGGGAAAATCCAGGTTGGCGGGCAACTGCAGCGGCGCGAAACCGTACCCGGTGATGCCTAAACGGGCGAGCGACTTATTGTCGGTGCCGCCGGAGAGCAAGTACGGGAGCACCGGGGCATCCGCATCATGAGCGCGCAGCGCGGCCGTCATCGCTTCGACAAGCCGGCCTTCGAACGGGTTCTCCAGGCCGATGTCGCGGTGCATCACGACGAGCTCGATGTCATCACCGATCAATTCGCGCACTTCGGCGAGCACGGCGTCTTCTTCGCCCGGGAGCGGCCGGATGTCGATGAGCGCCTCCGCGGTGTCGGGGATCACGTTGTGCTTGTACCCCGCGTTGAGCAGCGTCGGGTTGCTCGTCGTGCGCAAGGTCGCCTGGATGAACCCCGCCGCGGTGCCCGTGGAGAGAACGAGCTCGTCGGGACCGACCAGCTCGGGATCGACACCCATCAGCCGAGCGAGCTCGTCCAGCAACTCGGTGGTGGTGTCGGTCAAGCGAATGGGCCATTCCCGGCGACCGAGGGCGGCAACCGCCTCGGCGAGTTTGGTGACCGCATTGTTCGGGATGAGGCGCGAGCCGTGGCCTGCCGTGCCGCGCGCGATGAGTTTGACCCAGAGAAGTGCCTTCTCGCCCGTCTGCAACAGGTAGCTGCGGTGACTGTTGATGAACACCGAGTACCCGCCCACTTCGCTGATCGCCTCAGTCGCGCCCTCGAACAGCTCAGGGCGGTTCTCGACCACGAAGTGGGAGCCGAAGCGGCTGCCGTCTTCTTCGTCGGCGAAGAACGCAATCACGAGGTCGCGGTGCGGTTGCCGGCCGGTGCCGAGGATGTCTTGCAGCGCGGTGATGATCATCGCGTCCATGTTCTTCATATCCACGGCACCGCGGCCCCACAGCATTCCGTCGCGGATGATGCCGGCAAATGGGTCCACCGTCCAGTTCGCCGGGTCGGCGGGCACGACATCGGTGTGGCCATGAACGACGAGAGCGGGGAGGGACCGATCACGGCCCTCGACGCGGGCGATGACGCTCGTGCGCCTCGGCGCAGCATCCACGAATTCAGGTGTGAGGCCGAGCGCCGAGAGGTGCTCCCCCAGGTATTCGGCGGCCTCGGTCTCGCCGTTCGAGCGCCCCGCACCGTAGTTGCTGGTGTCGAATCGAATGAGTTGCTGCGCGATTCGGGCAGTCTCTTCGAGGTCGTCGGGCGAGGTCACGATCCAACCCTAGGCGAGGGCAGCGAGCGCACCGCGGCCTTCCGCTTCGCCGTGCTATTCTCGTACCTCGGCGGTTCCCACAAGAGCGGCCACTGCGCGCGGATGGCGGAAATGGCAGACGCGCTAGCTTGAGGTGCTAGTGCCCGTATAGGGCGTGGGGGTTCAAGTCCCCCTTCGCGCACAACCTACGAGAACGGCCCCTGAACTGCGATTTCGGTCGCGGATCGGGGGCCGTTTCGTCGCGCTCACATCTGCATGCTCACATCGCGGTGTCTTCGGTTGCACCATTCGGCTCCAAAGAGCCATACGAGGCCTTTACCAGAATCGGAATGTGGTCGGATGCCCCTCGGTCGAGCGTCTCGACGCTGTCGATCGTGAAGCCCTGCGAGGTGACGAAGTCGAAGTGCCCGCGAAAGAACTTGTAGGCGGTGTACGTGCGGCGGTCGCTCAGCGAGAGGTCATAACCGCGCGCAGCGACGTGTTCGCCGAGGTTCTCCTTGAAGAGCGGGTAGTTGTAGTCCCCCACCATGAGAATCGGCACACCCGAGCCGAGCGTGTGCAATTGCTCGTGGGCGGCCTTGATCTGGTTGCGCCGCAGCGAGTTGAGGGCGGTGAGCGGTGCGGCGTGGAACGAGGCGAGCACCAGTTCGTGGTCGGCTTCGCGGTCGACGAGGCGCGAGCCCAGAACGCGTTCGTGCGCGGGAGCCAGGATGCGATCGTGCAGCGACTTCTTGAGCTCGAACGCCTTGCTCGCGATGTGCTCGTAGCGGTCTCGACGGTAGTAGACGGCCAGGCCGAGGCGGTTGCGCTTGGTCGAGTCAGCCAGGTGCAGATCGCCGATCTCGCTCGGCAGATCCAGAGTGTCTACCTCTTGCAGGCAGAGCGCATCAAGATCGGCGGTCGTCGCGAGTTTCACGAGTTCGCCGACAGCTCGGTTCTTGCGCAGGTTGTAACTGATGACCCGGATCACCGCTCCCCCTTTCGCTGCCCCTCAAGTTTAAGCGCGCCCGTGCCGACCGGCGCCGAAACCTTTGGGGCGGGCCTAGACAAAGCGCACGGCGGCTTGAATCCGGGTGCGCACGTCGAAGAGTTCGTTGCCCCCGATCGGCTTGGACCCAGGGAGACCGGCGCGCAGCAACGCCGGCAGATGGGCCTGCGTCACTGCGACAGTGGGCGCGCCGCGCACCGCGCCAAGCAAGATAAGCGGTTCGGTGAGCGCAGCATCCGGGAGCACCATGACAAGCGCGCTGAACCGCACCCCGAGTGCGCGCGAGAGTGACTTGGTGCGATTCGCGAAGACATGCATCGGCCGGGCTGTGCCGACCGCTTCACTGACGAGCTCCCCCTTGCGGGCAGCGACCGGGCCGCCGAAGTCCTCCGACATGAGCGCGAACAGTCCGTTCGGGCCGAGCACGATGTGGTCGAGCTTCTCGCCCGCGACCGGGGTCGCGACGTCGTGCCACGCGGTGAAGGCGATGCCGAGCGCGGCGATCGTGCGCGCTGTCGATTCCTCGGCGAGGGCATCCGCAAGAATGTGCCGGATCTCGCGCGGAGCATCCCGAACCAGCGCCGGGTCATAGGGGTCGGCGATCGTCGCACCGCGGCCCACCCATTCCCGCAGTTGGGCGAGGTACTGCTCGCGCCGCCAGCCGCCGGGATGCCCGTAGGACCGCGCCTTGGGCTTCGAACCGCGCTCGGCAGTCGCTCGCGGCGGCGCGAAGTCGGCTGTCGTGTGGCCGCGGCCCCGGTCGAACTGGGCGCGCTTCTCGGGCGTTCCGATGCGCTCCCAGGCAAGTTGCACGGCCGTGAAGCGCTGCGGGTCTCCGCCGGTGTCGGGATGGGTCTCACGCAGGGCCTTGCGGAAGGCCTTGCGAAGCGCGATATCGGAGACGGATGCCGCCACCCCGAGCACCTCATAAGGGCTCGCCGCCATCGGGCTCTCGGCCATTCTCGCTCTCTTCGATCACGGGTCTCGGCTTGTGACGATACCGCAGCCGCCCAAACATTCCCCGAACATGACTTCGGCGAAGAACCGGAACGATGGAGGCATGAAGCGTTCCCTGATCATTTTCGTCGTATTGGCTCTCTTGCTGAGCGGTTGCGGCGTGAACCGCAACCAAGCCGAGCGACCGAGCGCCACCCCGGTGACGACGGTGCACACGATTACCGTCGACGGCGCTACCCGCAGCTACATCCTCACGGTGCCGGTCGGATTAGTCGGCAAGTCCCCCCTCGTCGTGATGCTGCACGGGGGTTTCGGCAGCGGCAGTCAGGCGGAGCGCTCGTACGGGTGGGATGAGCTCGCGGCATCCGAGAGCTTCGTCGTCGCCTACCCCGATGGCATGAACAAGGCGTGGAACATTGGTGGCGGTTGTTGCGGGATGCCCGGACGGCACGCGATCGACGATGTGACCTTCATCGAGGCGATGGTGGCCGATATCGGCAAGAGCGTTCCGCTCGACGATTCGCGCATCTACGCCACCGGAATGTCGAACGGGGCGATGCTCGCCTATCGGTTGGCATGCGACAGTGACCTCTTCGCAGCCGTCGCTCCGGTGTCGGGCACAATCGTCGGCGACTGCGCGGACCCGAAACCAGTATCGGTCATTCACATTCACGGCCTCGCCGATACGAGCGTGCGAATGGATGGCGCGGAGGGCGCCGGTGTCGCCCACATCGATGGTATGCCCATCGCCGACCTCAACTCGTTCTGGCGCGGCGTTGATGACTGTCTCGCGCCGATTGTCGCGACCGATGGCGATGTGAGCACCTCGATCGCCACATGCGCCGAGGGCCGCACCGTCGAACTCATCACGATCGCCGGCGCCGGTCACCAGTGGCCAGGATCGAAGCCGATCCGTGAGGGTGCAGACGCTCCGTACCCCGGCCTGGACGCGACATCCACGATCTGGGATTTCTTGGTAGCACACCCCAAACCGTGAGCCGACGAAACGGACCGCCTTGTGCGCCCCACTAGAGGGGATACCCGCCGTCTTGTACCCCTCGTAGCCTGGAGACCTGCGATAGCCGTGCGCTGGGAGGGGGCTCGATGCCGGACATCAATCAGCTTCCTCCTGCCGGTTGGCACACCGACCCGCTCAATGCGAACCAGAACCGCTGGTGGGACGGCACAGGCTGGAGCGAGAAGACAGCGCCCAAAGAGCCCGTCTACCAGGCGCCCGCTCGCGTTCTCGAACTGACTGCTGCACCATCGAGTTCGGCACCGACCGGCCCGATCAGCAGGCGTGAATTGCGCCAGCAGGTTGGCACTTTGACCTATGAGGGACCAGCGTCGACGAGCGAGACGCCCGGTGCCGCTCCTGCACCGGCACCCGTGGCGCCCCGCACGTTTGAGGATGTGCTGACGACCGGAGAGACCCCGATCGCCTCGATCTTCGCGACGGAGGCGCCAGCGGGCGGCTCAAAGCCGGGTTATGCGGCGCCGTCAGCCTCGATCTTCGACGATAACCCGCCGAGCTACGAGCCGATGAGCCGTGGACGCGGCGCCGTTGTCGTAGAGTCACCCGAGGAACCCTGGGGCAGCTCGCACACTCTCCCGATCTGGGCTTGGGCGCTGTCGCCAATCTGGGGCCCCGCACTTCTGATCGGCGCGCTTATGGTGGCAACCTGGCTCCTGCCGACCATGCAGGCGAAAGACATCAACCTGCTCCAGTTGAACGGAGGAATCGCGGCTGTCTCGTTTTTCTTCATTCTGCTGTGGGCGATGTCGGATTCGCGCACGTTGCGTGACCGGGGCTACCGTGCGCCTTCTGCCGCCTGGGTGTTCTTGCCTGCCGTCGGCGCACTCGTGTACTTCATCATCCGCACGGCCCGTGTGGGTCGCGGCGGGCTCGGCCCGTTCTTGACCTGGTTGATTCTGCAGGTGCTCGTGGTCGGTGCCGTGGTTGCCCTCGTCGTCTTGGCCTCGGCCACTATCACTGCGCTCACCGGTCAGACACTGTTCTAGTTTCGGGGCCCTGTGCGCCTTCGGGTCGACCCTTTACGCTTGACTGACGCGGCAGAGCGGCACGCAAGGAGTCACGATGAAGTTCATGATCATGCTGTTCGACGACCGGTCGTCGGTGCATTCTCGCTCTGCCGAGGCCATCGAGCGCATGGTGTCGTTCACAGTGCGCCTCGATGACGAGCTCGCGCAGAGCGGTGAACTCGTGTATTCGGAAGTGCTCGACGATGACGGCACGCTGATTGCGCCCTACGGATCGCAGAGTCACGGCAATGGCACACCGCTCTCGCGCTACTGGGTGGTCAAGGTGGCCGAGAAGGCACGGGCGCTCGAAATTGCGCGTGGTCTTGCCGAAGCAGTGGATGCCCCCATCGAGGTCCGGCGCTGCCTCGAGTCGTCCCTCAGGCCGTAAAATTCATCGCGTGCGGCGGGTTCACTCGCTGAGCATCATCCACCGCGGTCGTGGCGACGATTGTGGCCGTGACGAGTGAGATCAGCGCGATCGCGAGCATCCCGATTGCCATCATGCCGAGGCGGCGGCGACCCGGGCGCACGGTGAGCCGAACCACGAGAATCCCGAAATAGAGCAGCCCGATGGCGATCGCCGCAGCGAGTGCCAACCCAAGTGGCGGCAGCGCGGTCATGGCGATCAACACGCCCTCGGCGATGGCGGTGAAAATCCCGCCGACAATGAGCCAGCTGCGCCCGGTCGACACGGTGAGCGACGGTTGGTTGACAATGCGAGTGGGATCGTTGTCCATAAGACCGTTCTACGCCTTAAACGGTCACTCCGGCATTCGCTTGTACTTAAGCCAGTCGCGCGCGGCGGCCCCGAAAATGCCAAGGCAGAGAATTACGGTCAGCCAGCCGATCCACTTGCCGAGAAAAATCATGACGACGCCAGCCACGAACACGCCGGCAGCGACCACAAAAATCTGGGCCGCCGTCTGCTTCTGCTGCTGCTTCGCTTCGTGCGCTGCACTGCGTTCGGCTGCCACCGCGGGTTCGTCAGCAGCCGGCGGCAGGTCAAGAGTCATGGGATAAGCATGCCCCATTCCCCAGGCCTTGCTGTCGTCGGATGACAGGAGAGCACGCAGAATGGAAGCGTGCCCAGAAAACACGTCGTTGTGACCGGCCGAGTGCAGGGGGTCGGATTCCGCTACAGCACGTGCCGCGAAGCGATGCGGCGCGGGATCGGCGGCTACGCACGCAACCTCCCCGATGGGAGTGTCGAGGTCGAGGTGGAGGGCCGTCGCGAGCAACTCGCGGACATGATCGAGTGGCTTCACACCGGCCCGCTGGGGTCCAAAGTGATGGCTGTTGACGTCAGCGA
>SCSV01000072.1 GCA_004297555.1 Salinibacterium sp.
GGCAGCAACTCGAGCTCGCCCGAGGAAAGCGACTCGGCGTTGACGCGTTCCGGCCGCAGGTCGTAGATGTAGGCGGTGCCGCCCGACATGCCGGCGCCGAGGTTGCGCCCGGTCGCGCCGAGGATGACCGCGAGGCCACCGGTCATGTACTCGAGGGCGTGGTCGCCAACGCCTTCGACGACCGCGGTCGCACCCGAGTTGCGCACGAGGAAGCGCTCGCCCACGGTGCCGCGCAGGAACATGCTGCCCTGGGTGGCGCCGTAGCCGATGACATTGCCGGCGATGACGTTGCGCTCGGCCTTGAAGACACTGTTGCGGTCGGGGCGGATAATGATCTCGCCACCGCAGAGGCCCTTGCCGACGTAGTCGTTGCTGTCGCCTTCGAGCCTCAGGGTGATTCCCGAGGGCATGAACGCGCCGAACGACTGGCCCGCGGTGCCCTTGAGCTTGACATGGATGCTGCCTGCCGGAAGCCCCATCTCGCCGTGGCGCAGGGTCACCTCGTGGCCGAGCATCGTGCCGACGGCGCGTTCCGTGTTGCGGATCGGCAGCTCGATGGTGACCGGGATACTGCGTTCGAGGGCGTCATTGCTCAACTGGATGAGCTTCTGGTCGAAGTGCTCGTCGAGCTCGTGGTCTTGGGCGACTTGCTGCGTGCGCGGTTCGTCGTCGGAGAATTGTGCACCGGCGAGGATCGGCGATAGGTCGAGTCCGTCGGCCTTCCAGTGCTCGATCGCGCGGTCGACATCGAGCAACTCGCGGTGGCCGATGGCCTCCTCGAGCGAGCGGAAGCCGAGTTCGGCGAGCAGCTCGCGCACCTCTTGGGCGAGGAACTCGAAGAAGTTGACCACGAACTCCGGCTTGCCGGTGAAGCGCGCGCGAAGCTCGGGGTTCTGGGTGGCAACGCCGACCGGGCAGGTGTCGAGGTGGCAGACACGCATCAGGATGCAGCCCGAGACCACGAGCGGCGCGGTCGCGAAGCCGTACTCCTCAGCACCGAGCAGTGCGGCAATGATCACGTCACGGCCCGACTTCATCTGCCCGTCGACCTGCACGGTCACTCGGTCGCGCATGTTGTTGAGCATGAGGGTCTGCTGGGTTTCGGCGAGGCCGAGTTCCCACGGCGTTCCGGCGTGCTTGAGCGAGTTGAGCGGGCTCGCGCCGGTGCCACCGTCGTGACCGGAGACGAGCACAACATCGGCCTTGGCCTTCGCCACACCCGCAGCAACCGCGCCGATACCGGACTGGCTCACGAGTTTGACGTGCACGCGGGCCTCGGGGTTGGCGCGCTTGAGGTCGAAGATGAGTTGCTTGAGGTCTTCGATCGAGTAGATGTCGTGATGCGGCGGTGGCGAGATGAGGCCAACGCCCGCGGTGCCGTGGCGGGTGCGCGCGATCCACGGGTAGACCTTGCTCGCGGGCAGCTGGCCACCCTCACCGGGCTTCGCCCCTTGCGCCATCTTGATCTGGATGTCTGTGGCGTGGGTCAGGTACATGCTCGTGACGCCGAACCGGCCGGATGCCACTTGCTTGATCGCACTGCGACGCTCCGGGTCGAGCAGGCGCGCGACATCCTCGCCGCCCTCGCCGGTGTTGCTGCGCCCGCCGAGGCGGTTCATCGCGATCGCGAGAGTCTCGTGCGCTTCTTGGCTGATCGAGCCGTAGCTCATCGCGCCGGTGTTGAAGCGAGTGACGATCGATTCGACTTCCTCGACCTCGTCGATCGGCACGGCAGGCCGCTCGCCGGTCTTGATCTTGAACAGACCGCGCAGAGTCATGAGCTCTTCGGCCTGGTCGTCGACGAGCTTGGTGTACTCGCGGAAGATGTCGTAGCGGCGCGAACGGGTCGCGTGTTGCAGCCGGAATACGGTGTCGGGGTTGAAGAGGTGCGGCGGGCCTTCGCGGCGCCACTGGTACTCGCCGCCGGTCGCGAGCCGCTCGTGCACGCTCGGCGCACCGTCGACCGGGTAGGCGGCGGCGTGGCGCGCCTGGTTCTCCGCGGCAATGACGTCGATGCCGACCCCGCCGAGCAAGGTCGGGGTGCCGGTGAAGTACTCGTCAACAAACTCGTGGCTGAGGCCGACTGCCTCGAAGGCCTGAGCACCCGCGTAGGAGCCGACCACCGAGATGCCCATCTTCGACATGATCTTGAGCACGCCCTTGCCGAGCGCCTTGATGATGTTCTTGACGGCCTTCTCCGGCGTGATGCCCTGGATCATGCCGCTGCGCACGAGTTCTTCCGCGGTCTCCATCGCGAGATAAGGATTGATGGCGGATGCCCCATAGCCGATGAGCAGGGCGACGTGGTGAACCTCGCGCACATCGCCGGCCTCAACGATGAGCCCGACCTTCATACGGTTCTCGCGGCGGATCAGGTGGTGATGCACGGTCGCGAGCATAAGCAGCGACGGGATTGGCGCATTGTCTTTGTTGGAGTCGCGGTCGGAGAGCACGATGAACTGCGCACCATTCTCGATCGCCTCATCCACTTCTTCGCACATCTCGGCGAGGTGCTTCTCCATCGCCCGCGGTCCCTTGTCGACGCGGTAGAGGCCGCGAACGGTGTGCGTGAGCGACCGGCCGTCTTCGGGGTCGATGTGCTGGATCTTCGCGAGTTCGTCGTTGTCGATCACCGGGAATTCGAGGGTCACCTGCTTGGCGTGCTCGGGCGTCGCGGAGAGCAGATTGCGCTCCGGGCCGATCGCCGTGCGCATCGACGTGACCACTTCTTCGCGGATCGAGTCGAGCGGCGGATTGGTGACCTGGGCGAACTGCTGCGTGAAGTAGTCGAAGAGCAGGCGCGGCCGCTGCGCGAGCACCGCGATCGGGGTGTCGGAGCCCATGGCGCCGAGCGGCTCCGCGGCGGTGCGCGCCATCGGAGTGATCAGGATGCGCACCTCCTCTTCGGTGTAGCCGAAGGTGCGCTGGCGGCGCGTCACGGAGGCGGGGGTGTGCACGATGTGTTCGCGGTTCGGGAGGTCTTTGAGAGCGATGCGGCCAGCATCCAGCCATTCGGCCCAGGGACCGGATGCTGCGAGGTCGGCCTTGATCTCGTCGTCTTCGATCAGGCGGCCCTGCGCGGTGTCGACCAGGAACATGCGACCAGGGCGAAGGCGGCCCTTGCGCACGACACGGCTCGGCTCGATCTCGAGCACGCCGATCTCGCTCGCCAGCACCACGAGCCCGTCGTCGGTCACCAGGTATCGGCCGGGCCGGAGCCCGTTGCGGTCGAGCGTCGCCCCAACGAGTGAACCATCAGTGAACACGAGGGCCGCGGGCCCGTCCCACGGCTCCATCATCATCGAGTGGTACTCGTAGAAGGCGCGGCGGGCCGGTTCGACGTCTTTCTGGTTCTCGTAGGCCTCCGGAACCATCATCATCATCGCGTGCGGCAGCGAACGGCCGGCGAGGGTGAGCAGTTCGACTACCTCGTCGAAGGAGGCGGAGTCGCTCGCGCCGGGGGCGTTGATCGGCAGGATGGAGCGGATGTCGCCGAGCACTTCGCTCTCGAGCTGCGACTGGCGCGCGCGCATCCAGTTGCGGTTGCCCTGCACCGTGTTGATCTCGCCGTTGTGCGCGATCATGCGGAACGGCTGGGCGAGCGGCCACGACGGGAAGGTGTTGGTGGAGTAGCGCGAGTGCACGAGCGCAAGCTTGGATGCGAAGCGCTCGTCGGAGAGGTCGGGGTAGAACGGCTCGAGCTGCAGGGTCGTGACCATGCCCTTGTACACCAGGGTGCGGCAGGAGAGCGAGGGGAAGTAGACGTGCAGGTTGTTCTCGGCGCGCTTGCGCAAGCGGTAGACCTGGCGCTCTAGCTCGATGCCGCCGATCGGTCCCTTGCCGTCGGTGCGGGTCGACTGCACGAACAGCTGCTCGAAGGCGGGCATGGCGCTGCGCGCAAGGTTGCCGAGGTTGCCGGCCTCGGTCGGCACGGTGCGCCAGCCGAGAACGCGCAGCCCCTCTTCTTCGGCGAGGGTGGCGATGCCGCGTTTGACCTCGGCGCGCTGCTTCTCCTCGCGCGGGAGGAAGGCCATTCCGACGGCGTAGCGGCCGACGAGGGGCAGGTCGAAGTCCACGACTGCGCGCAGGAAGGCATCCGGAATCTGGGTGACGATACCCGCACCGTCACCAGTGCCGGCATCGGAGCCGACAGCGCCGCGGTGCTCGAGATTACGGAGCGCGTCGAGGGCCGTGACGATGATGTCGTGGCCGGCGCTGCCGCGGAGTGTGGCAACCATGGCGAGACCGCAAGCATCACGCTCATTGCGCGGGTCATAGAGACCCGTCGCTTGAGGTGTCGAGCTGAAGCGCTCGAATACTGGCGTGAGAGCCATAGCGTACCGTCCTCACGATGGTGCTTGCGATAGGGGGGGGACGTCAGTGGCCCAAAGGAAACTCGCCCAAATTATGAGGACGTGGTGCTGCCTGTGCCGCTTGTGGCGAGCTCTTCGGAAGGTTCATCACTGTCCGAATAGGTCTCTCCGGAGTCTACAGCACCCTCTGGCTTCCACTCGCGACCGGGCCGGTAGGGGCTCGGTTCGGAACCCGGATGGCGGGACCTCTGCACGAGGAAGAGCACGATGCCGAGCACGATCGCAAAGATCGCGGCCCACACGTTCGAGCGCAGTCCGAGGTACACCTCGCTCGGGTCGACGCGAATCGACTCGAACCAGACCCGGCCGATTCCGTACCAGATCAGGTAGAGCGCCCAGAGCTTGCCCCACTGCAGCCGCGGCTGTGCTGCGCCGATGAGCACCGGGATCGTGAACCCGAATAGGTTGCGCTTCACGACGCGGAAGCTGCGCTCGGCGAGCAGGAGAACGGCGATGCCGATCAGGTTCCAGATGATCTCGTAGAGGAAGGTGGGGTGGAAGAGCGTGCCCGCCGGGAGGCCAACCGGATACGCCGGGTTGGTGGGCTCGATCTCGAGCCCCCAGGGCAGGTCCGTGGGCTGGCCGAAGAGCTCGTGGTTGACGTAGTTGCCGAGGCGGCCGATGGCTTGCGCCAGGAGCATTGCGGGGGCGAGGGCATCCGCGAAGCTCCAGAATCGCAAGCCCGTGATGCGGCAACCGATGAAAGCGCCGACCGCGCCGGCGAGCAGCGAACCGAAGATCGCGTTGCCGCCCTCCCAGATGTAGAAGACGTGCACGAAGTCGTGGGTCGGGCCGAAGTAGTCGTTCGGATGCGTGAGCACGTGATACGCGCGAGCGCCGACGAGACCGATCGGCACCGCCCAGATGATGACGTCGAGCACGACGCCGGGCTCGGCTCCCCGGCGGGTCAGTCGGCGCGAAGTCCAGATCGTCGCGGCGATGATGCCGGCCACCATGATGATCGCGTAGGTGTGGATCGTCGGTACTTGCGACTCGGCGATGCCCGGAAACAGCCAGTGCAGCCATCGACCGATCGGAATCAACTTCCAGTCATCGGGAGGACTCGGGATGCTCAGCGGCAAGAACGACAAACCGGCAACCTTTCTGCGATAGACCCGGCGATGAACCTAGGCAAGCTTAGTGCCGGTAGCGAGGTCGGCTGCCGCACGCGCGAGGCCGGGGACGCCGCCCTCGGCGAGCGCCGTGACGAGGGACGAACCGACGATAGCGCCGTCCGCGTATTCGAGCACTTCGCGAACCTGGGCAGCGCTCGAGATGCCCAGGCCGACGCACGCGCTCGTCGCGCCGACCTTGCGCAGACGGGCCACGAGCACCCGCGCCGCCATGTCCACATCGTTGCGCGCGCCGGTGATGCCCATGGTCGAGACCGCGTAGACGAAGCCACGGCTCTTATCCACCGCTTGCTTGAGCCGCACATCGGTTGAGGAGGGGGCGGCGAGAAAGACGCGATCGAGCCCGGTGCGCTCCGATTCGATGAGCCACTCATGCGCTTCGTCGGGAATCAGATCCGGGATGATCAAGCCGGCGCCTCCCGCCGCGAGCAGCTGATCGCTGAATTTGTCGACGCCGTACTGCAGCACCGGGTTCCAGTAGGTCATCACGAGGATCGGCACGTCGACGCGGGCCGTGATCGCGGCCACCGCCTCGAAGCCGTGCGCGACGCGGAAGCCGTCGGCGAGTGCGCTCTGGGTCGCCTTCTGGATGACCGTGCCATCCATCACCGGGTCGGAGTACGGCAGGCCCATCTCGATCACGTCGACGCCGTTCTCCGCCAGGGCGACGGCCGCCTCGATGCTCGTCTCGAGGTCGGGGAAGCCGACCGGGAGGTAGCCGATGAGGGCGCCGGAGCCGGCCTTCTTGCGGGCGGCGATCGCCGCGGCGACGTGGCTCACGCGTCGTCCTTAGAGACGTTGTCCAGAAGGTCGAAGTACTTGCCCGCGGTCTCCATGTCTTTGTCGCCGCGACCGCTCAGACTGACCAGGATCGTGGCATCCGGGCCCAGTTCCTGGCCGAGCTTCATCGTGCCGGCGAGGGCGTGGGCCGACTCGATCGCCGGGATGATGCCTTCGGTGCGGCTGAGCAGGCGCAGCGCCTCCATCGCCTCGTCGTCGCTGATCGGCAGATACGTGGCGCGGCCGATGTCGGCGAGCCAGGCGTGCTCGGGCCCAACGCCCGGGTAGTCGAGCCCGGCCGAGATCGAGTGTGACTCGATGGTCTGGCCGTCTTCGTCCTGCAGCAGAATCGAGTGGGCGCCGTGCAACACCCCGGGGCGGCCGCGCGTGAATGTCGCCGCATGCTTTTCGGTGAGGTGGCCTTCGCCGGATGCCTCGTAGCCATAGAGGGCGACGGCGGGGTCATCCAGAAACGCGTGGAAGATGCCGATCGCATTGCTGCCACCGCCGACGCAGGCCGTGACCGCGGTCGGGAGCGCATCCGTAAGTTCGAGCACTTGGCGCCTGGCCTCTTCGCCGATGATCTTGTGGAAGTCGCGCACCATCACCGGGAACGGGTGCGGGCCGGCGACCGTGCCGAGCAGGTAGTGCGTGTCGTCAACGTTGGCGACCCAGTCGCGCAGGGCGTCGTTGATGGCGTCTTTGAGCGTGCGCGACCCCGTTTTGACCGGCACCACGGTCGCGCCGAGCAGTCGCATGCGCGCGACGTTAAGGGCCTGGCGCTCGGTGTCGACCTCGCCCATGTAGATGACGCACTCCATGCCGAATAGCGCCGCCGCGGTTGCGGTTGCGACTCCATGCTGGCCCGCGCCGGTCTCCGCGATCAGCCGGTTCTTGCCGAGGCGCTTCGCCAGCAGCGCTTGCCCGAGCACGTTGTTGATCTTGTGCGAGCCGGTGTGGTTGAGGTCTTCGCGCTTGAGCAGGATGCGCGCTCCCCCGGCGTGCTCGGCGAAGCGCGGCACCTCGGTGATGATCGAAGGTCGACCCGTGTAGGTCGCGTGCAGATAGGCGAGTTCCGCTTGAAAAGCCGGATCTACCTTGGCTTTCGCGTACGCCTCGGCCAGCTCATCGAGGGCTGCGATAAGTGATTCGGGTACGAAGCGCCCGCCGAAATCGCCGAAGTAGGGCCCGAGTTCGTCGCGGAGAGCCATCAGGCGGCCAGGAATTCGCGAAGAGTGGCCACCGGGTCGCCCGTGACAAGGGCCTCGCCGACCAGCACGACGTCTGCGCCGGCCCGCCGGTAGTGCGCGACATCTGCCGCGGTCTTGACTGCTGATTCGGCGATGCGGATCACCCCTGTCGGGATCTGGTCGGCCAGGCGCCCGAACAGGTCCTGGTCGAGTTCGAACGTGCTGAGGTCGCGGGCGTTGACGCCGATGACATCCGCGCCAAGGTCGAGCGCGCGGCCCACCTCATCGGCGGAGTGCGTTTCGACGAGCGGGGTCATGCCGAGCTCGTTGACGAGTGCGAAAAGGGATGCGAGCGTGCGGTCATCCAGCGCCGCCACAATCAGGAGAACCAGGTCGGCTCCTGCGGCACGAGCCTCGAGCACTTGGTAGGGCTCGGCGATGAAATCCTTGCGAAGGATCGGGATGCTCGCGACCTCGCGCACCGCCTCCAGGTCGTCGAGCGAGCCGCCGAAACGGCGCCCCTCGGTGAGCACGCTGATCGCGCTCGCTCCACCGAGTTGGTACGACACCGCAAGCGAGGCCGGGTCGGGAATCTCGGCGAGAGCACCGCGCGAAGGGCTCGCCCGCTTGATCTCGGCGATGATGTGCACGAGCTCGCGCGGGGCGAGAGCGGCACGCGCATCGAGAGCGGCGGAGCGGGCGAGAGCCGCTTTTTCTACTTCGGCGAGACTGCGCGTTGCGCGACGGTCCGAAGCGTCGTGCAGAGCCCCGGCAACCAGATCGGCTAACACAGTGTCC
>SCSV01000073.1 GCA_004297555.1 Salinibacterium sp.
GCGGGCTTCACGCCGCCATGCTTTTCGCCCGCGTAGCTCACCACGTCGAGCGTGGACATGACCAGGCCGGCGCCGTTGCCGATGATCCCCACCTCGCCGTCGAGCTTCACGTAGTTGAGATCGTGCGCCTTGGCTTTGGCCTCAAGAGGATCGGCGGCTGCGGCATCCTCCAACAATTCATGCTCAGGATGCCGGAAGCCGGCGTTCTCGTCGAGGCTCACCTTGCCGTCGAGCGCGAGAATCGTGCCCTCCTCGGTGAGCACGAGCGGGTTGACCTCAACCAGAGTGGCGTCTTCGCCGACATAGACCTCGTAGAGCTTCACGATCACCGGAGCGACCTTATCGACGAGCTCAGCCGGGAATCCGCCAGCAGCAGCGATCGCCTTCGCCTTCGCGAGGTCGATGCCCACGAGCGGGTCGACCTCGACCTTGGCGAGTGCTTCGGGCCGCTCGACCGCAAGCTCCTCAATTTCCATGCCCCCCTCGACGCTGCACAGCGAGAGATAGGAGCGGTTGGCGCGATCGAGCAGTACGGAGAAGTAGAACTCCTGGGCGATGCGAGCACCTGCGGCCACCATGACGCGCTTCACGATGTGGCCTTTGATATCGAGGCCGAGAATGGCTTCCGCTGCTGTCTCCGCGTCATCCGGGTTGTGCACGACCTTCACACCGCCGGCCTTGCCGCGCCCGCCGGCCTTGACCTGGGCCTTGACGACAACAGTGCCCCCGATCTCCTCGGCCGCGGCCCTCGCCTCAGCCGGGGTGTCGGCGACGACGCCCTTCAGAACGGGCACGCCGTAGGAATCGAAAAGGTCCCGAGCCTGGTACTCGAAAAGATCCACGTAACTCTCGCAATCGCGCGTCGATGTTCAAAATTGTTGTGCCAAAGTCGGCAGCACAGAAAGACGCAGCGACGAACGCTGCGTGCGGCCGCCGAAGCGGCCTGGACGGGACTTTGGCCAGAGAAACTCTACTCGCTCGCAATCGGCGACGAGTGCCGTTTCGGGGCGGCACCAGGTTCGGCGCCTCGCCAACGGGGAGAATGGCTGAGTGCCCTTGAGAATCGCGGATGTCTCCGCCGACGCAGTGCTGCTGCTGGGCGGCGCGAGAGCGATCCTGTTGCAACTCGCGAACCCGGCTGTCGGCCATGGGGTGGCCGAGCACAGCGATTTCGCGAACCGGCCCCTCGACCGGCTGCGGGCAACCCTCACCTATCTCTATGTAATCGTCTTCGGAACCGCCGAGGAGGCCCAGCGCGTTGTCCTCGGAGTGCACGCAGCCCACGCGAGCGTGCACTCCGCGCCAGGAGCAACTCCGAGCTATGACGCGCGCGACCACCACCTGCAACTCTGGGTCGCGGCGACGCTCTATGACACCGCGATGCACATGCGCCAACTCGTATATGGCCCACTCTCCGACACTGATGCCGAGGCGCTGCTCGCCGACTACGCCGTGGTCGGCGTGACACTGGGTGTTCCGGTGGCGTTGTGGCCCGCGAACCGTGTTGCCTTCGCCGAGTATTGGCGGCGGTGCGAGAGCGAGTTGCGTGTCGATGACCTGACCCGGCGTGTGGGACAGACACTGTTGCATCCCACGACTGGGCCGTTCTGGTTGCGCGCCCTCATGCCGACGGTGCGCCTCGTGACGGCGGGCCTACTCTCGCCCGAACTGCGCCAGGCGTATGACCTGCGGCACGATCAACGGCGCTTCGATCGACTGGTGCGACGACTCGCCGCGATTTATCCGCGCCTGCCGAGGGTGATTACGCACGCACCGCAGCGCCACTACCTCCGGGTGTTTCGCTCGACTGCCCACTGAGTTTGAACAGCACGGTGCCGGCGGCGATGTCCGCTGAGACGAGCTGAGCGGTGACAACCTGGCCGGCGGCGACTGCGCCCTCGATGCTCGCGGTGACCACGGGTTGGGTGAGTTGGATGACGCCTCCGCCGTTGTGCACGTCAACAACGACTGCATCAAACTGTTCGCCGACTCGCGAACTCAGCAGTGCGGCCTCGATTGCGTCGACCGAGGCATGCTCAAGCCGCGACGCGATGCCGTTCGAGTGGGCCATGAGCTTGGGCAGGGTCGGCAGTGCTTCGCGCACCCACGCTGGGACCGGATGCCCGTTCGCGAGCGCTTCGCAGGCCACGAGCACGAAGCGGTCCACTAGACGCCGAATGGGCGCGGTGGTGTGGGTATAGGGAGCGGCGACTGCCGCTTGGATCATGTTCTGCGGCACATTGCCATCGAACGCCGTGTAGCCGGCTCCGCGGAACAGGGATGCCGCGGCCTGAGTGACAGCAGCAGCCCTCGGGTCGCTCTGATCCATGCTGCGCAGATATTCGCCGTACGGCTGGCTCGCCGGCCAAGGATGGCCGAGCGCAGCAACGCGGCGGCGGAAGACTTCGAGGGTGTCCTCGAATGGCGCGGGCATTGTCCGCAGGATGCCGACCCGCCCGGCGAGCATGAGCTGGGCGGCGGCCATGCCGGTCATGAGCGAGAGTTGGGCGTTGAATTGCTCGACTGGTAGCGGAACCCGCCGCTCCAGCGCGTAGACACCGTCTTTGAGGGTCACCTCTTCGTCGGGGCGGTTGAGGCTCGCTCCGCCGCGCTGCTCCTCGAGGGCGACGCGCTTGAGGCCGATTTCCTTGAGCAGGCGCAGTGCGTCGGGTGCTTGCGCGGAATCGAGCTCCGCTTGCACTTCGGTGTACGAGTACTTGCGCCGACTACGGATGCGCGCGCGGCGGAGCGTCGTCGCGGTTACGTTGGCGAGGGCATCCAACTCGAAGGTCCAGACGAAGGCCGAGCGCACCTGATCCGGCAGCAACGAGGCAGCGTGCTCGCTGAGCACTACCGGGTGGAGCGGGATTCGACCGTCGGGCGCATACATGGTCTGACCGCGCTCACGGGCTTCGGCATCGAGCGCGCTAGCCGGCAGAACGAAAGCGGGCACATCCGCGATCGCGTAGTGCACGACATAGCCGTCGCCCGCTCGCTCTAGGTGCAGGGCCTGATCGAGATCGGTCGAGCCGGCTGGGTCGATCGTGACGAAGGGGATGTGCTCAAGATCGAGGTCGGGAAGTGCCGCGTTGTTAACCCGCTGCTCGGCCTCGCGCTCGACGGCGGCAGGGAACGACTCGGGCAACTCGAGGTTTTCGCGAATTTCGCGCAAAGCTGTAGCCAAGGCGCTCTCGGCAGCGGGGACGCGCAGGCGGGGAACCACCATGCGCTCGGGGCGCATATGCGCGGGCATCCGGCTCATTCGATCTTCTCTATCGGCGCGACCTTGATGAGCAGCCGCTTGCGCCCAGCGGTGTCGAATTGCACTTCGGCCACGCGCTTGCTGCCCTCCCCGGTGACCGCCGTGACGCGGCCTTCTCCAAAGTCAGTGTGGCGGATGCGTTCGCCCACTTCGAGTGCGAGGTCGCCATTGTCGCGAACTGCGCCGGTGACCGCGCTCGTCCACTCGGTCTTCGGTCGCGGCGCCGGAGGCAGGGAGTCGGAGTAGCTGAAGCGCGAGCCCGGAGTGACCGCGTGCTGTCGGCCGCGCGAATTGCCCGGCGATTGCCGCCAGTCGATGAGGTGAGCGGGAATCTCGAGCAGATAGCGGCTCGGCATCGCCACGTTGACATCCCCGAAGCTCGCCCGAGACGCCGCAAGCGAGAGGTAGAGCCGGTTGCGGGCGCGCGTGATGCCCACATAGAAGAGGCGCCGCTCTTCGGCGAGACCGCCAGGTTCGTTGGATGACATGCGGTGGGGCAACAGGTCTTCTTCGATGCCGGTGAGGAAGACCGCGTCGTACTCGAGGCCCTTGGCAGTGTGCAGGGTCATGATCGACACCGAGCCATCGTGGTCGTCGATCTCGTCCGCAGCGGCGAAGAGCGCGACGCCAGTAAGGAAGTCGACGAGCGTGCCGTCCGGGTTCGCGGTGCGGAATTCCTTGGTCTGCGAGACGAGCTCTTCGAGGTTGTCGGCGCGCGCTTCGTCTTGCGGGTCGCCGCTCGCCTTGAGGCCCGCGTGATAGCCGGTGCGATTGAGCAGCTCGGTCAGAATGTCTGCCGGTGCTGCCGTCGCGGCCGCCGCGCTAGCGTCGTCGAGGATGCCCGCAAGGTCGAGAATCGCCGCAGTCACCTTGGGGCCGAGGCCGAGCTGGTCGGCCTCCTTGAGCGCTTCGCGAAGCGGCAGTCCCGTGCGGTCGGCGTACGCCTGCATCGCGGCTTCGGTCGCGGGCCCGATTCCCCGTCTGGGCACGTTCATGATGCGGCGCAGGGCGAGATCGTCGTCCGGGTTGGCGACCTGGATCAGGTACGCCATCGCATCCTTGATCTCCGCGCGCTCGTAGAACTTCGTGCCGCCCGGGATGCGATAAGGCAGCGCCGCGCGAATGAAGATCTCTTCGAGCGGCCTGGTCTGCGAATTGGTGCGCACGAACACGGCGATGTCGTTGAGGCTGACCCCGCTCTCGCGCAGCACCTCGATCTCGTCGGCGACGAACTGTGCTTCGTCGTGGCCGGAATACCCGGTGTAGCCGACGATCTTTTCGCCCGCGCCGCTCACCGTGAAGAGGTTCTTCGCCTTGCGATCGAAGTTGTTGGCGATCACCGCATTGGCAGCGTCGAGGATGTTCTGCGTCGAGCGGTAGTTCTGCTCGAGCAGAATCACCTTCGAATTCGGGAAGTCCCGCTCGAACTCGACGATGTTGCGGATGTCTGCGCCCCGGAACGCGTAGATCGACTGGTCCGAGTCGCCGACGACGGTGAGGGATGCCGCGGGGATGCTGCCATCTGCGGCCAGCGCCATGCGGGTGTCCGGTGGCACATGCGCGGGCTTCACCGGGCGCACGAGCTCGCGGATTAGGGCATATTGCGCATGGTTGGTGTCCTGATACTCGTCGACGAGCACGTGCCGGAAGCGGCGCTGGTAGAGGGCGGCAACATCCGGAAAGGCACGAAAGAGATAGACGGTCTCCGCGATGATGTCGTCGAAGTCGAGCGCGTTCGCCCTGCGCAGGCTCGCGGAGTAGCGCCGGAAGATCTCGGCGAAGCCCGCCTCTTTCGGGTCGTCGAGGTTAGCGGAGCGAGCGAAGGTCTCCGCGTCGCTCAACTCGTTCTTGAGCTTCGAGATGCGGGCCGCGACGCCACCCGTGGTGAATCCGACGACATCCGCATCGAGTTCTTTGATGATGCGCTTGATGAGGGCTTTCGAGTCGGCGCTGTCGTAGATCGTGAAGCCCTGCTTCATGCCGATCACCTCGGCTTGTCGGCGGAGGATGCGCACGCATGCCGAGTGGAAGGTCGAGATCCACATGCCCTCGGCAACATCCCCGACGAGGGCGTGCACGCGGTCGCGCATCTCCGCGGCCGCCTTGTTTGTGAAGGTGATGGCGAGAATCTGGCTCGGCCAGGCCTCGCGGCTTTGCAGCAGCCCGGCGATGCGGCGGGTGAGCACGCTCGTTTTGCCCGAGCCGGCGCCGGCGACGATGAGCAGCGAGGGGCCCCGGTATTCGACGGCTTCGCGTTGGCGCGGGTTGAGCCCGGCGAGAAGCGCGTCGTCGAGGTGGCCGCCCCGTGGAGGATCGGTCAACTCGAGAGGGTCGGGAGCAAAGGACATCGCCCCGTAATTCTACGGCGAGCGGACGACCCTATTCCCGGGCTAGGGCTTGCCGCACGAGGTCGGGCTGGTCGGCGAAGACGCCGTCGACCCCGGTGCCCAGAATTAGGCGGAACTCCTTGAGCCAGTCCCCGAATTGCGCGGCAGAGGAGCCGTTTTGGAAGTTCTTGGCGAGAAACCGGTTCTCCGCCCGGAGGGTCCAGACGAAGACCGTGAGTCCGGCGGCGTGAGCGCGGTCTACGAGGTCGGTCGTGCCGGTGACGTTGGCGCGGGCATCCGTTCGCGACAGCAGTTGCTTGTTGACGCTGATGCCGTCAACTTGGCTGGCGAGCTGCGCGAGGCCGCTAGCGCTGAGATGGTCGGCGAAGGTGCGCGCACTCGCTCCATCGCGCGCGACCAGATCGGCGGGGGCGCCGCTTGCCTCGACGAGAAAGACGTATCGCCCGGGAACGCCGCGAGCGCGGATTCTGTCGAGCACGCTCTGCTCGAAACTCTCGATGATGAGGTTGGTCGGTGTCGCCCAGCTCGCTATCTCAGCGGCGAAGAGCTCATCGAGCGGCAGTCCGATGGATGCGAAGTAGGTGGCGTGCTTGATCTCGGCCACCATCGCGAGCTCGCGGTCGCTCTCTTCCGAAGAACGATCGATGATCGACATGAGATCGGAGAGCCTCAGGATGCCCTCGAGGCCGTCGTATTTCGCTCCTCCCGGCCGCAGTTTCGGCACTCGCTCGACGGCGCGCAGGGTGCTGAGCTCGGCCCAGGTGAAATCCTCGGTGAACCAGCCGGTGTGGCTGACGCCATCGATCGTCTTTGTGGTGCGACGATCGGCGAACTCGGGATGCGTCGCGACGTTCGTCGTGCCACTGATCTCGTTCTCATGCCGCAGCACGAGAACGCCGTCCTTGGTGGCGACGATGTCGGGCTCGACGGCATCCGCGCCCAACTCGAATGCGAGCTCGTAGGCCGAGCGCGAGTGCTCGGGGCGATATCCGCTCGCTCCCCGGTGGGCGATGACCATGGGTGTTCCGGTCGCCGTCATCATTCAAGGTTAGGGGCCTCGGCCAGTAGCATTCCTCTATGACGTCGTGCAGGTCATGCTCGTCAGAACTCAAACCCGAATGGAAGTTCTGCGTGTACTGTGGCGCGCCCGCGATTCCGGGCGCAATTCGCCCGCAGGCCATTGCCGTGCCGCGCGTGAATTCCCTCGCCCTCGTCGCTGCCGCGCTCGCCGCTATTGGCGGCGCCCCCGCCCTCGTGTTCGGCCACCTTGCGATAAAACAGATCAGCACCAGCGGCGAACGCGGAATGCTTCTCGCGAAAATCGCCACGGTTGCTGGCTACGTCTGGCTCGTGGTGTGGGTGCTCGTGATTGCCAACCTCGCCCTCCATGCCCGTTGAGTTGGCGCCGGCGCGGACGCGCTGGCAGGAGCCGACGCGGCGGCTTCGGCTGCGCTGGGGCAACTACACGGACCGGTATCTCATCGGCCTGGTGCTGATCATCGGCGGGGGCATCCAATTGTCTGGGTCGAACGATTACGCGCCGTGGCCGCTGCTCATCGGCACCGTCGCGCATGCCGTCGGCTGGTCGATTCTGCCCGCTCGCGGCTGGCGCCGCATCGTTGCGGTCGGCCCCGGCATCGCGCAAATCTGGCTGATGCTCGCCGGCCCACTTGCCGTCTGGGCGTTCTCTATTACCTACGTCTG
>SCSV01000074.1 GCA_004297555.1 Salinibacterium sp.
TTGTCCAGCTGGATCAGGCAGCTGATCGGCGCCGGCTGCAGAGACAAGCATCTCCCGCCGTTCGCAATCCAGGCGCCGGTTGATTTTGTTTTTGGTCTCCTCGCCGGGCTCTGGGATACCGACGGGACGATGGGATGGGTTCAGGCCTCGGTCAAGCCTCGCCCACAGTTCCAATGCTCGTATTCATCGACGAGCATTCGGCTGCTTCAGGAGATTCAGCACCTCCTGCGGACCATAAAAATCTCCTCGACAATCACGTCTACCAAGACACCCATAGGACGCGACTTCTGGATGCTTGGCGTGTCAATTGTTGATCTACACAGAGCAGGCGGCTTCCCTGTCGTTCATGGTGCCAAGTCCGGTGCGCTCCATCGATTCCTGAACGCTCCGGCACCCGATGACTCGCGGGCCTACAACCGGTACAGGCTTGTTCCAATTGCATCTGACCTCGCACGTGACCTAATGCAGTTCTTCGATCATCGGGAGCAAGAGCCGTACGTTCTGTACTCGGCGCTGTCGAAGGCAAAGAGCGCGAGGTACCTGACGATCTGGACTGCACAGAAGATCGCAATTGAGGTTGGCAACAAGTGCGCCCACCCGCTGTACGCAAAGTGGATCAAACTGCTCGCATCAGATGTTCATTTCGAGCAAGTCGTCTCTGTCGAGCGCACCAAGATCAAAGAAGACGGCTACGACCTCACGGTACCGGGGTACGAGACGTTCATGGCTGCCGATGGCGTCGTGCTGTCCAACACGATGTCAGTTCACGTCCCTGTACTCCCCGCCGCCGTGCAGGAAGCCCACAAGCTGATGCCGTCGCGAAATCTCTACAACCCAGGCACCGGCGCCATCATGATGTCGCCGCAGAACGAATCCGCGCTCGGCCTCTACATGATGTCGATCGATTCGAAGACCAAGGGCGAGCTCGTCGCCTCGCTCCCCGCCGACCTGCAGGCCAAGTACAAGGACGTCCCACTCAACGAGTCAGGGCTGCGCGACCTCATGCGCGACGTTGCCACCTCTGCGCCCGACGACTACGGTCGCATCGTTTCCAAACTGAAGGAGCAGGGCGACGAACACGTCTACCGGAGTGGGTTCTCCGTTGGACTCAAAGATCTGTCTCCGAAGGTGCCGGAGAAGGACAAAATTTTTCTTAGCCTGAGGAAGCAAGTCAACGCCCTCGATGCTCGGACTCCAGAGGGCAAGGCTGCTGCCGTTGCGCTCATTCGCAAGGCGGACGACGACGTCAAGGCTGCGCTCGATCAGCGCCTGGGTGAGCAGAACAACGGCTTCCATCTGATGGCGAAGTCCGGTGCGCGCGGCAAGATGGACCAGATCAAACAAATCGTCTCCGCCCCACTCGCGGTTGACGACCACCGTGGTGCACCGAGCGCCATCCCGGTCCTTCGCTCCTTCGCCGAAGGCCTGCCGTTCTCGAGCTACTGGAGCACGCTCTACGGGGCGCGATCGGTGGCCGTGGACAAGCAACTGCAGACGTCCAAGCCGGGCGCGTTCAACAAAGACATCATGGCGACGACGATCACTAACGTGGTCTCGATGGCCGACTGCGGGGATCGCGACGGCATCGACATGCCCGTCGACAACTCCAGCAGTATCGCCGAGCTCACCGAACGCTTCCTGGCCCGCGATGTTCGGGTTGGCAGCACCGTGCTTGCCCACGCCGGCGACGCTATCACCTCGTCGCTGCTCAACACCCTGCGCGACCGTAAGGTTCCGGACGTTCACGTGCGTTCGCCACTCAGCTGCAAGGCCCCGCAAGGAACCTGCGCCAAGTGCTACGGTCTCGACGAGCACGGCAAGCTGCCTGAAATCGGCACCAACATCGGCGCCATCGCAGGCCAGTCAATTTCTGAGCCGCTCACCCAGATGACCCTGCGAACCATTCACTCGGGCGGTATCTCCGGTGCTCGAGGAGGTCTTTCCGGCTACGCCAAGATCGACAAGCTCCT
>SCSV01000075.1 GCA_004297555.1 Salinibacterium sp.
ATCGAGGGATCTGGCAGAGTGATCGGCTGATGCGTGTCGATCACGTACGAGTGGGGCGCGCTGTGGTGGGAAATTTCGTCCATGCCGAATGCCTCGGCGACGGGTCCTAGAGCCACCGAGGTTGTTAGAGCTGCGACGTCAAACAGCAATTCGGGTATTCCCCTCGTACGCGAGGAAGGCGGCGACGAGCTTCCGTCACCGCGTCAACGCATCCTCATCGTAAGCGAATTAACGCCCCGTTTGGGGGGTGGATTATTACGTTCAGGAAACGCACATGTTTCGCGCGTGGCTCCGACCTGAAAGCCGCGCGCTTCATCGATCGCCGATTCGGCAGGGCGCTCCAGGCTCTCTTGAGCTACTCGAGAGCCGCTGGGCCTTCGGCGAGCAGTCGCGCGAACTGGTCGGCATCGATGATGCGGATGCCCAATTCCTCGGCCTTTCCGAGCTTCGAACCCGCTCCGGGGCCCGCCGCGACGTAGTCCGTTTTCTTGCTCACGCTCGACGCCGACTTGCCGCCGGCCGCGATGATCGCCTCCACGGCACCCTCGCGAGTGAAGCCAGTGAGCGAGCCCGTTGCGACGACCGTGAGCCCTGCGAGCGGACCGTCTGCCGAGGTTGCAGCGCCCGGGCCCGGGTGCCCTGGAGTGCTGAATTGCACGCCCGCGGCAGCCCAGCGTTCGATGATCTCGCGGTGCCAATCGACGTCGAACCAGTCGATGAGGGCATCCGCGATAATCGGGCCGACACCGTCCACCGCGGCGAGCGCTTCGCGGCTTGCGGAGCGGATGGCGTCGATCGAGCCGAAATAGTTGGCGAGAGCACGTGCTGCGACCGGACCGACATGCCGGATGCTCAGGGCCACGAGGATGCGCCAGAGCTCCTTCGTCTTGGCTTGCGCCAGGTTGTCGATGAGCTGGATCGCTTGGCTTGAGGGCACGAAATCGGCGTCGCCCGCGGGCTCGTCACCGGGGCGACGACGACGGCGGAACGGGGTCTCGATCTTCTGCGACCCGTCATCGAGCAGTTTCGGCAGCCCTGTCTCGTTGTCGCGCACCACCACCTCGATCGGAAACAGGTCCGCAAGGGTCAGATCAAACAGGCCGGCCTCCGTCTCCAGCGGCGGCGTCGCCGGCACGAGCGGCTGGGTCAGAGCAGCTGCGCTCACCTCGCCGAGCCCCTCGACGTCGAGTGCCCCGCGGCTGCCCACGTGTTCGACGCGGCCGCGAACCTGGGCCGGGCAACTGCGCGCGTTGGGGCAGCGCAGATCGACGTCGCCCTCCTTCGCCGGCGCGAGCGGGCTGCCACAGGCGGGGCATTGGGTGGGCATGACGAACTCGCGCTCGGTGCCATCGCGCAATTCAACGACTGGGCCCAACACTTCGGGGATCACGTCCCCGGCCTTGCGCAGTACAACTGTGTCGCCGATCAGCACGCCCTTGAGTTTGACCACGTCTTGGTTGTGCAGCGTCGCTTGCCGCACCACTGAGCCGGCCACCCGCGCCGGCTCCATCACCGCGAACGGGGTAGCCCGGCCCGTGCGACCCACGCTCACGACAATGTCGAGCAGCTTGGTGTTCACTTGCTCGGGCGGGTACTTGTAGGCGATCGCCCAGCGCGGCGCGCGACTCGTCGCCCCCAGCTCGTCGTGCAGTGCCAGTTCGTCGACCTTCACCACGATGCCGTCGATCTCGTGCTCGACACTGTCACGGTGCTCGCCGTAGTACGCGATGAACCGCGCGACCTCGGCCGCGCTGGGTTTGACGACGTAGTGCGTGCTCGTGGGCAATCCCCACCCGGCGAGCAGCTCGTAGATCTCGCTTTGGCTGGCCACGGGCGGGTTCGGCCATGCGCCGATGCCGTGCACGAGCATCCGCAATCTCGAAAGCCGGCGTTGCATCAGGTCGAGAGCGGCGGCGCTCTTGCCCTCGGCCTTCTGCCGAAGCGAGCCGGATGCGGCGTTGCGCGGGTTCGCAAACACCCGGTCTCCTGCAGCGGCCTGCTCGGCGTTGAGTTGCCGGAACGCCTCGACCGGAAAGAAGATCTCGCCCCGAATCTCGACGAGTGGCGGATGCCCGGAGCCGGCCAGCCTCGGCGGAATGCCGTCGATCGACCGCACGTTCTCGGTCACGTCTTCACCCACCACGCCGTCACCGCGCGTCGCCGCGCTCGTCAGTCGTCCGTTCTCGTAGCGGAGGCTGATCGCGAGGCCATCGATCTTGAGTTCGCACAGATAGTGCACGTCGCGACCGGAGTCGCGCTCGACCTTGTTCGCCCAGGCGGCGAACTCGTCGAGGCTGAAGACGTTGTCGAGGCTGAGCATGCGCTCGGCGTGCCGCACCGGGTCGAAGAGCGCTGCGGCGCGGCCGCCGACTGTGAGGGTGGGGCTGTCTTGGCCCTGCAGTTCGGGAAAGAGTCGCTCGAGCTCCTCGAGCCGGCGCATGAGAGCGTCATACTCCTCATCGCTCACGAGTACGGCATCGCGCTCATAGTAGGCGTCGCGCAGTTCGAGAATGCGGGTGGTCAGCTCGTCGACTTCGCTCTTCGCTGCGGCGAGCGCCGGGTCGGTGTGCTGCGCAACCGGCTCAGCGGTTTCTGCGATCTCAGCCACCTGCCCAGTCTAGGCAGCGGCACCGACTCGCCGCCTGAAGCCCATGGGCACGGATCGACCATTGATGTGCACCGCGACCGACGTTAGGGTCGGCGCATGGACTGGATGCGAGTGGGGCCGATTGTGGCAAACGTGGGAAGCGTCTTGGCTAACCAATTGGAGAACGCTGAACCACTGCTCGGCTGGCACGCGCCGGACACCTATGACGTCACGGTTCACGTGATCCCGACCGCTATTCCGGCGCGGCCAACGCTCAATCTGTTTGTGCACTCGATCGAGTTGATCGAAGGCCCGGCCAACGGCGCGTCTCCCGCACCAATCACGGGTATCGACATGTTCATCCTGATGACGGTGAGTGACTCACACAGCTCGGAGAAGATGAGCGACAACTATCGGTCGAGGGAAGTCTTCGCCTATGCCGTCGCATACCTGCACGAGCATCCAACGTATTCCTGGGTGACTAGTGGCGTTGCCAATGGCAAGTCCTGGAGCGCCTCCATCAGTTGGCATATCGAGCGGCTGCCGCTTACTCCAGCCGAAGCGGAGGGGTTCTTCGTCGCCGGGCAAGCACCGATGTCGCTCTCGGCTGCGTATCGTCTTCGAGTTCAGCAGGTGAAAGTCACGAAGCCTGGAGCGGGTGACTCCGCGGCGACCAGTGCGTCGGATGTGACGCCGAAACCGGCCGGCTAGCCGGCCGCACTCACCGGCACCGCACTGACCGTGCGGTCGATGGTGCACTGGCCGAGCACGCGGGTGCCGAGGTAGAGCACCGCGGACTGGCCGGGCGAGACGCCATTGAGCGGATCGTTCGGCACGATCACCAGTTCGGGCCCGGTCTCGGTTTCGCCCAGATGAGCGACGGCGGGTACCGGGTCGGCGTGCGCACGGATCTGCACTTCGCAGTCGAAACGTTGGCCCAGGGCATCCGTGATTCCGGAGGCGACGGGGTCGAGGCCCGCCCAACTGAACCGCGAACCGCCGATCTCGGCAACGGCGAGCGCCTCGCGCGGGCCGACCACGACCTCGTTGGTCTTCGGGCGGATCTCGAGCACGAAGCGCGGCTTGCCGTCCTCGGTCGGGAATCCGACGTTGAGCCCCTTGCGCTGACCGACCGTGAACGCGAGAGCGCCCTCATGGGTGCCGATGCGCTCGCCCGAACGGTCGAGAATCGCGCCCGGCTCGGAGCCCATCTTCTCGGCGAGCCAGCCGCGGGTATCGCCGTCAGGGATGAAGCAGATGTCGTGCGAGTCGGGCTTGTTCGCGACGCTGAAACCACGCTCGGCCGCTTCGGCCCGGATCTCGGCCTTGCTGGGCGTCGCGCCGAGCGGAAACATGCAGTGCGCGAGCTGCTCGGTGTTGAGTACGCCCAGCACGTAGGACTGGTCTTTGGCCCAGGATGCGGCCCGGTGCAACTCACGATTGCCCGCCTCATCGGTGAGGATCGAGGCGTAGTGCCCGGTCGCGACCGCATCGAATCCGAGGGCGAGTGCCTTCTCAAGCAGCGCGGCGAACTTGATGCGCTCGTTGCAGCGCAAACACGGATTGGGAGTGCGACCCGCGGCATATTCGGCGATGAAATTGTCGACCACATCGAGCTTGAAGCGCTCGGAGAAGTCCCAGACGTAGTACGGGATTCCGATGATGTTGGCGGCGCGCTGGGCATCCATCGAGTCCTCGATTGTGCAGCAGCCACGCGAGCCGGTGCGCAGCGTTCCGCGCTGCCGGCTGAGGGCAAGATGCACTCCGACGACCTCGTGACCGGCGTCGGCAGCGCGCGCAGCGGCGACCGCGGAGTCGACTCCCCCGCTCATCGCTGCCAGTACCTTCACCCGCACGAGTTTACCGCCCACGCTATTGACAGCCCCTGTCGCTATGCCTAGGTTGACTAGGCATGAAAGGTGAATCGTTTAAAGGGCACCTCGAAATGTTGATTCTCTCGATCCTCGCCGACGGCGCTCGACACGGATACGCGATCATCGACGAACTCCGATTCCGCAGCGACAACGTCTTCGATCTCGCTGAAGGAACCGTCTACCCGGTACTCCACCGCCTCGAGCGCACCGGCCGATTGACGAGCGAATGGGATGGCGCTGGCGCGCGCAAGCGCCGCACCTACCGGCTCACCACCGCCGGCCGCGCGAAGCTCGCCGAAGACCACGCGCGCTGGAAGCAGATCTCCAAAGCGGTCTCTGCCGTGACCGCGTCGGTCGGTCGCGAACCGTGGCCGGCATTTCCGGCCGAGCCCGCCATGCTTGCGACGAAGAAGGCGGGCCGGGGCAGGACTTCGCGCGAGAAGCCGGCTCGGGATGTCCGCACTGAGTCGCGTCGGGAGCGCCGGCCTATCCTGCGCCGCCGGGGCGACTCAGCGTCGGAGTAGCAGTGCGGCTAGCTCAGGCGTTGACCGAGGTCTCGCGGTCCGCGAATCCGGCGACTCCCGCGCGGGCAGCCGCTTCGGGCAGCGCTGCGAGGAACGCGTCCACGTCGGCCTCGGTGGTGTCGTGACCGAGCGTGATGCGCAGTGCTCCACGGGCTTCCGCCGCGGTCAGACCCATCGACGTCAACACGTGTGACGGCTCAGCAACTCCGGCGGAACAGGCCGAACCGGCCGAGACCGAGAATCCGGCGAGGTCGAGCAAGAAGAGCAAGGAGTCGCCCTCGCAACCCGGGAAGGTAAAGTGCGCGTTGCCGGGCAGGCGGTCGACGGTGTCTCCGCGGAGAATCGCAGCCGGAACGGCCTCGCGCACTCCCGCCACTAAGCGATCGCGCAGGGCGCGGAGGTGCGCGGCGCGCTCCTCGAGTCCGTTCGAGGCGAGCGCAGCGGCGGCACCGAACGCGGCGGCACCAGCGGCATCCTGGGTGCCGGACCGAGCGCGCTGCTGGTTGCCACCGTGAATGAGCGGCGTCACCGTCGCAGTGCGCGAAAGCATTAGAGCGCCGATTCCGACCGGTCCTCCAATCTTGTGGGCCGAAACACTGAGTGCGGCGAGGCCGCTGGACCGGAAGTCGATCGGCACATAGCCGTACGCAGATACCGCATCGCAGTGCACCGGAACGCCGTGCACAGTGGCGATTCGAACGATGTCGGCGATCGGTTGGATCGTGCCCACCTCGTTGTTGCCGAGCAGAATCGTGACGAGAGCGACGTCATCGCCGAGCGCATTCTCGAGCGCCACGAGGTCGATCTTGCCGACCGAGTCCACGGGCATCCAGACGACCTCGGCACCCTCGTGCTCTTCGAGCCATTCCGCGCTGTCGAGGGTGGCGTGGTGCTCGGCATGGGTCACCAGAATCTTGGGGCGACGAGCGCCCTCGTTGCGAGCCCAGTAGAAGCCCTTGATCGCAAGGTTGATCGACTCGGTGCCGCCGGACGTGAAGGTGACCTCGACCGGGTCGGCGCCGAGGGACGCGGCGACCTGTTCGCGGGCATCCTCAAGCATCTGCTTGGCGCTCTGCCCCTGGGAGTGCACGGATGCCGGGTTGCCGACAACGGCCAACGCGGATGCGTACGCGGCGATCACCGCCGGTGGCATCGGCGAGGTAGCGGCATGGTCAAGGTAAATCGACATAGTCATTACTCTAGAACGATGCCCGACCCTCTCGCCGAACTCGGTGTTCATATAACGCCACATGGAGGGCGCCTGCGAGTATGGTCCGCGAGCGCGACTCGCATGGAACTGTGCGTGTTTGATGCGCGCGACCCGAACTGGGTTTCCGAAACCGTGGACTTGGTCAAGGGCGAGGGCGACGTCTGGGAGGCCAGCTCCGAGCTCCTCAAGCCCGGCGCTCGCTACTCGATCAGAGCGGATGGCCCGAGCGGGCCCACCCATGACTTCGATCCCACCCTGCACTTGATCGACCCCTACGCCCGCGGTCTCGCGCGCACGGGCAACGGCGACTGGCGCGGCTACGTGCAGGAGCCCGACACCTTCGATTGGGGCCACTCGACGAAGCCTCGCGTCGGCCTCGACCACACCGTGATCTACGAAGCCCATGTGAAGGGCATCTCGAAACTCAATCCGGCAGTGCCCGAGAAGCTGCGCGGAACGTACGCCGGGCTCGCCCACGAATCGACGATCGCCTATCTCCATGAGCTCGGCGTCACGAGCATCCAGTTGCTCCCGCTTCAGCAATTCGTGAGCGAGCAGCGACTCGTCAAGCAGGGCCTCACGAACTACTGGGGCTACAACACGCTCAACTTCTTCAGCCCACACGCCGCCTACGCGAGCAACGAGGCGCAATACGGCGGCCCGGGGGCGGTGCTGCGCGAATTCAAGGGGATGGTCAAGCTCCTGCACGAGGCCGGCCTCGAGGTGATTCTGGATGTCGTCTACAACCACACTGCTGAAGAAGGCGCCGAGGGCCCGACCTCGAGTCTGCGCGGCATCGACAACGCCAACTACTACCGGCAGGGCGCTGACGGCAAGTATTTCGATGTGACCGGATGCGGCAACTCGGTGAACACGGCGACGCCCGCCGCCCAGCGGCTTATTCTCGACTCACTGCGCTACTGGGCGAACGACCTGCGCGTCGACGGCTTCCGGTTCGACCTGGCGACCACGCTGGGTCGCAATGCGAAGCACGAGTTCGACCCGGAGCATCCGCTGCTGCTCGCTATTCTCGACGACCCGCAACTCGCTGGCGTGAAGATGATCGCCGAGCCTTGGGATGTCGGGCCCGGCGGCTGGCGGGTCGGCGCCTTTCCGCACGGCTGGTCGGAGTGGAACGACAGCTACCGCGACGGTACCCGGGACTTCTGGCTCACCGACATCGACGCCGCCAGGGCGAGGGGCTCCGCCCCGAGCGGGATCGGCGGTCTCGCCCGCCACCTCGCCGGCTCGGCACAGATCTTCTCCCAGGAACGCGGGCCGCTCGCATCCGTCAATTTCGTCACCGCGCATGACGGTTTCACGGTCGCGGACCTGACCGCCTACAACCAGAAGCACAACCTGGGCAACGGCGAGAACAATCGGGATGGCACCGACAACAACCGCTCGTTCAATCACGGCGTCGAAGGGCCGACCGACGATGCGGCGATCGTCGAGACGCGTCGGCGAGCGATGCGCAACCTGCTCGGCACCCTGCTGCTCTCGGCGGGCATCCCGATGATCACCGCCGGGGACGAGTTCGGTCGCAGTCAGCGGGGCAACAACAACGGCTACAACCAAGACAGCGAGCTGACCTGGTTGGCCTGGAACAAGCGCGCACCGTGGCAGGACGAGTTGTGGGACGTGACCCGCACGCTCATTCGTCTGCGCGCCGAGAACCCCGCGCTCAGACCGGTGCGCTACGGCATCGCCGGGGAGACCGTGCCCTCGGCGACGCAAATGGATTGGTTCAACAAGCAAGGCATGTCGATGTCGGAGGAGGACTGGGATTCGCCCGGTGAGCGCACGCTGCAGTACCTCGCGGCCTCGACTCCGGAATTCGAAGCGGCGAACCGCATTCTGCTCATCGTGCACGGTCTCGAAGACGAGGCCACCGTCAACCTGCCCGCACACGAAGGAGTTGCCGGCTATTCCTTGCTGTGGGACTCGGCGCTCGATGAGTCCATCGACCCGGTCGTCGATTACCTCCCCGGGTCACCCCTGACGGTGCCGGGAACGTCGATGCGCCTGTTCAAAGCCCACTGAGGCGGCCGACTGCATCCCTCGCGTGAAAGCATCCCGGCTTAAATAATGAACGCCGCCGCCCGTAGCACTAGGTGACTACAGGCGGCGGCGATCTTGTAGCTGACGAGCCGCCGTCCGGCCTTCATCCGCGATTCAGGGGAGAACCACGCCGACGACGCCCTCGCCCGGCGGACCCGAACCGCCACAGCAAGAGAGTTGCCAGAAGACCACTCGTCAGACCTAACGCGAGCGGAGTGCCGATACTTTGGAGCATCGGTCCGATCGCAGGAATTGAGAAGAGCGCGCGACCCATGATGTCGCCGTTCGTGAGCTTCCACGGATCGGCGACGCTGCTCGCGTCACTCTTAGAGGTGTAGCTTTGCGTTCCGTTCGCCGCATCAACCGTGACGATGCGGTGCAGTGCCCGGCTGTTGGCACCCGACTGGCCCGCCGGCACGACAAGGGAAACCACGTCGCCCTTGGCATAAGACGGCTGCCGAATGGTCACGACCAGATCGCCCTGCTTGTAGTTGGGCGCCATTGAGGTGCCATTCACAAGAGTCTCGCCGAACAGCCCCCCGAACCGTGCTGGCCAGAGCAACACGATCGCGACCACGATCGCAGAGGAGATAACCACGATCCGGCGCCACCGCGGACCACCGTCATCACTTCGGGTCGTGCGACCCGAAGAATGCGCGACTGTGGTTCGGCCGTCAGTGGCCAACTCAGTCGCCGAGCCGTCCTCGGCCGCGAAAGCGGCCAGCAGGTCGTTCTCGTACGTGGTCGTGGAGGGCACGGGTTTCTCCTGGAAAATTGGTAGTCGAGACGCTTAGCACCAGACTTCGCGTCTCGCCTATTCGGGTCTTACCAATGGGGCCTGGGTACGTCCCCACCAATGACGGTAAGGGGTCCGCACTAGTGCCGACAATAGATGTACCCCACCCAAAACAGGGGCGCCCCGACCGGGGGGTCGCAAAATTTTCAGCAAATTATTCGGCGATAGAGACGAGTCCGAGCTCCGCCGATGAGACCAATAGCGGATGCTCGGGCACCACTCTCACGTTGTAACCGAAGCTTCCCGCCCGCGCCAAAGGCACCGTGCCTGCGAACACGGAGACCGATGGATCATGGTTGTCGCCGGCGTCGAACTCGAGAGCCTGCCGCTGCACATCGTCAAGCCGGTCGCTGTCGTGGGCGCGTCCGTAGACCACCTCGACTCGCACATCGGCGGGGGTCAGTTCGCCGAGTGCGACGGTTGCCCGCACGTGCAGCTCGTCGCCGACCTGCGGCACGGAATCCACTCCCCCTGACTCCACGTGCGTCACATGCACGTTCGGCCAGGCCGCCACCACGCGTGCCTTCCAAGCCGAAAGTTCTCTCGCCGGCTGGTAGCCATTGACGCCCATGGCCCGTTCGTTCGCTGCCGCCGGCACATAGAGACGCTGCACGTATTCCTTGACCATGCGGTCGGCCGATAGCGCGGGCGAGAGCGTCGCGAGCGTGTGCCGAATCGATGCCACCCAGCGCACGGGAACGCCGTGCCGATTGCGGTCGTAGAAACGCGGTGCGATCTGGTGCTCGATGAGGTCGTAGAGGCTGTCGGCCTCGAGCTTGTCGCGCTCGGCGGCGTCGCCCGCCGCATCCGCCGACGGGATGGCCCAGCCGTTCTCCTCGTCGTAGAACTCCGCCCACCAGCCGTCGAGAATCGACAGGTTGAGCGAACCGTTGAGAGCCGCCTTCATGCCCGAGGTGCCGCAGGCCTCCAGGGGGCGCAGCGGATTGTTGAGCCAGACATCCGTGCCCGGATAGAGCAGCTTCGCCATCGCGATGTCGTAGTTCGGCAGGAACACGATTCGCTTGCGCACATCCGGTTTCGATGAGAACTCGATGAGCCGCTGGATGAGCCGCTTTCCTTCGTCGTCGGCGGGATGCGACTTGCCGGCGATAACGAGCTGGATCGGCCGCTCGGCGTCGAGCAGCAGTGCACGCAATCGCTCAGGGTCGTGCAGCATGAGCGTGAGGCGCTTGTAGGTCGGCACCCGCCGGGCGAAGCCGATCGTGAGGACGCCCGGATCCAGCAGCTCCGAGAACCAGGCCGGGTTGCGAGCGCCGGGGCGCTGCTCCTCCCAGGCCGCACTGACGCGGCGGCGGGCATCCAGAACCAATTGCTCGCGCATTCGACCTCGCACGGCCCAAAGGTCGGCGTCGGTCACGCTGGGAGACGACCAATCGCACTCGGTCGTGTCGACGGTGCCGAATTTGTCGAGGGCGAGTTCGAGCAGTGCGGGGTCAGTCCAGGTCGGCGCGTGCACGCCGTTGGTCACCGAGGTGATCGGCACGTCGTCCGTGTCGAAGCCCGGCCAGAGTGCGCCGAACATGCCGCGGGAGACTTCGCCATGCAACTTCGAGACGCCATTCGCGTGCTGGGCGAGCCGGAAGCCCATGACGGCCATGTTGAAGTAGGTCGCGTCCCCGCCAGCAAAGCGCTCCTCGCCGAGGGCGAGAACATCGGCGACGTTCACTCCGGGCAGCAGATCGGTCGAGAAGTACTTGGTGATCAGGGTGCTCTCGAAGCGGTCGATTCCGGCCGCGACTGGCGTGTGGGTCGTGAAAAGCGTGCCCGCGCGCACGACCTCGACGGCCTCGGGAAAGGAGAGGCCCTCGCCGATGAGATCGCTGACGCGCTCGAGGCCGAGGAACCCGGCATGGCCCTCATTGGTGTGAAACACCTCGGGGAAGGGCGCCCCCGTCGCGTCCGTGTAGGCCTTGATCGCCCGCACGCCGCCGATGCCGAGCAACAGTTCTTGCAGGAGCCGATGCTCCCCGCCGCCGCCGTAGAGCCGGTCGGTGACGGTGCGCAGGGCATCCGTGTTCTCCGGAATGTCCGTGTCGAGCAGCAGCAGCGGGATGCGCCCGACGGCTACCTGCCAGATGCGGGCGTAGAGCGCGGCACCGCTAGGAAGGGAGAACGCAACCGTGACGGCAGTGCCATCCGGGTGCCGCAGCACCGTGAGCGGCAGCCCGTCCGGGTCGAGCACCGGGTAGCTCTCCTGCTGCCAGCCCTCGCGCGAGATCGCCTGGCGAAAGTAGCCCGCGCGATAAAAGAGCCCCACGCCGATGATCGGAACGCCCAGATCACTCGCGCTCTTCAGGTGATCGCCGGCGAGGATGCCCAGGCCGCCCGAGTATTGCGGCAGCGCTGCCGCGATGCCGAACTCGGGCGAGAAATAGCCGATGGATGCGGGCGGGTTCTCGAGCGACTGGTACCAGCGCGGCTTCTGAATGTAGTCGTGCAGTTCGGCGAGCAACGCGTTGGCCCGGGCAACGAATCCGGCGTCGGACGCGAGCTCGTCTAGGCGGGACGGGTCGACAGCGCCGAGCATGGTGATCGGATCGTGGCCGGTCTCATCCCAGCGCGTAGGGTCGATGGCGCTGAACAACTGGCGGGTCGGCTCGTGCCACGACCAACGCAGATTCGTCGACAACTCGTCAAGCGCAACGAGTGCCTCGGGGAGCACTGTACGGACGGTAAATCTGCGGATCGCTTTCACGGTGCCTCTCGAGTTGCATCGCCCGGTTGCGATGGCGGCCTCCCGCCAGCCTAAGCGAGACAGGTTACGGGCCTGTTAAGCCTTCGGTGCGGAGAAAACTGGAGCACCAAACGCGATACGGTCGGAACGTGGCAGTCGAGTACGAACCGCGATTGGGGCGCATCCCGATTCGCGACCTCGCGCCGCAGCAGCCCGGCAATCTGTGGCCGGCGAAGGCCTTTGCGGGCGAGGTCGTGCCGTTCGCGGCCACGATCTTCCGCGAAGGACACGATGCCATCGGCGCGCAACTGCTGCTCACCGACCCCAGCGGAAAGCGCAGCACCCACCGGATGTTCGCAACGTCACCGGGCACGGATCGGTGGCAAACCGAGGTGCTGCTCGACCACGAGGGTGAGTGGAGTTGGCGGATTCGCGCCTTCGCCGACGAGTGGGCGACGTGGCTGCACAACGCCGAGATCAAGATCCCCGCTGGTGTCGATGTCGAGCTGATGATCGAACTCGGTCGCGGTGTGCTCGAACGCGCGGGAAGCAAGAAGCCCGTGCTGGACGCTCTCGCCGCCTTCGCCGACGCCTCGCTCTCCCCGGCCGAAAAACTTGCGGTCGCGCAGGACGCAAGACTTGAGGCCGCGATCAATTCCAAGCCCATCGCGAGCCTGACCACCGAGAGCGAACCACTCGTACTGAGAGTCGAACGCGAACGTGCCGGCGTCGGCTCCTGGTACGAGTTCTTCCCGCGCAGCGAGGGCGCCAAACGCGCCAAAGACGGCAGTTGGAAGAGTGGCACCTTCCGAACAGCGGCGCGCCGACTGCCCGAGGTCGCCGCAATGGGCTTCGACGTGCTGTACCTGCCGCCGATTCATCCGATCGGGATGACCGGCCGCAAGGGCCCCAACAACTCCCTCGTCGCGGGGCCCGCCGACCCGGGTTCACCCTGGGCGATCGGATCCGCCGAGGGCGGTCACGACGCCATCCACCCCGACCTCGGCACGATCAAGGACTTCAGCTACTTCCTGGGTGCGGCCAAGCGCGCCGGCCTCGATGTGGCGCTGGATCTCGCGCTTCAATGCTCACCCGACCACCCGTGGGTGCGTGAACATCCCGAGTGGTTCACGACACTGCCGGATGGCTCGATCGCCTACGCGGAGAACCCACCGAAGAAGTACCAAGACATCTACCCACTCAATTTCGACAACGACCCCGAAGGCATTCGCGCGGAGGTATCGCGCCTGCTGCGGTACTGGATCGGGCTCGGGGTCAGAATCTTCC
>SCSV01000076.1 GCA_004297555.1 Salinibacterium sp.
CGCCCGCCAGTCGGGCATCCCGCGGGTCGCCGCCGATGGCGCCGAGCAGAATCGCGTCGTGCTTGGCGAGAGCAGCCAGATCTTCGTCGCTCAGGATGCTCCCGGTAGCGAGAAGGTGGCCGGCGCTGAAGGGGTACTCGGTGCGCTCGACATCCACCCCGGTCGCCTCAAGCACCTTGAGCGCTTCGGCGATGACTTCAGGGCCAATGCCGTCGCCGGGGATGACTGCGAGGTTCACGGTGCGGGGCATGAACCTAGAGTACAAGCGCGCGAAGGGCGGTTAGCCCGGGATGCGATCCCCCCGAACCTGAAGATGGCCTGGGAGACAACCGTACGGGCGCGAGCTAGCGTGGAAAACATGAGTATAGGAACTGGAGTCGTACTATTTGTCATCGGCGCGATCCTTAGCTTCGCGTTGAATTTCCAAACCGGGTTCATCAATCTCCACCTTGTCGGCTACATCCTGATGGGTGCAGGCGCCGTCGTCTTCGTGATCGGACTCGTTTTCATGGCGCGTCGGCGCCGCTCGACCACGACGGTCAGCGACCACGTCGACCCCGAATCAGGGTCGCGCGTGACGGAGCGCAACACCGCCACCACAGGAGACGATGTGGTCTAAACCACACTCCGACGAATGCGCGCTTTTTGAACGGGGGCGCGCATTCGCATGTGCGGGGTTGGCTACGCCTCGGTGATGTCGATCTCGCGCAACAGGTCGGCCTTGATGGCCTTGCGCACCTTGGCGAGAAGCGCATCCGGCACCGGTGAATCCACGGTCAGCACGCTGAGCGCCTGGCCACCAGCACGCTGGCGCGCGATCTGCATACCGGCGATGTTGATGTTCGCCTCGCCGAACTCCTTGCCGTAGATCGCCACGATGCCGGGCCGATCGGTGTAGATCATCACGATGAGGTGCTCTGCGATTGGAACCTCGACGTCGTATCCATTGATCTCGACGATCTTCTCGGTCTGCTTCGTGCCTGTGAGGGTGCCCGACACCGATACTTGTGAGCCGTCACTCAGGCCGCCGCGGATGGTCAGGAGGTTGCGGTACTCCTCGCTCACGGCATCCGTCAGCAAACGCACCGTGATGCCGCGCGCTTCGGCGAGCAGTGGTGCGTTCACGTAGCTGACCGTCTCGCTCACGATGTTCGAGAAGATGCCCTTGAGAGCCGCGAGCTTGAGCACGTTGACATCGAATTCGACGATCTCGCCGCGCACCTCGACGTCGACGTTGATCAGCGGGCTGTCAGCCAGGCCGGCGAGAACCTGTCCGAGCTTCTCCATGAGCGGGATGCCCGGGCGCACGGTGGTGTCGATGACCCCACCGGCGACGTTCACGGCGTCCGGAACGAGCTCGCCCCCGAGTGCCAGGCGCACCGACTTCGCAACCGAGACGCCCGCCTTCTCCTGGGCCTCGTCGGTCGAGGCACCGAGGTGCGGGGTGAGCACGATGTTGTCCAGGCCGAGCAGCGGGGAGCCCGTCGGCGGTTCGTGCACGAACACGTCGAGGCCGGCGCCGGCGATGCGCTTCGACTTGAGGGCCGCGAAGAGTGCGTCCTCGTCGATGATGCCGCCGCGGCTCGCGTTGACGATACGCAAGCTCGGCTTCGCCTTGGCAAACTGCTCGGCACCGATCAGGCCCGTGGTCTCCGGCGTTTTCGGAATGTGGATGGTGATGAAGTCGGACTGGGCGACGAGGTCGTCGAGGCTCAGCATCGTGACGCCGAGCTGGGCTGCGCGGGCCGGGGTGACGTAGGGGTCGTACGCGACGAGGTTGGCCTCGAAACCGGCGAGACGCTGGGCGACCAGCGTGCCGATGCGGCCGAGGCCGACGATGCCGATCGTCTTGTCGAAGAGCTCGACTCCAGTGAATTTGGAGCGCTTCCACTCGCCGGCTTTCGCCGAAGCGTTTGCGTCGGGGATGAATCGTGCCAGCGAGAGCAGGTGGCCGATCGCGAGTTCGGCGGCCGAGATGATGTTTGAGGTCGGCGCGTTGACGACCATGACGCCCGCTTCGGTGGCGGCCTTGATGTCGACGTTGTCGAGGCCGACGCCCGCGCGGGCGATGACCTTGAGCTGCTTGGCAACGGAGATCGCCTCGGCGTCGACGTTCGTCGCGGAGCGGATCAGGATGGCACTCGCGTCAGCGAGCGCGGCGAGCAGAGCGGGGCGGTCGGTGCCATCGACGTTGCGAATGTCGAATTCGTCGCCGAGGTGCTCAACGGTTGCGGGAGACAGTTCTTCTGCGATCAGCACGATCGGCTTTGCCACGTATCGAGTCCTTCGAGTAGCGGGGAGTAGCGGAGAATGGGCGCTGCTTGGCAGCCTCAGCAACTTTACTGCAGCGGCGCGGATGGGGATCGCCGTGTGACGCCCGGCGACGTTCGCCTAGCTGCCGATGGTCGCGGCGACCGGACGGAACAGTTCTTCGAGGCCGATGACGCTCAGACTGAGTCCTGCCACGACCGACCAGCCGACCAGGAAGATCAGTGCCCGGGAGGCGAGGTTCTCGCGCCGGCCGATCCAGAAGGCGAGGCCGAAAACCACCGGCGGCACGAGCAGCCCGATCCACAGCACCCACCAGGGAAGCGCCGCCACGTCGAGTCCGACCGACTGGTACGCCGCGGGCAGCTCGACGAAGTTTGAGATCGCCTCCCAAAGGTCGTAGGCGTAGACGAGCGCGAAGAGCGCGGCGATCAGCCATCCGCCCCAGCCGTATTTTTGCTTCGTTTCGATGTCGCTCACCTCACACCCCCAATACAAAAGACCAGGGGATCACAACAGCAAGTCCCAGCAGCAGCCAGAGCAGGCGAGAACCCAGCGACCGGTGCCGCGTGAGCAGGAACACCGCCACGAACCAGATGATCGGGCTGCCGATCGCCAAGCCCTCGCCGAGCCGGAACATCAGGTTGGCGAACAGGCTCGGCAGCACCGTCGTGGATCGCTGGATCGAGATCACCCAGCCGATCGTGTAGATCAGGTACGCGCCGCCGAGAATGCCGTAGACGATAAGCACTAGCGCACTCGTCGGCGGTGCCTCTTCGTGCTCGTGATGGCTCACCTTAGCGCTCGGCGCGGGCTTATCGGGCTCTGGTTTATCGTCGCCAGCCCAGGTCAGGGCATCCTCATCGGCGTCGGGTGTCATGGCGAAACCCTACCGCGACGATGCCTTTTCGACCCGGGTTATTCGGGCGAAGTGACCTACCCGGCGTCAAGCAACTCGGGCACCGGCACTTCGGCGAACGTTCGCGTGCGCGGACGCGTGGCCAGCACGATGCCGACGGCGACGAGCCCAGTGGTGACGAGGGCGGCGGCCGCGGCGAGAGTCAGGGCATCCGGGTGCACGATCGATTGGCCGCGCAGTGCTTGCCAGGTCACGATGCCGATCAGCCCAAGGTAGCTGAGCGCCGCGATGAGCACGATGCGGTACCGCAGCGTCACGTCGCGTAAGAGCGGCACTCGGCTCGCGCCCAGCTCGAGCAGGATAATCAGCAGCGGAAGCAACTGCAGGGCGTGCATGCCGATGAAGTGCGGAATGCGCAGGTCGCCGCCTACGGTGCTCCAGCCCAGAATCGGGATGCCCGGGCCGCCGTCGGCGAGGCCGACCGTGTGTGCACCCGAGATCCCCTTGAAGTCGGCGAGTTGAGCGTTGGTGGGCACGGTCATCAGAAAGGCGAGGCCCATGCCGAGGAGTGCGATGAGCGCTCCGGCGCGGATCGCGAGGTTGCGGGCGCGATCACCGATCGAGTTGCGGAACAGGATGATGCTGAGCACGAAGGTGACCACCCAGAGCGTCGCGATCGAGGCGCCCATGATCGACCAGAGCGTGGCGGTATACGGCGTCGTGACGTTGAAGTGGCTCTGCGCGCCACCCGCTGCGTCGCCGATGATGATGACGAGTTCGATGGTCCAGAGGACCGCGGTGATCGTTCCCGCCCACCAGGCGAGTCGGCGGTAGCGCTGGAGCTGACCGATGAGCCACGACCAGGTGAACGCGTAGAGCACGGTCGACAGGGAGAACTTGAGGGGCTTCTCCCACACGTTCACCCCGAGCAGGGTGCGGTGGTCGAGAAGGAGCCCGCCGATACAGACGAGCGTGACAATGGACATGACAACGCCGAGCCAAAACCAGGGGCGGTGCCATTTCGTGGGGGATGTGGTGACGGTCATGATCTCGCTTTCTCTGTGTGTTCGGTGACTGCTTTGTGGGGTGAATTGGGGAAGATCTCGCAGGAGCGGTTCTCCTGTGCCATGCGCCTCAGCGATGCCAGGAGCGCATCGCCGAGCACGGTGCCGACGATGACGGTCTCGGCCTTCGACGACATGCCCTGGCTGTTGGCCACCCAGTCGAGATCGACGCGGGCGATGAGTTCGGATGCCCGCGCGTAGCCTTCGGGGATGATCGCGAGTTCGGGCTGGCCGATGCGCTCGTAGCTGTCGATAACGCGCGCAGCGCCCATGCGGCCTGGATTATCGGATGCGACGATCCACCCTGCGCTCTCGATGAAAGCGTCGACGAGGCGAGTGCCATTGGTTGCCTCCGTCACGGGCTCGAAGGTGCTCGCGTTCGAGACGGCATGCTGCGCCGCGCCGAGGACATGGCCCAGCGGTGTTTCCGGGTCGTCGATCACCGCGAGCACGCTCCGCGCGGTCGCGATCGAGAGCCCGCCGACGTCGATGAGCGCGCGGATGAGTCGCAACCGCTTGACGTGCTCGTCGCCATAGTCGCTCTGGTTCGCGCTCGAGCGCTCGCCCGGCTGCAGCAGCCCTTCGCGCAAGTAGTACTTGATCGAGGCGATCGGTACGCCGCTGGTTTCGCTCAGTTGGGACATTCGCACCTGGATAGCGTAACTATCCGATAGTGCCGCTGTCTATAGCGAACTTGTGAGTCGTGCGATGTACGGGGTGGCCGGGCGGGCGGCGAGGTCGACGAGCGAGCCGCGCTGGGTTACCTGGCCGGCCTCGAGCACGACGATGCGGGTGGCGAGGGCGAGGGCATCCGCTAGCTCGTGGGTGACGACGATCGCCGCCCCCGCAAACTCGGCGAGGTGGGCCGCGAGTTCAGCACGCACTTCGTCGCGCACCTCCACGTCAAGGGCCGCGAGCGGCTCGTCAAGTAGGAGTACCTCGGGCTCAGCGGCGAGGGCCCTCGCCAGGGCCACGCGTTGTGACTGGCCACCGGACAGCTGTCTTGGCCGCCGCTCGGCGAGTTCCATCAGCCCCAAACGATCAAGCCAGGCGGATGCCCCCGCCCTCGCCTCGGCGCGGGGACGGCCGAGCGCGCGCGGCCCAAACGCGACGTTCTCCAGCACGGTCAGGTGCGGGAACAGTAGGTAGTCCTGAAATACATAGCCCACTCGGCGCTGCTCGACCGGAACCTCATCGAGCACGCGCTCGCCGACGCGCGCGGTTCCGCCATTCGGCAGCAGACCGGCGATGCAGGCGAGGGCGGTTGACTTGCCCGCGCCATTGGGGCCGACGAGCGCGAGGGTGCTGCCCGCCGGCACTTCAAGGTCGAGGTCGAGAGTGAAGTCGCCGCGCTGGGCGCGAAGGGTCGCGTGCAGGCCGTTCATTCCGACATCCCCGCTTTCGCGCTCACTCGGACACCCTCGCCCTCGCCGTTCGCGTTCACGCGGCCAGCCCCGG
>SCSV01000077.1 GCA_004297555.1 Salinibacterium sp.
CCGACATCGCCAAGTACCTTGAGCTGCTCAACCGACCCTGGGCCAAGACCGATTGAATGCCGGTCGGCCCCTGGCGTAGGCTGAGCCGTGGACGATAGCCCAACCAACGGCAGGCGCCGGTTTCGCACCAGCGGCTTGCCCCGGGCCTCGTCGGTCTCGGTCAAGAAGCCCCGGCTCACTGTGCGCGTCGTCGAGGACGACGCCACCACCATCGCCCAATATGAACGCCCCCGGACCCGTGCCGACTGCCTGCCCGGCGGTTGCAACGGCGCACGCCCGTGTCCGTTTGTGTCCTGCAGGCACAATCTGTATCTCGACGTATCGGTTGATACCGGCTCTCTCAAGATCAACTACCCCGATCTGGAACCATGGGAAGTCCAGAAAGGCTGTTCATTGGACATCGCTGACGAAGGTGGACATACCCTAGAAGAAGTTGGGGTGATCATGCGATTGACCCGCGAACGCGTGCGGCAGATCGAAGTCAAATCGCTAGTGTTGCTCCGCTGGCAAGACACAATTCAGGAGATATCGAATGGGCCGGCGATGGATAAAGATCGAGATGACCGGCCGAGTGTACGGACAGTACATGGTGCTAGGGCCGGCAAAAAAAGACAGGCACGGTAACCTCTATTGGCGATGCCGATGCGCCTGCGGAACTATCAGGTACGTTTCCGGCAAGGCGCTGCGCTCCGGCATGTCTCGATCATGCGGGTGTGAGTCCGCCCGGCTGGCATCTGCAAGGAACAGAACACACGGCGCGACCGCGGGCCCGTCGAGAGCGCCCGAGTACTCGGTCTGGTCGGGAATGATTCAACGTTGTATCAACCCCAAAAACAACGGCTTCAAGAACTACGGCGCGCGCGGAATAAGGGTGTGTGCAGAGTGGAGTGGGTCGTTCGCGGCGTTCATTCGAGACATGGGACTTCGACCATCTGGCAAGCACCGACTCGAACGATCTAATAACAACGGCAACTACGAACCGGGAAATGTCATCTGGGCAACCGCTGCCATTCAGGCGCGCAACAAACGAAACAATCGCAACATCACAATCGGCGAAGAGACCCTCTGCGTAACGGACTGGGCGAATAGGTCCGGAGTACGCAAAGAGGTCATCGCAGCCCGACTGACGAGAGGATGGAGTCCGCGCGACGCTGTGTTCACAGCTCCGCTTGATCCAAAGTCGGCAAGAGTCCGGCAGCTCGCACGGAAGATCATCCAATGCCTGTCTTCGAACCCTCCAACAATCGACACGGCCAAGGCGATCGCCAAGAAACTCTTTCGTCATCCGACCAGAAAGAAGCCTTCTCCATGACTACACCCACCCTGACCCCGAAAAAATCCGCACAGCAATTGCTGACCAAGCTGGCCGCAAGCGAAGGTTTTACCGCCGTCGTGGCCCTGCTTGAACACTTTGCCACCGACTCGGTCGTGCCCGGCATCTGCACCACCTGCGAGGGCGTCGAGTCATCGTGCGAGCCCGATGCAGAAGCCAACATGTGCAGCGAATGCGAGACCGAAACGGTCCAGTCGTGCCTGGTGCTGGCAGGAGTGATCTGATGGACCACATCACCAACGAGCGCCGCAAGCTGTACCTGCGCGGGGTCGGTGAGGACGAGGTCGTCTATCAGATCCTTGACGCCGTTCAACACCTCGATCACAGCAAGACCATGCGAGAGGCTGGGCTCGGTGAACAAGCGGACTTCATGCTCGATCGGGCTCGCCAGAAGCTGATCGAGCTGCTCGGCATCCACCTCGAGGTGCACTGATGGGGTTCATGACCTGCATGGGGATCTGCTACACGTGCCGGGTCACGTTCTTCTTCAACCCCAACACCGTGCCCTCGTTGCCCGCCAACTTGACCACCACCGGCGAGAAGGAACCGGTCTGTCGCAGTTGCGTCGAGCGCGCGAACCCGGAGCGCATCAAGAACGGACTGCCGCCGATTTTGATCATCGATGGGGCGTACGAAGGCGAAGAAGTGCCTTGACGGCATAAGAAGAACGAAAGGAGATTCTTCATGTCCAAAACCAAATGGTGTTTTCTGCACTTCAACGCCGAGGGAGATCTGAACGCGCAGGTCGTCAAGGCACACATTGCGCCGGCCAGCCTCGTTCGACCGCTACTGACCGACCTTCGCGGCCGCGGCCACAGCCATGACCACACCCGCAAAGAGATCCGCACCACCGGCATGGACCAGCCCGGCATGGTCCACGTTGACCGCCCATGGGAGGCCTTCCACCTCAACGGCCTGTCGTTCAGTCTGCCGTGCGAGGACGTGCTGTCGTTTCACACGCGGATCGCCAAGCTCGAGGTCCGGCAGTTCGCCGGCGGCCAGCTCTACTACAAGCTGCACAGCTGGCTGTCCTGCATTGTGCTGAGGCCCGTGCACAAGCTCGCGCTGCAGTTTCAGCTCGCCGATCGCATCGCCAAGGCCGAGGAGCGCGCTCTCGTGTTTTATGCCGACAAGAAGCCCGGTGCCGAGATCCTCCGCGACGCATGCGCCAGGGCGCGCAACGTCCCAGTCGACCAGGTGCCGGTTCTCACCGGCGACCGCCAGCCCAACGACCGGTTCTTCCCCAAGGAGCGAGGCCAAGCCTAATGACCGGCAAAACCTTCAAGCGCCTGTCGATACTCCAGCAGGACCGAATCGAGTCCGAGGTCAGCATGCTGCTGCATGCCCACCGCGACTGCCTGCGCAACCGACACATCGACACAACTGTAACGTCCTACGACTGTCGCGACGGCTGGTACGGCGAGGCGTTCGGCGTCCTTCGCGGGGTCGCGGTGCTGGGTTACGGCGAGTTCGGCTCGGATAACGTGCCCAACAGCATCCACAGCATCTGGAACCTCAAGTGGTGGTTTGCCCAGATCAAAGACCGCGTCCT
>SCSV01000008.1 GCA_004297555.1 Salinibacterium sp.
CCTGAATCGAGCCCGCGCCGGCCGAGCAGGTTAGCCCGGCCTTGTCGACGTGCACATTGCCGCTCTCCGGATCGCCGTGCCGCACCCAGCAGCGATGGACGTTGTCGTCCTTGAGGGTGCAATTTGAAGCTCTTCCAGAAACATCCCATTCTCGGCCGTTGGGCAGCACGACCATGAGGTGCTTGCCATCGCAGTTGATCCAGCCGTGGTGACAGTTGCCCGCGCGCTGCTCGCAGTCAAACCAGGTCGCGTAGTACATGTCGCCGATCTCCAGCTCGGCGCGGATGCGCTGGACTGGAGGGCTTTCGCCTTGGACTTCGTAGAGCGTTCTGCGAAATACCTGGCGCATGACCACCGGGCGCGTTTGCGTGCAGTCGGGAGCGGCACAGCAGCGCTTGTGCACGGTCTGCGGTGGGGCTTGGGCCGGGCAATGATCACACGTCGTCGGCCACCGGCTCTCGTCGTACTCGGAAGCGCTCCCGCCGAGCTCCCAGTCGTTGCAGACCGGTGAGTCCATCAGGTGGACCTGCGCATTGTGGATCCCGACGTGGCCCTTGCCGTAGCCATTAGGGCACGGATCGGCCGCCTCGCCGGCGACCACGTACTCGGCCGGGCCGCCCCAGTAGATGCGCAGGTACGCGCGGGTACCGACGGGCTTCAGGAACCGGGTGGGCCAACTGGACGCGCTCATGGCCCAGATCGTGGCACAAGGTCTCTGAAGGAGAAACATTATGACCGAGACGATCACCTTGCCCCCAACGCTGCGCGGCTGGGACAGCGTCCTCCAGCAGATCATCGAGAGTCACGCACTCGCCGAGTTCAATCCCGACCTGGTCAAAGAGGCCTTCGGGATCATGCGGCGGTTCGCGCCGACCCTGGCCAAGGAACCGGCGATCGCTGGGGCGTGGGTACGCGGCGTGCTGATCCAAAAGCACCTCCACATCGCGCAGGTTCGCGAGCTGTGCGAAGCCGAGCTCGCCGCCATCTCGGCGATGAACGACGAGTTTGTGATGGGCGTCGCGCGCGACGCGTTCCTCGGCGGCGCTGCCTGGGCTCAGTCGCCGGCGTACGCCGAGGCTGCGGGGCGCGACCAAGATGAGACCATCGCCGAGGCGTTTGCTCGCTGGTGGACCAAGGAGGACTGAGCGTGTCGGAGAAGTTCCACAACCCTACCTCGACGAGTTCATCGCGGTCGGCGGCAACCCACACGGCAGCGGTGGGTTCAGCGAGTTCAGCGAGTTCGGCCTCGCAGGGTTCGTCGACCGCTTCTTCGCGATGTCGCAGCACCGCGACCGGATGACCGCGCAGTACGCGTGGGCGGTTCCGACCGAGCCCGTCGTGCGCGCGATCGCCGGGTTCGCACGCGGTGCGGTCTGCGACCTCGGTTGCGGCACCGGCTACTGGGCCCATCTGCTCGAGCAGGTCGGGGCGACGGTGACCGCGGTCGATCTGTATCCGCCCGCGGTCGAGCTCAACCACTGGCACCGCCGCGACGTGCTGGGCGAGGGCGGCTGTGGGGTTCCCCACTGGACCACCGTGGTCGCCGGCGACGTCGCCACGTTCGAGGTGCCGAGTTCGCACGCGTTGCTCTTGTCGTGGCCACCCTACGACAGCCGGATGGCCGACCTCGCGCTGTCGCGCTACCGCGGCGATCGCGTCATCTACATCGGCGATCGCGTCATCTACATCGGCGAAGGACCCGGAGGCTGCACTGGCGACGATGCCTTCCACGCCCGGCTCGAGGCCGAGTGGACCGAGGGCGTGTTCCACAAGATTCCGCAGTGGCGCGGCATCCATGACAGCGTTTCGTTCTATGTTCGCAAGGAGGCGAAACCATGACGTATCTCGAGCTACTCAATCGGATCTGTGACGACGGCATCGCCGAGGTCACCGTGGCCTACGCCGATCCCAAGGACCACCACAAGCGCGACGGAGCGATCGACGGCTTCACCGCCTGCCGCGGCCGGCCCATCGACGAACTGCTGGCGCTGTGGACCGATGCCCACGCGCGGATCGCCCGCCTCAGGGACAACGGGGACACCCGCGAGGAAACGATGAAGACCTACTGGCGCGAGCGCTACCGCGAGCTCCAGATCGAATGGGTGCTCAACGTGCTCTCCGTCGGCCTGCCAACGCTACTACTCAGTCACCTGCCGACCGCACGGGCGGCGCTCCAGTACGCCAAGATCACCGGCGATGTCGGTGCCGCCGACCACGGCGTCGACGACATCCAAGGGCGGCCATGACGACCTGCGGCCACTGCCACGAGATCTTGCTCGACAGCGAGCGTCACCACATGATGGCAGCGTTCCACCACGAGTGCGCGGTGCGCTTGGTCGCCGGGTCGCTCGGACACATCCAGAAGAAGTGCACGTGCTACCGGACCGAGCTCGCCGGGCCCGCTCCCGAAGATGACCCGCCCAACATGACCGTGCGCGAGGCCGCGCTGGCGGCGTACCTTGAGTTCAACCGGACCCGCAACGTCGGCACGGCGTAGTCTCCACCCTGACAAACCAATTCTTGGAGACATTTCCGCCCGACTCTCGTCGATACACATCGTGTCGCGGCGACGTGCCTTCGCAATCCGTGGCTCGCCCGAGCACTCCAGCGCGACAGGTCGATTCGACGCTATCCGACCCTACCGACCGCGACAAGCCGAACCGGGTCATGCCGTCGCTTCGCAGTCCGTGGCGACTATTCTAGCCGACCCCTGTCTTTCCGGATCGTAGCGACGAGTCAACCTGCAACGACACACAACGAGCATGCGCGACTACCCATAACCGCGACGGTTCCTTGCTGTTCCGTGCGACGTGTCTTTCCTCGCCTTGCGGAGCCTGACCGCTGCGACATGTCGACCGATCGCGATTCACACCGCGCCACTGTGACCACCCGAAAGGAATCCCATGCCTCCTGATACCCCAACCACCGACCCCAACCCCGCGTCGTACACCCGGCGCGTCACCGAGAAGCTCGCCGACATCCGCGATCATCCCGACCGCCACAAGCACGACTTCGAGGGCCTGCAGCGCTGCTGTCTCATCATGGGCGTGCTCGACATGCGCGTGATGGACGCCCACGAGGGCATCACCGGGCGCACCAACGGCGGCCGGCCGTGCGATGTGGATTCGGGTCCGTGCAGCTGTGGCGCGTGGCATTGAACGGTCTCCTGACAAGCCAATTCCAGACCGCTCGTGTCCAGCGCGACTGTGCAAGCCAACCAGCGTCGTTGCTGCCCACTGCGACTGTTCGAGCTATGTCAATCGGTGCCGATTCCGCGCGACTGTGCAAGCCCCTCCATGTCCATACTGTGCGACCAGCCAAGCCCACGCGTCACGAGTCTTTGCGTGCCCGTGCGACGATCCGAGGCATCGCGTGTCCAGCCGGTGTGACGAGTCTGCTCGATCGTTGGCAAGCCGCTGCGACGTGTCAAGCACCGCCTCCTAGGCCGCAATCAGTTCCGCGCGACCACCCGTGTCCAGGCAAGCCCGCGTCCCGTCAATGCGACAACCCGTTACCACCCGAGGAGATCCTACCCGACGCGACTACCCAGACCCAGCCAACCAACACCGGCCCGGT
>SCSV01000078.1 GCA_004297555.1 Salinibacterium sp.
GAAAGACCTCAACCTTACGAACGTGCACCAGGTGCCCTCGCTCGTGAAGGTCGTCGTCAACACCGGTGTGGGTGAAGCAGCCCGCGATGGCAAGATCATCGACGGCGCGGTCAAGGACCTCGCCGCGATCACCGGCCAGAAGCCGCAGGTCACGAACGCCCGCAAGTCCATCGCGCAGTTCAAGCTTCGCGAGGGCCAGCCGATCGGCGCACACGTCACGCTTCGTGGCGACCGTGCCTGGGAGTTCCTCGACCGCCTGGTCACGCTCGCGCTTCCCCGCATCCGCGACTTCCGCGGTCTGTCGGACAAGCAGTTCGATGGCCACGGCAACTACACGTTCGGCCTCACGGAGCAGTCGATGTTCCACGAGATCGACCAAGACAAGATCGACCGTGTTCGCGGTTTCGACATCACCGTCGTGACGACCGCGAAAGACGACGAAGGAGGTCGCGCGCTGCTCAAGGCACTCGGCTTCCCGTTCCGCACGGCCGAGAACGCAACCAACCAACCGCAGTAACACCGATCGACTAGGTCGGCATTCGCGTAACGGATGCCGAAACCAGACGAGATATGGAATCAACCACATGACAATGACAGATCCGGTCGCAGACCTGCTGACCAGACTGCGCAACGCCAACTCGGCGTACCACGACTCGGTCTCGCTGCCCAGCAGCAAGCTCAAGTCGCACCTCGCGGAGATCCTCAAGAACGAGGGTTACATCTCCGCGTGGAAGGTCGAAGACGCGCGCGTCGGCCAGACGCTCACCATTGACCTCAAGTACGGCCCGAACCGCGAGCGCTCCATCGTGGGCATCAAGCGCGTTTCGAAGCCCGGCTTGCGCGTGTACGCGAAGTCAACCGAGATCCCCAAGGTTCTCGGCGGTCTCGGCGTTGCCATCCTGTCCACCTCCTCCGGTCTGTTGACCGACAAAGAGGCGACTTCGAAGGGCGTGGGTGGGGAAGTCCTCGCCTACGTGTGGTAGCCAGTCATGTCACGAATTGGAAGACTCCCGATCACCGTGCCTTCCGGCGTTGAAGTGAAGATCAACGGCCAGGATGTCGCCGTCAAGGGCCCGAAGGGCGAGCTCTCGCTCACCGTCGCGAACCCGATCCAGGTTGTGCTCGAAGACGGCCAGGTGCTCGTTACCCGTCCCGATGACGAGCGCGCATCGCGTTCGCTGCACGGCCTCACTCGTACCCTCATCGCCAACCAGATCATCGGCGTGACCGAGGGCTACACCAAGGGCCTCGAGGTCGTCGGTACCGGTTACCGCGTGCAGTCGAAGGGCAGCTCGGTCGAGTTCGCGCTCGGCTACTCCCACCCGATCACGGTCGACCCGCCAGCCGGAATCAGCTTCACGGTCGAGGGCAACAACAAGTTGTTCGTCACCGGCATCGACAAGCAGGCTGTCGGCGAGGTCGCGGCAAATATTCGCAAGTTGCGCAAGCCCGAGCCATACAAGGGCAAGGGTGTTCGCTACGCGGGCGAGGTCGTTCGCCGCAAGGCCGGAAAGAGTGGTAAGTAGACATGGCTCTCGGAACTAGAGGTAAGAGCAAGTCGGCAGCTAAGGCTCGCCGTCACACGCGCCTTCGCAAGAAGGTCGTCGGCACCCAGGAGCGCCCGCGTCTCGTCGTCACCCGTTCGGCCCGTCACGTCTTCGTGCAGGTCGTGGATGACGCGAAGGGGCACACCCTGGCATCGGCATCCACTCTCGAAGCAGACCTGCGCACCTTCGATGGTGACAAGACCGCAAAGGCGCACCGCGTCGGCGAGCTTGTTGCTGAGCGTGCCAAGAAGGCCGGCATCGAAGCAGTGGTATTCGACCGTGGCGGTAACCGCTACGCCGGACGCGTTGCGGCAATCGCCGACGGCGCCCGAGAGGGTGGACTGAGCCTGTGAGCGACGAAACTAACAACAAGGAGCAGGACGTGGCCGCTGAGGCTAATGAGGTTGTCGTACCCGAGGTCATCGTGGATGCCCCGGCTACCGACATCGCAGGCGAGCCCCGCGAGGCGCGTCGTGGCGGTCGTGAGCGCAACCCGAACCGTGACCGCGGTAGCAGCCGCGACGCCGAGAAGAGCCAGTTCCTCGAGCGCGTGGTGACGATCAACCGCGTGTCGAAGGTCGTCAAGGGTGGTCGTCGCTTCAGCTTCACCGCGCTCGTCGTCGTCGGTGACGGAAACGGACTCGTCGGCGTCGGATACGGCAAGGCCCGCGAAGTTCCCACGGCCATCTCCAAGGGTGTCGAGGAAGCGAAGAAGAACTTCTTCCGCGTTCCCCGCGTTGGAGTCACCATCCCGCACCCCGTGCAGGGCGAGGCCGCAGCCGGCGTTGTTCTGCTGCGTCCGGCATCCGCTGGTACCGGTGTTATCGCCGGTGGCCCGGTTCGCGCCGTGTTGGAGTGCGCAGGAATTCACGACGTTCTGAGCAAGTCGCTCGGTTCGTCGAACACGATCAACATCGTGCACGCAACCGTCGCTGCTCTCCAGCAGCTCGAGGAGCCTCGTGCGGTCGCCGCACGTCGTGGCCTCGATGTCGAGCACGTTGTGCCGGCCCGGTTGCTGCGCACCGAGGCAGCTGCAATCAAGGCTGCCGCTGACGCGAAGGCAGGTGTCTAATGGCCGCGCGCCTCAAGGTCACCCAGATTAAGTCCAAAATCAGTGAGAAGCAGAACCAGCGCGACACCCTGCGGAGCCTCGGGCTTCACCGCATCGGTGACGTCGTGGTGCGCGAGGACAACTCGCAGAACCGTGGCTACGTGCGGACAGTCGCTCACCTTGTCAAGGTCGAGGAGATTGACTAATGGCTGAAGAGAAGGATGCCCCTAAGAAGGCACCAGTAAAGAAGGCCGCGGACTCCGCGACCAAGACACCTGCAGCCAAGGCTCCCGCGGCGAAGACCCCGGCGGAGAAGGCTCCGGCCAAGGTCGCAGCCGAGAAGCCGACAGCCGCGAAGGCTCCTGCCAAGGCGGCAACCCCTGAGAAAGCTCCGGCCAAGGCAGCGGCAAAGACCGAGGCTGAGGCTCCGAAGGCCGAGACCAAGGCTCCCGCGAAGGCGGCTGCAGCCAAGGCCCCGGCCAAGAAGGCGCCGAAGGCCGACGTGCCCTCACGCCCGCAGGTTCTCAAGGTGCACCACCTTCGCCCGGCAGCGGGTGCCAAGAAGGACAAGACCCGCGTTGGACGCGGTGAAGGTTCGAAGGG
>SCSV01000079.1 GCA_004297555.1 Salinibacterium sp.
CCCGGCCGCAAGCCGGTCATGGCCTACTGCTAGACCTTCCGCGTCCCGATGCGAGCTCGCTCGCATCGGGGCTCGGGCCAGCCGCCGGGGGGCGACCCCCGGCGCGCTGTGCGCCTCATCCGGGGTGACCTACCGTCATGGCGCGTCCTTCTCGCTCGTTCGAATCAGACGTACGCTCGACCAAGTTCGGACGGGAAGGCTGCGCGCCTACCGACCTGACTACGCGGTCGAACAACGTCATCATCTCGCCGGCTGCGGTCGCGGTCGATTTCATCTTTCCAAACAGCGCCATCCTGCTCCCCGGTGCCGAATCGGAGCAGTCGAGGTGGCGCCTCGTCGATCTGTTCACGAACATGGACCCCGGTCGCGTGTTCGAGGCCGAGCTCACCTGGAGCGCCGGCACGGGCGGTATCCACAAGGCCCGCATGACGGTGCCGCGGGCCACGCGCGTCTGCATCTTCGCGCGCACCATCCACATCAAGGTCTACAATTTCTACGACGCGGTGTCGTTGCCGGAAGGGAACAACGTCGGGTGCGCCATCAGCGACGGCATGGACCCGACGCGCAACAATTGGGAGTACCGCGGAAGTACCGGCGTCGGGCTGTTCCCCGACTCGCTGTTCCCGACGTTCGCCCAGACCGTGCGCCTGGAGCTCGACGACCCGATGGCGTGGGCCACGTCCTACCTCCGTTTCTACGACGAGTCCGGCATCCCGCGCTCGACGATCTACGCCAACGAGCAGCCCGACATCGGCATCCCGGTCGGGGACATCGCTGCGTTGGAAATCAAGGCAGACAGCCGTTTCCGCCTCCTTTGGGCCTTGAGGACGTAGCCATGCGCATCATGATGGATCTGGCCTTCAACGAACGCACCGCGCTCCGGCTCCTCAACTGGCTGGCGCGCGAGAACGCCGTCATCCTGCGCGAGCAGCCGGGCCTCCCACTGCTCTACGAATCCGGCGTTCGGTACGAACGCGAGGTCGGCGAGGTGTGGTCCGACTACCTGAACGTGCTCATGAAGGGGCACGAGGACTGCGACGCGCTCTCCGCGGCCCGTGCGGGCGAGCTCATGGCCAAGGGCTGGCGGGCGCTGCAACCCGGCGACGGCGGCTATCGCCTCGCGCGGCGCCTCCGACCTCGTCACATCTACGCCGAGGTGTTCCTGCGGACGGCCACGCCCCGCGGTCGGCCCGGCCTGTACCACTGCCTCGTCACGTACCGGGTCGGCGGCCGGTCATTCGAGGACGATCCGAGCGCCCGCCTGGGCATGAACGACACGCCGCGTCCGCAACTTCAGTCGGCCGACAACGGCCAGTGGGTGGAAGTATGAGAATGTACAGCGACTGGCTCGAAGATCAGGGGAACGGCGACGACTTCGGCGCCAGCGACCAACAGCGTCGTGAACGCGGCGACCGCCGTGACGCTCGCCGTCGGCGTCGCAGTCGCAAGAAGCTCGTCCGTCGCCGCAGCCGTGGCACCGCGGATCGTGACGAGCGCGACGACGGGCCGCGCCGTCGCCGTCGGGGAGGCCGCAAGATGCGGAAGGTTCGCCGCAAGAAGCGCATGCCGGACGGTCGCATCATCGAGGTGATCGAGCTGGTCGAGGACATCAGCGAGGAAGCGGAGCCCGAGGAGTTCCCGGTGGACGAGGAGCTCGAGAGCGCCATCGACGAGGCCGAGGCCGCCCCGGACGACGAGGGGGCGGTCGAGGAGCTCGGCGCGGTCCTGCGCGATGGCTGGGGTCAGGTCAGCCGGATCAGCGCGAACCTCCGCATCCAGCCGAAGGCCGGCCTCCGCGCCGCGGTGATGGAGCTCAAGCCCGGCCTGTACATCGTGGCCGAGGTGCCCGACCGTGCTCTGCAGGAGCGGGACGACTTCGGCGGGCCGATCAAGATGGCCACGAAGATCACCCAGGCCGTCAAGGACGCGCTCGACCACCCTCAGCAGAACCAGGTCGGAGCATGGCGCGAGCGCGCGATCGAGCGCAAGTGCCGCTGCCGCTGGGAACAGGAGTAGACCGTGCCTGACGTCAACGAGGACGACATCGTGTTCGGGGCCGACGAGCTCGGCCGTCGCCGCGGCGGTGGCCGTGGCGGTCGTCGTCGGCGTCGGGGCGGGCGTGGAGCTCGTGCCCGTCGTCGGATGATGATGCGGCGCCGGCAACAGCAGCAAAAGAGCCAGGAAGAACAGGAGCAGGCCGAAAAGGACCAGGACCGCGACGAGGACGAGGAAGACGACGAGGAAGATCGGTTCCGACCGTTCGGCGACGACGTGGGCAACCCGTGGGTGGCCGTACAGAAAGGCTGGACCGACTACTGGTGGGACCGCTACGAAGCGGCGTACGACAAGCTCGAAGCAGCCGTCAGCGACGACCCGACCGCGTTCAAGCCCGAGGTGCAGTCGTTCGTCAAGAACATGACCATCGTGGAGACGGCCCTCGGCCGCATGAAGTCCATGCTGTCGGACCCCGCGAACCAGAAGTGGATCGCCGCCGACCCGAAGCTCCGCACCAACTACTTCCTCCTCCGCAAGCGGTGGGAGGACCTCGCTGCCGGGTTCTACGTGGACACCCGCGTCGTCGAGCAGGCGGACCTGAAGGCCGCCGCAGCGAAGACGCCCGAGGTCGGCCGTCGTGCAGCACCACGCGACGGTACTCGAGTCGATTGGCGTCACGTTCGGTTCACCATCATCGGCTACCGCGCGCCGCTGTTGAAGCCGATGCCGAGCGATTGGGGCCCGGCGTCGCCCTGGCCCCCTGACGAGTGGTTCGATCCGAAGGTCGGATGCGACTGCGAGGACTTCGGGGCAGGTCCGCTGCCGCTCGTTCCCATCCTCATCGTGGCGGGCGTCGCCATCGTGTCGATCGCGGCGATCTGTTGGGCGGTGACGATGCTGCCCTACACCGTGAATCTCTTGGAAGAGACGCGGTTGCAGGAGGAGGAGCTGAAGCAGCGCGTCGCTGCGAGCGAGCAGGGCCGTTCGCTGCAACCCTCGACGCTGCCCGGCGACAAGCCGCAGGACAGCGGCCCCGGTCCCGCCGCGGCCGTCCTTGGGGGCATCGTCGCGACCCTCGTGGTAGGTGGCGTGATCTGGAAAATGACCCGTTCGTGAGAAGGTGATCCCGATGGCCGACCGTAAGCAATTTCGCCTCCAGATCCTCGGTGCAGACGAGGACTACCCGCGCTTCATCCGGGCCTACGGCCGGGCGTGCGGGGGCGACTTCGCGTACCTCTGCGAGCCAGGTGCGTTCTCCTACCTCGTCTTCGTGCGGAAAGGCGAAGCGTGGTACTGGAAACAGGGTAGCGCAGCCTCGTCACGGCTAGCGCTGATCGATGTGCCCCTCGCACCGACGACGCCCGTGCTCGCGAGCGAGGCTGTCGCGAAGCTGCAAGAGCTCGGGAAAATCGGTCGGAGCGTCCCGCCAGGGCCGGTCACCTACCGCGGCCAGTGGTCCGGTGCGCTCGTCTGCAACGGCGAGGGCGTGGCGCCCACCATCGTCCTGACCCGCAAGGTCGCGGCCTACGCCACGATCCGCATCGTGAGCCACGGCAACCACGCCGATCCCGACGGTCGCCAGTGGGTGGTGACCCTTGAGCGCGACAGCCGGTGGTTCGCCGACGCGAAGCTCGACAAGGAGCCGGCGAGCGCTGAAACGCTGCGTACCGCAATCCGTAGCGCGTATGGTCTGCTCACCGGCCTCGTCGGTGAGGCCTGCTCGGTGCGCGACACGAAGCGCCGGGCCGCGCTCGATGCCGAGCACGCCAAGAGCCACCCGATCAAGCACCCGAAGGACCCGAAGCGCGACCCGATCGAGGCCATCAAGGCCCCGAAGCCGCCGAAGGCCCTGAAGCTGTCGAAGGCTGCGAAGGCCGAGGCAGCGAAGGCCAGCAAGGCAGCGAAGAAACCGGCGGCAGAGGTGACCCCGCCGCCCAGGGTCGAGAAGCAGCCGGCGGGAACGATCGTCGAGGGCAAGCTGCCCCGTCGAAAGAAGGCGAAGGCCGAGAAGGCGCCGAAGGCCGAGAAGCCGACGGCGACGGAACCCACGGGTGAGCTCACCCAGGCCCAGAAAGATGCCTCGATCATGGCGGCCCTCTCGTCCCAGATGGACAAGCTGCTGAAGGACGCGGCGTGAGCGCTCGTGCCGAGGCAATCGTCAGCAGCCTTCACGGCGCGCTGCGCGGAATGCCGCCGGCCGGCCTTGTTGCGGCCGACGTAGACGGCTTTTTCGAGCGTCAGCGGCCCGCGATCGTGACGATGTTCGAGCGCGTGCTCGCGCAGCGCGAGGCCAAGCGCGCCGCGGCGACGCCCCCCGAGCTCTGGACGGAGAGCAAGCGGACGGCCGCGAACCTCGCCGCGATGTCGCTGCTCGCGAGCAAGGCCGCCGACCAGATGACGCCGGAAGATCGGCGCGTGCTCCTCTCCTACTCGGGCTGGGGCGGCCTCTCGATCAGCAAGGTCGCTGGCAAGTTCCCCGCGGGCTTCCCGGTGCCCGAAGCCAAGGGTCTGCTGCACGAGTACTACACGCCGATGCGCGTGTGGTCGGCCGTTCAGCGCCGGCTCCGTCCGCTCGCTGACGGCCTGCCGAAGAACACCGAGGGCAAGATCCTGACTCTCGAGCCCTCGGCTGGCATCGGCCGGGCACCGCTCGCGTTCGGGTCGTGGCCGGAGCTCGCGTGGACCCTCTGCGAAGTCTCCCCGGTGTCGAGCAAGCTCTTGCGGGCGCTCTACCCCGAGTCCATCGTGGCCGAGGGCTACGCCGAGTCCTGGTTCGCGCGGATGGCGGCGACACGGATGGGGTCGTTCGGCCTTATCGTGGCGAATCCGCCCTACGGCGTGCGGGGTGAGGCCGCCGAGCTCGATCCGACCGGGTACCCGACGAAGCAGGCCTACGTGTACTTCGTCGAGCGGTGCGCCGAGTTCCTGGCCGAGAAGGGCATCATGGTCCAGGTGATCCCCACCGGCCTCATGACCTCGCGCAAGCCGGAATTCGTTCGCGCGCGCAGCGAGCTCCTGCGACGCACGCACCTGCTGGCCGCGTACCGCCTGCCCTCGGAGCCCGAGGAAGGCGCGGACAAGAGCGAGATCGGCTACGACAACTTCGTCGTCGATGTGCTGTTCTTGCAGGGCCGCGGCGGCGTGGCG
>SCSV01000080.1 GCA_004297555.1 Salinibacterium sp.
CGTTGGCGCCGACCAGATGGCAGACCAGATCGGCAAACGTCTCGGCTTCGCGGTTGAGGAGTTCAAGGCAGACTGGGAGACCTACGGTCGGCGCGCCGGAATCGTCCGCAACCTCGCAATGCTCGACACCCGGCCTGACCTCGTGATCGCCTGCTGGGATGGGGAGTCCAAAGGGACAGCGCACACGATGACCGAAGCACGCAAGCGCGGCATCCCCGTCGAGGTGATCTTGTGAGCGAGCTAGCCCTTGTCTCGGTCGCCTTCAATCGCCCGCTTCTCATCAGCCACCAGATCAGGCTGCTCCGCAAGTACCTGAAGGACGACTACACCCTCACCGTCGTCGACAACTCCTCCGAGCCGAAACTGATCCACCAGATCATGGCGATCTGTGCGGGCACAGGAACCCCGTACGTGCGCGCCCCGACCTCCAAAGGGCAGGAACACTACGACGCGCTCAACTACGCCTGGCGGGAGATCCTGGAGCCATCCGGAGCACCCTACGTCGGAACATTGGACCACGATGTCTTCCCGGCGACCGAGACGACGGTGATCGACAAGATCAACAAGGCCGGCTTCTACGGGGTCGGGCAGCGGCACTCCCCCACCAACCACTTGTACCTGTGGCCTGGGCTTTGGTTTGCCTCCAGGCAATGGATCGCTGGGCGTGAGGTCAACTTCGACGGGATCCGCGGCGAGCACAAACGCGACGACGGGGACACAGGCTCCGCGAACTGGCCGCTCTTCGCCGATGTCGACTGGTCCGACATGTTCCAAGGCCACTTCGGCTACGAAGCGATCCGACCACCCGACGACTACGGCCTGCAATCATGGGCGGTCGAGCGCCTCGGGGACTTCCTCCACCTCAGCAACGGCTCAGGTTGGATGGCGATCCCCCACCCCGAACAACGCGAACGGCTGTGCCTCGAGATGTTGGAGCAGCTGTGAAGCTCGTCGTCGTCGCGCAGATCAAGGACCGGATCGCCCGCCTCGGGATCCCAGGGTACGGAGAGGACGAGATCGAGTTCATCGTCCAGACGCTTCGGCTCGCGAAGCCGAAGGCGATCTTCGAGTGGGGCACGAACTACGGGGCCTCAGCGAGGATCTTCCACGAGGCGGCCAGCATCCTCAAACTCGACTGCGTGATCCACACAACCGAACTGCCGATCGAGCTCGCCGGCATCAGCCCCGAACACGCCGGCACAAACACCGGGGTTATCTTCCACGGGATCGACAGCATCGTCCGTCACACAGGCGACGGCGTCACGGAATCCCTGCTTGCCTATAGGCAAGGGGGTTCTCCGCGAAGCCTCTTCTTTCTCGACGGTGACCACACCACCGAGAACGTGCTGCGAGAGCTCCGCTGGGTCCATGCTGTCGCCCCGAAAGCAATCATCCTCGTCCACGATGTCTCCCCGGACCGGCAGCCGCATTCGCACGCCCACGGTCCTCACCGTGCGCTCGAGCAGTTCAGACGCGAATGCGGTGCGTACCTCGTGAAGATCGTGGCCTCACAGGCGGGCATGGCGAGACTCTCACCGTGAGCGTGATGCAGCCTGTCTCGAGCCCGGAGATGCTCGCCGTGATCCGCGAAAGGGATGAGGCGATCGCGCAGGCGAAGGCACTGCGGAGGGAGAAAGAACAGTCGCGCGCACGACGCGAGACGGAGGACGGTGTCACGGTCTGCGTGCCCGTCTACCAGGACCACACCTACCTCGAGCAGACCCTCGCATCCGTGGCTGCCCAGACAGTCCCGCCCTTGGAGATCCTCGTCATCAACGACGGCTCAGGGCCAGCACAGACCGAGACGATCCAGGCGCTCGCGGCGAAGTACGGAGCCGAGCACTACCGTGTGACGAACCGTGGGTTGCCGAACGCCCGGAACACCGCGATCATGCTCGCTCGCGGACACGCCTTTCTTCCTCTGGATGCTGACGATTGGATCGAGCCCACGTACATCGCAAAGACGCTACCGCTCCTCGAGGGACACG
>SCSV01000001.1 GCA_004297555.1 Salinibacterium sp.
CGCCGGTCCTACTCATGCTCCCGCTTCTGCGGTCCGCGCTCGCGTATCTGCGTAACCGTACGGGGATGGACACCGTGCAGAAGCGGGCGGTCTCGTGTTGAGTGCCGCGCATGGCGAGACACGAAGCGGCGTGGTGGGCTGAGCGGATCGAGGAGCTTTCGCGGGGCGGCGATGCGGCGGAGATCGCGCGTCGGTACGGGGTGAGGGAGCGCACTTTGATCTGGTGGCGTTCCGAGCTGCAGCGGCGTTCTCGCAAGAGGACGAAGCAGCGGCTTCTGCCCGTTGTCGTTGCGCCTCGTCGCGTCGAGATTGAAGTCGCGCGCCCCGAGCTCGAGGTCGTCGTCGATGTCGGGCCTTCGCGGATGGTCCTGCGTGGGGCGGTGCGCGTCGAGCACCTCGCGGCGATCGTGTCGGCGTCGGCGCGCGCGTGCTGAGCCTCGGGCCGGGCGTGCAAATCGTGCTCGCGAGCGAGCCGACCGATCTTCGCCGTGGGCACGACGGCCTCGTCACGCTCGTTCGCACGTTGTGGAAGGCCGATCCGTACAGCGGAACGCTGTTCGTGTTTTTCGGGCGACGCATGGACCGCGTGAAGGTGCTTTTTTTCAGCACGGGCGGGTTCGTCGTCTACTACAAACGTCTCGAGCGCGGCCGCTTCTCGATGCCGCGCATCCCCGAGGGCGCCTCCCAGGTCGTGCTCGACGCGGCGTCGCTCACGATGCTGCTCGATGGCATCGACCTTCGCGCCGTTCGGCGCGCTCCGATGTGGCAGCCGGCGGCGAGAAAAAGTGCATAAAGGGGATCGACATAAGACGCGCGTCATGATCAAAGCTGTCTGTTGGTTCCGCCTCCCGACGACGATCACGATTGCGGCTTCCGCGATTATGCGAAGCACCTCGAGACCAAGCTCGAGGTGCTGGAGGCCCAGTTGGAGGTGCTCAAACGCGCCTTCGCGAAGCGCTCCGAGAAGATGGGCAAGATGCCGAGGATCCCTCGGCCGCCGAGGACGCCCGAGGAAGCCGCAGACCGCCGCACCGAGCAGGCGCTCCTTCGCGCCGAGAAGGTCGTCACCGACGAGAAGACCGAGCCGGTCCCCGCGGCGCTCAAGAAGTGCCACCTCTGCGGCGGCACCGACTTTCGTAGCGTTGGTACGGGCAAGCCCTCCGAAATCTATTCCTACATCCCGGGCCACTTTCGGCGCGTCGTCCGCACGCGCGAGGTCGTCGCGTGTCGCTGCGGCGGATGCATCATCACCGCTCCCCCGCCGGAGCGTTGGGCCGAGAAGACGAGATACGACTCGAGCTTCGTCGCGCACATCGTCGTCTCCAAATGCCTCATCGTCACACCCCTCTATAGGCTCGAGCAATCCTTCGCCCGCATCGGCATGCCCATCGCGCGCAGCACCATGAACGATCTCTTTCGCCGTGCCGCCCAGAAGCTCGAGCCGCTCCGCGGCCCGCTCTTCGAGGCGATCAAGAAGGACTTCCTCGTCCACGCCGACGAAACGTCCTTCAAGATGACCAAGCAGACCTCGAAGGCGTTCATCTGGGCCTTCGTCGGACGAAGCCTCACCGGCTACCGCTTCGACCTCACGCGCGGCGGCGACGTCCCGGTCGACGTGCTCGGCGAATCCACCGGCGCCATCCTCTGCGACGACTACCGCGGCTACGATCCGCTCGTAAAGAAGGGAAAACGCCTGCGGTGCGGCTGCAACGCCCATGCGCGGAGAAAGTTCTTCGAGGCCGGCGACGTCCCCGAGGCGAAAGAGGCTCTCGAGCTGATTGGCGGCATGTACCGCGTCGAGCACGAGGCCGAGCGCAGAGAGATCGTCGGCACGCCCGAGCACCTCGCGCTCCGCCGCGAGTACGCGCGCCCCCTTTTCTTGCGACTCCTCCTGCTCGTGCGCCAGCTCCGGCGCGCGCACGGGCCGAAGACGCTGCTCGGTCGCGCAGCCCGTTACACGTGGCAAAATCAGTGCGAGCTCGGCCGCTTCCTGCACGACGCCCGCATTCCGCTGGACAACAACCGCGCGGAAAATGCGATGAGGCTCGTCGCCCTCGGCCGGAAGAATTTTCTCTTCGTCCACAGCGAGGACGCCGGAAAGGAGCTCGCGCTCCTCTACTCCCTCGTCGTCTCCTGCACCCGGGTCGGCGTGAACCCGGTCGAATACCTCGCAGACGTCCTCGACCGCATCGACAAGACCGCCGACGATCACTACGTCGACCTGCTACCCGATCGCTGGAAACCGCCACCGACGCCCGAACCTCCGACGATCTTCGACGCGTAGACCGCCGCGCGATGGCGAGATTCGCCG
>SCSV01000081.1 GCA_004297555.1 Salinibacterium sp.
GCACCCCGATGGCCGGCAGACGCTTCTCCTCGATCACGCTGATGAGCGACTGGGCCGACATCGGCTGCGCATGGACATGCTTGATCCCGGGCCCCCCGTTGTCCACGTCCTTTATCAGGGACACGATCTGGTCCCGAACCGCCTTGTTGATCCCGACGTCCGTGCTCATCGCTTACCTACGTCCGGGACCCCGCCAGACAGTGGCGAGGACGCGATTAGTTTGCCCTGCATGTGCAGCTTCAGGATACTTTTGGCGAGCGCGATGTAGTCCGGGCGCCACCAAAGCCAGTGGAATGCCGGTAGAACCGCGCTGGCCGCCGCCATAGCTATGAGCTGCGCGTCCCCGCCACGATGAACTCCGAAACCGCCTGGGCCCCTGCCAAACCAGCTCCCTGGATACTGGGCCTTGATCGCCTCTTTCCCGACCGGGAAATTCTTGCATTCGTCTTCCGTCAGCGGCGGTGAGACGGGCCAGAGTAGCCATTGCCCCTTCTTCGGCGTGATCGAGGTCGGCGTGTCGGAGTTCAGAATGTTCCCGTAGGGAACGGCCGTAGAAATCGTGAGTTTCCTGGCCACCACGTGATAGGAAACGGAGTCGATCATTCGTCGTGTGTGAACCAGTGCTGTCCCGCCGAGACGATAGGACCGCGGGTAGCCAGATGGAGCTCGCCAGGCCCCCACGTTGTCCATGATCGACTGCGGGATCGCCACTAGCGCTAGCTGCGCCCCGATTTCGGCCAGCGCCGGCTCGTGCTCCTTGATCCGCTTCTCTAGGTTCTCGAGCTGGATCTGGGCCTGCCGCGACTTGAGACCGATACGAAACATCGGCTACCACCACACGGACACCCTGTCACGCATGTGACGATCGAGTTCATTGTCGAAATAGGAGCTCTCGCTTCCGATAACGCCAGCGTCAGTGACCATACTGGCCGGGGGCAGGTCTGTCCCGGGAGGCAAAGGCATCGCGCCGCTCGAGAAGGCGCGGAGCGTCTTGATTGTCTCGGCGTATTGCGCCTTCAGCGCGCCAGGCAGGTCCAGGTCCCGCCGGACGCGAAAGGCCACCTTGAGGCAGACCGCGGCGGCCTGACGACACACCGCTAGTGCCTGGGTGTTCGTAATGTCAAGTTGGTACCGTCCGAGGTAGCCGTAGACCTCTGCTGTCACCGCATCGATCATCTCGTCCAAGACGAAAGTGTCAATCGCCGCATCGTCCGGAATGCCATACACGGTGTTCCCGCTGGCGGGTGGAGTCAGAAAAATGAGTTGGTCAACGCCGAGCGCCCCGGTGCCACGCGACAGCACGACATTCGGTGACTCGACTAGTACAACATTCACGTAGACGGTGACGGCCAATGCCCCAAGAAACGGCGTATCGAAAACGGTAGTCGAATTGTCCCCAGTCCCAATCGGCTTCTGGATCATGTCGCACGTGATGCGCGCCGCAGAGTCAGACGAGGCAATCGTCATCACGTCGTCACGGTCCATAAGCTTGATGAACGGTGAAGCCGTCATCTGACACTCCTCGGAAGCTCCACGTGCGGCCTATCAATCCTGTCCGGTGGCCAATCACCGCCCCAGATCAAACCCTCGGCCCTGGCCACCGGTCCGATGCGATCGAACTTCTCGATGTCTTCCCACGGAACGAATGGCTTGCCCGTCCCAGGGGCCAAAACATAGGGCGCGAGATCGATCGCCCTCGACAGCAAAACACCGTTGTAGTCAACGCCCTGATGGTTGGATTTGCTATGCACACCGTCGCAGTTGGTAACTGTGCCCTTGTTGGCCTCCGCGGTGATCGGCGCAAAATGAACGGCCAGCCTCAGTGCGTTGACCTCATCGAGAGACATCCTTCCTTGAGCCCAGAGCGCCCACTGCTCCTGCTGGGTACGCATCACCGGCTGACAAATCGAGAGACCTTCGCCCTTGTACTGTAATGGGTACATCAGCAGCATGGCCTCGACCTTCTGCACCAGGATGGGGTGGGCGTACCTCTGCCAGTTCATGCCTCAGCCTCCGATTGGGCTGTGCCTGCGAACGTCGGGACCACCGGTGTCGATCGCCGTCTGTTGCCAGAATGCCTTGTCGGCGTCCGAGAGGGCGTTCCAGGTATCTTCGTTTCCGCCGCCGGAAGTCAGGAAGAGCTGCTTGCCCTCGGCGTACGGATCTGCTGTTGCTGTCACGGGTGACCTCCTAGAAGTTTGATGATGTGCGGCAGGCCGTCCTGTACAATCTTTACGGCCAGGCCTGCCGTCAGTGTGATCGCCAGCCATCTGATGGCTTTGGCGCTTTTTGAGAAGTTGGCCCATTCGATGGCCAGAGTATCCACCTTGGTGACGAGGCCATCGCGCCCAGCGTGCGCATCGGTTCCGAGTAGGATGGATCTGTTCGCCGACTCCATTGCCGATCGCTCGTTCATCTTCTTCACCGTATCCGCGAATCTGTCTTCCAGCCTATCGAACCTAAGACTCAGATTTCCGACGACCGTGGCGTTCTCGAGCTTGTGACTCTCTCGCCAGCTCTTGAGGTTTTCGATATCCGCCACCTGGCGCGCGAACTCGCGATCGCGCCAGGTTTCCCAGTTGGCCCAGCCGTGAAATGCCTTGGAGAGTCTTTCGTCGAGCATCTTGTTGATCTCGTCGAGCTCTCTCCTGACGAGGGCGAAGGATTCCTCTGACCTCTCATCGACTCTGCGAATCTCTGCACCGAGCCGAATGAATTCGGCGTCGAGCCCTGCTGTTGCATTCTGGTGGTTATGCTCTGCCACATCGTCACCTCGCTGCCGTCTTACTGCTGGCCGCCATGGTGGCGTAGCCGGTCCTCTCGACATGGTTCACCCCCCTCATCAGGTAATGACACCTAGCGAGCAGGACGTGAGCGGGTCGAGTCGAAAAATTCACAGACGACGGTCCTGAAGGATTTTGATGACGACGACGATGAGAACCACGACCAGCAGAATGTGGATCAGCCCTCCGGCAGAAAATCCGCCCAGGAGTCCCATTGCCCACATCAGGACTAGTAGAACAATCAGTAGCGTCAATGGGTCCATATCAACTCCCTTCAGGGGCCGAGGCGCCTGCCGCGGCAGCTTCATCCGTTGCGGGTGGATCCTCGAATCCAAGCCAGGATCGAATTGCGGTGACGGCTGTTTTGCGCGTCCATGCCGCGCCACCCGCGAGAATACCGATAGCGTAGGTCCTCCAGTCGATCTCCCCCGAATACACTGAGCTCACCGTATAGTCGATAAAGAAGAGGGCGAGTCCGCAGTAGGCGTTGATCATCCCCTTGGATTTATACCAAGGCACTACCCTTACGGTTACGTGTGCCGCGGATGCCGGAAGCGGCCCGCTTACGGGCGCTAGGGGAGCTGCGACTATGGCGCCCGGGGCGCTGGTGGTGCTGGCCATCAGCGTGCCAGCGGGGGCGGCGGCTCCAGGGGCGGGCGTTGGTGTCTCAGTAGCCATGTCCGATCCCATCACGGCTTCTTGGCCGTCTCCAGTTCGTCCATGATCTGGACGCCAAGCATGAACAGCTTCTGCGCCGGAGAGTCGGGACCCATGGTGGCCGCGGCCTTGAGCAGGTCAGTTTTCAATGTGCTGGAGCCGGCCGGTATCGAGGCCCCGTTCACGGCGCCAGCGATCTCCTCGACGATCTGGACGACGCGTGGCCCCTCGTTGAGGATCAGCCGCATCGCAGGATTCTTCAGCACGTTCATCACGAAGGTGAGGATGGAAGGGCTAAGTACCGGGGGCGGGGCGGTTTCTGGCATTACGACTCCTTCTTCGGCGGATGGGTTTCGAAATATGGCTCGGCGAGAGGCTTTTCCTCGGCCGCAGCCTTGATGGCCGCCTTGGTGTCGGCAGCTTTGTCTTCCTTGTTGGGGACAAGCCCCAGAATCTCCACCGCCGCCTGCAGACCGAAGACGACGGCGTCTACAACGCCAGCCATCAGCGTAGCCCCTTCGCGACGCGTTCGAACTCTAGAATTTTGGCCTTCGCATCCGCGAGCTGCAGTGGAAATTTTCCACCGATACCGAGCGCTATACCCGCGGCCTTGTTGGCCGGATCCGCGGCGTCGCCTGCCTTCTTCGTGGCGCGGCAGGCGTCGATCATCTCTTTTGTATACATGCGCTCGACCCCACAGCTTGCGTTGTACCTGGCCTGATAGAAGTCGTAAGTGTTGCGAAGAGTACGAATCTGATTCGCGGGCGACATGCAGCCGCCCGCGAACAGAACAAGGACGAGAGGTCCGGTTCGACGCATCCCTCTTAGCTGTGCGGCGAGGACGGCGTCAGCGTGGCATCAGCGTTGTAGCCGATCTGAGTCACGGTCAGCGTGATCTGGTCGACCCCGGCGCCAGGCTGCGCGTCGAACGAGGCCGTCACGTCGCACGGCCCGCCGGCGCTGAGCTGCTTCGCGACCTTGGATCGCGGATCGGCCGGGACCGTGTCCTCGAGGGCAACGATCGTGGCATTTCCCGTCGTCCAGGTGATCTCGCCGTCCGCCGCGGCTGAGCCGGTGATGGTGTAGGTGATTTTCTTGCCGACTGGGCAGTAGGTTGTTCCGACGTTCATGGTGTGGTCCTTTCGAGGCCGACCTCAGTCGGCATTAATGATCAGGAATGTGACTTGAGTGTTTGAGGTACAAGCTGCTGTCATCGTAATTGTGAATGATCCGGCCGATGGAACTACGGCCTTCACGGCGCATGTTGCATCGACGAAGCTCGCGACCGCGAAGACGTGAGTATTGGTGGAGTTGCATACGCTATCGGTTACGACGACACTCGACGCCGAAGCCGCTACGTTCACAAAACCGGAGGCCTTATTGATCGTCACGGCACCTACAGTCGCCGTATTAGTATAGTCAAGATATAGCTTCGAAAAGTTGGTATTTGTCCCAGTCCCTAGCGACGTAGCGCCAGCTCCGTTGGGGATCATCGCACCGTTACCGAAGTAGAATTTTAGCGCGCCTGCGAAACAGTAGCCCCACAAGTTCGCGCCAGCATCAACCCACCCAGAGGTCTGGGCCGTGCTCATTGAGATAGCTGGTGTACATCCATTGACATCACCCGGGCCGATGACCACTTGACCTGGGCCGCCCGCAGTGCCAGTGCCAACGCCTGCGCCGGGAGTCAGATTGATGTTTCCGCCCCTTGCGTTTCCAGACGTTTTCTGTGCAGCGGCGCCGCCTGTAATTGTAACGGCCCCGCCGGCCGCTGCCCCAGCATTGGTAGACCCGGCGGTTGCTGCGGAGGCGGTAAGGCTCGCATTGGCACCTGCCACGGTAGAGGCGGCCTGCGTTGGAGCCGTAGCCGTAGTGCTGATGTCAGTTCCTGCGGTACTGGTGCGCGCGTTGATCACCGGACTCGTCAACGTCTTGTTGGTCAACGTCTGCGTGTCGGTGTCCCCGACGATGGCGCCGCTCGGCGCTGTGACGGCCGTGAACGGCGACGTGCCGTTGCCCTTGAGAATCCCGGTTAGCGTCGCGGCGCCGCTTCCTCCCTGGGCGACCGTCACTGCGGCGTTATCGGTCAGGATCGTCGAGGAGGCGTTGGGAAGGGTGAACGTCTTCTTCGATGTCGCCGGACCGCTGAACGCTGTGAAGCCATTCTCGGTGCCGCCATTCGCCCCGGGGAGTATCCCTGTTACCTTCGTCGTGAGATCGATCGTCGCGTTGGTGATGTCGGCGTTGACGATCGCTCCGAACGATGGATTACCGGAGGCGTTTCCGTGCAGGACAGTCGTGGTTGTTCCCTGGTTCGCAAACTGAGCTCCAGCCAGAGTCAGGCCCGTACAGGTCAGGTTTCCGTTCGCGGCGATCGAAGTGGCGAATAGATTCGACCCGCACGCGGTCGGGGTTGCCGCAAGGGCAGTGGCGGTAGCTGCGTTTCCAGTCGTATTCTGATTCAAAGTTGGAACATCAGCCCCAACAAGTGATCTGCATGCCGGCACTGCCGCGCCTCCGGACGTTGCTGAGGCGAGGACCTTGTTGGCCGTGCATGTCGCAAAGTCAAGGTTGAGCCTTGGCGTCGTCGACGGCGTGTCCCACGTAATCACGAAGGCCGATCCGATCGTAGCGCTTCCGACGTCGGTCACCGTCCCGCTGCCACCGCCGCCGGCCGCACAGTCAGAGCCGTCCATTTTGCACGGCCCCACCAGGTCCTGCGCGTAGGCAGGCCAGGCAAGCAACATGAGGATCGCGATAAGGCGCTTCATTTGGGAAAATACTCTAGGTAGAGATTGTCGACGGTACCCGCACTGCGAGTCCATGTGACGCTCGTCAGTGTGCTTGGGTTGAACCAGTAGTATTCAGTGCAGGCGGTCGACGTCGACAGACTGACTGATTTGGTGGTCACCAGTTTGCCGGTCACCGACCCCTGGTTGAAGGAAACGACGCCCGAGAAACCAGTCGTGCAGAGCTGCCAGTTGAACTTGTTCGGGCCGCTGACGTTGAACTCGCCGGTTGTGCCGGACGCACCGCTTGGTGTGGCCGGGGTGATTGTCGTGACGCCAGCGAGGAGAGGAAGCGCCAGCAGGAGGCAAGCCAGCGGGGGGAGAAGCCTTTTCGTCATGTTACCTCCGGAAGCTCTCGAGATACGTGGCTGCAGCGCGAAGGCGCTCAGGGTTGTCTTTCATGTGGCCGAGGGCTGTATTACAGGAAACGCACAAAAGGGCGCGGATGGCACCGGTGGCGTGGTCGTGATCGACCGAGAGCAACCTTGGAGTGCCGCCACGACCGATGGCCGTCTCTGGGTTAGAGCAAATTGCGCAGAGGTCGTTCTGTCGCGAGCGCATAGCCTCGTAGTCGGCGCGTGAGATACCGTAGGCCCACTCGCGTTGCCTCGCGCAGGCCTTGCCTGGGTCGGCGGCATGGCGAATTCTGGCCAGCTCATTAAACCTATCTATGTTTTTGGCTCGATACTCCGAGGACCAATGCGGATTTCGTTTTCTCCAAGCGTTGGTTCTTTTGCGAGCCATCACCCTCTGCTCTTCTGTCAGCACTGGTTGCTTGCGCATGCGGTCACGGGCCCGGGCGGCCTCTGGATCGCGCGCACGACGAGCCTTGGCCCACTGGGCAGCCAGCCGACGTTTCGCATCGGCTGGCTGCAGGCTCTTCGGGAAGATTAGGTTGAGCTTTACCACGTAAGTGCTTTATTTTGCTTAGCTTGTCTCGACGGAGAGCACGTGCTTAAGGACATAAATCCCATCATTGCTAAGCACATGCAAATGATCCCAGATGTCGACGCTCACCCACGTCCGGAGGACGTCCTGCTCCGCATCGCGGAACACCTTGGTTCCGTACGAGGGCGAGAAGTTGTTCCACCTCATCTGCGCCATCGCCGTGAAGCTCCGCTTGTTGCCGGCGAAGCCAGGATCGACGTAGACGAGATAGACGTCGTCGCTCGACCATACGCGCGAGAACGCCGCGGTCTGACCCGCAGCGGCCGTGTCGTGCATTAGGCCTGGGGTGATGATCGGGATACCGACGATGTTGTCCGGGAGGATCCCGCCGAGCTGCATGCGCGAGTCGGTGTACTTCAGCTTCTCACGTAGGAAGGCGCTGAGCACGTCGGCCACGAGGGGCGGGATGACGATGCGCCAGTTCCCGCTCTTCATGTCCTTGAGGCTGTTGATCTCCGCCTGGCGTGCTGCCGCCGTGATGTCGGCGATCGGGTCACCAGCGAAGCTGGCCGCGTCCCACTTCGTTGTGGGACTGGCGTTGTGGTTGGAGACCGACTGCACGGCGTCGAGTGCCGTCTTGACGGCGATCTCCATCTCCATGCGGAGATCGTCGATCTTGTCCTGCTGCTCGGTGATCTCGTTCCCGAGCAGGTCCCCGTGCGGCTGAGCCCTGACCTCGTCGAGGACGTAGCCACGGAGCGCCCGACGCTCGCAGCGTCCGGGGTCGAACGTCGGGGCCACCGAATCCTTGACGTTCGGTTTGCCTCCGGGCCCGACCTTGGTGCTCACCTTCTGAAGACGAGCCACCGGTGATGTGAATTTCGGCACCGAGTAGTCCTGCGTGTCCGTCGGGGTGGGCACGGCGAGGAGCTCGTTGATTGCCGAACCGCCCTGACCCTGTTCGATTGCGAACTGGGTCAGGAGCAGGTTATATGGATACAGATCCGCGGTGCTTTGCATTTGCGTGTTACCTCATCACGTCATTCAGCGATCAGTTGGCGCTGCGGGCAACTTCGTAGAAGTTGGTGCCGTCGAAGACCAGCGTGATCGTGTCGTCTGCGGTCGTCGACATGTTGCCGGCCAGCTTCAGGTTGTTGCCGTCGGTGAAGGTCAAGATGCCGTCGAAGATGATCGTGATCATCGTCCCGGCCGCGATGCCGGTTGAGGTGATCGACGTGATGCTGGTGGTCCCAGTCACGTGGAAAACGTGACCGGTCGGAACGATCGCGCTGGCGCTGGCCACCGCCGTGCCGAACGATGCCGCCACGTTCGAGCCGATCGGGGGCCTGCGGCCCACGATGATCGAGACGTAGTCGCCGCTCGAGCCGCCCTTGAGCGCCTGTCCGCCGACGGGGCTGAACCCATCCCACGTAACGCCGACGCCACTCGCACCCGACTGCACGTACGCATCGTCCGCGACGGTGCCGCCGAGCTTGATGAGAGCGATGCCGTCCATCCGGATCGTCTGGTCCGAGTTGATGGCAGCGTTGCCCTCGAGAATTCCGTGAATCGCTCCGCCGGCGCTCGAGAGAACGAAGAAGTTCCGATCCGTGTCGAGGGTGACGAAGAGGCCGCCCCCCTGGAGCGGTGCGGTGGGATTCCCCGTGACGGCCGCGGTCGCGCGGGCCGAGATCGAGGTGACTCCCGCCGTCTTGTCGTTGAGCCTTGCCATTTTCTTTCTCTCCTTTGCTTTTCGTTTCTTACTGGGCTCGGCAGAGCTCGTTGACGGCCTGCTGGAAGGTCAGCTTCCGCGCCGGGTTCGCGGCCATGAAGGCCTTCGCGGAGTTGGCGATCTGCGCGGCCTCGTCGGGATCACGCGGGTTGAGGCCAGCGAGCGCTCCGGGTCGGAGTTCGATGCTCTCGTCGAAGGCTTCCTTCTCGCGTCCGCCCTCGAAGACCTTCGCGGTCGGGATCGTCACGGCGGCATCTGCCAGGAAGGCTTTGAACTCTTCGGGGGCCTTCGCGGCGAGCTTCTCAGCAGCCTCACGCTGCTTCGAGGTGACCTTCCGGGCAGTCATGGCCTCCGCAACCATCGCCTTCGTGCGGCGCTCGGTCTCGATCGCGTCGAGCCTCTTCTGGAGCTCGGCGCTGACGATCTTGTCGGTGTTCGTCGCGTGCTCCTCGAGATTTCGCGACAGCTTCGCGATCTGGTCGTTGAGCGCCTTGACGTCGGCCATGCTGGCCACGGGCGATGGCTCACCCTGCGTGCCGGCACCTGCGGTCGACGCGGACGCCCCCGCCTTCAGATGCGTCTGCAGGGCGGTCTCGAACTCTTCCTCGGTCGCACCGCTCGCGAGCCCGAGGAGCTTCAGGGTCTCGGGCGAGACTTTCATGTCGTGCTCCTTCGCTGATTTCGCCGGTGACGGCGAGGCCTGTGATTCGTGCCCGCGGGCGCGGGCGGTTGAGGTCGACCCGTACTTTTTCTTCATTCCAGGCATGTCGTCGTCATCGTCTTCGCAAGGCGTGACGTCGATGCTCAGGTTTGCGGCGGGGATCGTCGGCTCCTCGGCCTCCATCTCGCCCAGGAGCGCCGCGAGAGTCGTCACGCCATCGACGAAACCCGCACGAACCGCATCGGCCCCGATGTGGATTCGGGCGTCGGCCATGGCCTGCGCCTTGGCCATCGGAATTCCGCGACCGCGGGCGATGTCCGCCGTAAAGAGAGCGGCGATGGCGTCGATCTGGCCCTGCACCTCTGCGCGCTGCTCTTCGGTGAGAGGGCCCTCGCGACCCGTCCCCTTGAGAGGGGTGCTCACGAAGACCTCGTTCTCGATGCCGACGTTCTTCTCGAGACGGCTGTAGTCGACGTACTCACAGACCACGCCGACAAACCCGACCGATGAAGTCGCATTCGTATAGACCTTGGTGCCTTGCGATCCGATCCAGTAGGCTGCCGAGGCCATCATGTCGCTCGCGAAGACATTCACAGGCTTCACAGAGCGCGCGTCGAAGATGGCTGCCGCGAGCTCGGAAACGCCCGGGATGCAGCCCCCGGGCGAATCGACCACGAACAGAACACTCTTGACGTTGCTGTCGGCGATAGCGTTCTGAAGCGCCTCCTGGGTCTGCTCGCAGGCGGCGACACCGCCGAAAAGCCAGCCCCAGAACGAGGTCCGTTTGCAGACCATTCCCTCGAATCGGATGATCGCGACACCCTTCGGGGTCGTCTCATACCCAACGTCCTCGGGGTCCTCGGGAGGAACACGGCGCTGGAATGCCCCCGCTGGCATGCCAGCGCCCCCGGATGCCGCGGCGCGCAGGCGTGCCCTTGCCCCCGGCTCCATCAGCATGATCGCGTCCGGCCGCAGGTCCGGCCAGAACTCGAGGTTTTCGGGCGCCTTTTTCATTGGAATACCTCTCGCGGAAGGTCGGCTCCCGCTGGGGGCGGCTGCTTCTGAACTGGGGCTCCAGGAACCGGCGCGGCCCCCGGCGGCGGGCCGGCGTCGATGCACGGCTCGTTCTTCTCCGGGACGCTCAGGCCGGTGATCTTGTAGAAGTCGGCCTTGGTGACCGGCGCAACGCTGCGCAGGTTCAAGAAGGCCTGCGAGAGCGCCTGCAGGTCCTGCCGCTCGTAGATCGACATCTCGAACTCAGGCGTGAACTTGTCGGCCCATTCAGGCCCGAAGCGACGAGCTACAGCATGACGAGCCCACTGCTCGCGTAGCGCGCCGGCGAACTCTTGCATGAAGGCCTCGGCGGTGCGCAGGACGTTGACGTCGCCCACGCCGGCCGAGCTCTGGCTACCGGTGTCTGACTGGACCTCGCTGGTCTGCCCGTGACCGTGGATCAGCTTCGAGATTTCCCTGCCGGTACTCTCGAAGAGCTTCTGCGCTGGGCTCTCGGCACCCGCCTTCGTGCTCGACGTATCGAGCACGTTCAGCTTCGTCCCCTCGAGAAAGACTCCGGCGCCATCTGGGCCGAGGCGCTGCATACCCTTCTGCAGGTTACGACGGCTTTCCTCGCCGGCGGCTCCATCCTCGCGCGGAACGGTGGCCCACAGAATTGGGATCGTGAACTTCTCGGCGAGACGAGCCCACCAACGCACCGCGGAATCGCGCAGAATCCATAGCGGTAGAAGCGCCGCCGTGATCCCGCGGAGCGAGGGGTCCGGGATGTCGGCATCGAGCTCGACAAGCATCACGCTGCTACCGAGACTCTCAACCGTCGGGGCCTCAACGATCGGCTGAGTCACCTTGTAGCGCAGGACCATCTGGCCGCCGCGATTCCAGTCCCACCCAAAACGCTGGCCTGGTATCGGGGTTAGGCTCTCGAGACGCTCCTCATCGCCTGCCGGGCGCGTCGGATCGACCGAAGAGATGACTTCGATGCCGCCCATGCCGTGCAGTAGAACCGCGCGCGCCCACTTGTAGAGGACCGAGCGCAGCTTCACGCTGGGCGCCGCGAGCTGGTCCTCGACCCATGACCGCACCTGCGCAGCGGCATCCGTGTCGGGCCCCTTGATGACACCCCACCCGCGGTACTGCTTCGGCTCTTGGATTGAGATCCGAGCCGTCGAGACAAGACCAGCCGCCTTTTTGACGTCGGCCCGAATCTGAGAGTCCCGCATCGACTCGTTCGCGAGCGCGAACCAGCGCGAGGGATCCCCGAACTGGACCATTGCCCTGGCCTGCTGCAGGACCTTGGCGGTGGGCCGGTGGAAAACGCTAAAGACGAACTGATCCGCCTGACCCGTCATCCAGACGCTCGTCACGGGACGACGCAGGAAAGAGATGACGCTCGAGGCGGCTTTGGCGAGACCGGAAAATTGCATCACATGCACGCTTCTTCGTATGACGGGTTGGCGTATCCATCGTCGTACGGCGATTCGTTGTCGTAGGCAAACGAGTCCGGGGTGCTGTAATCGACCCCGAAGACGCGGAACGATTTGTAGCTCGGAGAGGCGTCGACATCAAGATACATGGCCGCGTAGCGCATCGCGTCCATGCCGTGGTTGTTGAAGTCGACTGGAGCTTCTTTTTTAGACCTGCCGTACGGGTCCTTGCTCCACGAGTACGACTCAAACTCCTGGACGGTGCTGATCGGCTTGCGCTTCCGATCCAGCTCTTCGTCCCGCTCGTGGAGTGCGTCATCTACGAAGAAGATTCGAGGCCTACCGTCGGCCTGGATCCGCAAGCGCTCCTGAATCCTCTGAATGCCCGGCGAGATGTCCTTGATTGCTTTGCGCGACACGAAGCCGGAGTCTTCGAGAGTTTTTCGGTCCTCCGCATCGTGGTCAACGACCGTCGCCTCGAGACCGGCCCCGCCCGGGAGCTGGCGCATGATCTCTTTCATGACCTGGGCGTGGTCGTGAACCGTGACTCCGGTCCGGTAAATCTCGTGGATCAGGTACATCCGCCCGTCGTTGTCGACAGCCCAAAGCTGCCAGACGAAAGCGTTCGTAAACCCGAAGTCGATAGAGGCGATGTAGCGCCGGCACTCGGGTACCTCATGCCGCTTGATGATGTGCACCTTCCGAATGAACCCCTCATAGACGATCCCCTCGGCCTTGACCCAGCGGCCGAAGAAGTACCGTTCCTTGCGAACGCCCGTGAGGGCCTGGAGCGGCGCCATGCGCTGTTCGTACTTCGCCGTGGGCTTCCCGTCGTCATCGAAAAGCTCAGGGTTGTCCTCATGCCTCGACTCGAGGAGCATCAGCGGGCCAGCAGGGGACTGCTCGGTGGCGGGTCGTCCGCGGCTGAGAAGCCAATGGAGCGGGTGCGTCGGGTTGGCGTCGCCCCAGATCATGGGCCACTCCGTGACAGCGCCACGACCCGTCGTGCGCGACTGCAGAGTCTCCCAGTCCTCTTCCTCGAGCTCCTCGGCCTGGCAGACGTAAACGCCGTCCGGCTCGCCGGAGAGGAAACGTGACGGGCGATCGAGACCTGCAATCCAGACCTTCGCGCCGTTGTCATAGACGTAGCAGTATGGGTTGGTACCGCCGATCGGCCTGACGCCACTCCCACGCTGGATGATGGTGTCCCAGCGCTTCATGATCGTCGTCTTGAAGTCGGCCTGGGTCTTCCGGACGATGCCGTATTGCCCGTTAGGGTGAGTCCTGGCCTCGTGATCGAGACGCTGCATGCACCCGTAGGATTTTCCGGTATCGGCCGGCCCCCAAAGTACGATCTCGTGGTGCTTCAGGGTCTGCATCGCGAGGGCGGCTCCGCGGAACTTCGGAGCAGTGACGATTGCCCTCTCCGCTGCCTTCTTTTTGCGCAAAACCAGCATTGCCGCCGCGTACGGAGCGATTTCGGCGATGGCTTTGTCTGGAGCGATGCTCATTTGACCTCTGGCTGGGGCGGAGAGCTCGCGGCCTGGGTGGCTTTCAGCGCCGCCAGCTTTTTCGTGAGCGCCTCCACCTCGGCCGCAATCTCCTCGGGCGTAAATTCGCTCGCGACCACCTCGGCATCGATCGGAGGATCCCCTTTCGGCAGAAAACGCATCTTTTTCGGGTCCGCCATCTCACGGGACTGCTGCACGATCTCCTCGACGCTCACCCCGGAGATCGCGGCGAGGCCCTTGAGCATGTCCCCGAGAGGAAGCCTCTCCTCGTACCGTTCACGGTATTTGGCGGGGGCCGCAGCCTTCAGCGCGACACCGAGCAGGTAGTCAGACTTCTTCCTGATTGAGCCGATCTGGCCCGATCCGGCCTTGATTGTCACGATTCTGCCCTGCGCGTCGCGCTCCAGCTTGCCGTCGTCGTCCAAGAACGTCTTGTCAGGAAGCTGGCCAAATACAGGCTCTTCCCATCCGTTCACGGCGCGGTCGAAGAGCTCGTGCTCAAGAAGAACCAGGGTGACATCCAGCGCCTCCTGGAGGGCAGCGTTGAACGTCGGATCGAGCTTTTTTAGCCGGTGGACCGCGCCAGACGTGATGTTCAGCGTCTTGCAGGCCGCACCGATCGAGCCCTCTTTCGTGATTTGACGCAGAACCGGTCGGGCCCAACGCGGCCAAGGCTTCCCTGGGTTCTGCTTGGTGGTCCAGGGATCGTCAGGGTAGTCCTCGCGCGGGGCTTTCAAGGCCAGCCGAGGCGCTGCCGCCGACTGGGTCTCGATGATCGCGTCGAAATCGGGCTCGGTAGAGCTCAAGCGGGCGGAGCCGCCTTGATTTTCGGTTCGGCAGCTACGGCCGTCTCAGGAACCGCGTTTCCGGTGGCGTCACGCGCCACGGGCGCCTCTGAAAGATGCGCTCCGAGCTGCTTTTCCGTGACCACCTGACCCTTTTTGAACTGAAAAATAGCGTATTTGGAGCCGATTTTCTGCTTTCCGTTGCTGTCGAGGATGGGTTTACCCGCCGCGTCCTCGAGAGGCAGTTTTCGACTCCCCTGGACCATAAAGTCATCCAGGAGCCTATATTGCGCCTCTGATGCCATGATGATGGCCTCCTGAGGAGCAAGCCTATAGACGAAATCAATTTGATGTCAAGAGAAAAAAGTGGGGCGCCACACGGCACCCCTTATGGAGGAAGCGAATGATCGGTCTGGTCAGAACGTGGGGCGTCTCTGCTCGGATGTCAAGGTCTTTGTCGCCGGAAAAACACGTCCGGCGGCGTCAGAGAGCAGAATTCCGCGAAAGACCATGTCTACGACGCGCTGCAGGACGAACTTGCGCGTAAAACTGGTCCTCCGGAACACTTGATGCGCTAGCTGGCGGGCGCGAAGCCCAGGATGGGCCAAGCTTTGACCCAAAATCAGGGTTTCGAGGTTACGACGAGGCGCTACCGGCTTGAGGGTCATTCTGAACCTTTCTCGGCGTTCGAAGAACGGCCTTCGCCAGGGCCACGGCGGGATGACCCGCCAGGCACCCGGGGAAATGGTGCTCGCCACGATACCCCGGAGGACACAGGCAGGTGGTGCAGGCGATCTCGGTCAGCGTTCGAAGAAAAAGGATGTGTTCGGCGAGCACCGCGTCGATCTCGGCATAGTCCGGAGGATGCCCGTCCATCAATCCTGCCCCTGGCCGTCCAATCGATTCTCGCGATCGATCCAGGCGTTGAACCTAGAGAAATGACGACCGACGAGGTACCACCAGATCCTGCGAGCCAGCGGCTGCTGGCGGGGCATCAAGCGCTCGAGCGCCTCCAGCTCGGAGGCGGAGAGGTAGAGGGAGGTCTCCTCGGATCTTGCGGCTTGGGGCGATTTGTACTCTACGTACTTTTTGATCGCAGCGAGAGCCAGGTCGTCGAAGATCACGAGCTCCACAAAGTGCCCGTGCGTCTGGCGCTGACGCTCGCAACCGAACTGATCGATGCAAGGCACCTCGAGCCTGAGACTCCTGACGCTGCCGTGCGAGCTGGCCTGCGGTTCTGGGGGCGCCGCTGGCCAGGCCTGGCGCCGCTCGACCTCCTCGGCCCACTCCTGCCTAGCCAACGAAAGCATCTCGTAGATCGCTAGGTCGATGGCAGGATCCGGAGGCAGATCGATCGCCGGCGTTTTCCACCTCAGAAGGCTGGACCGGAGGATGTGACGATACCTACGGATCGATTCTTCGTTCATTTCGGCACCAGCTCGAAGCGGTAAGTTGTCCTGGCGTGATGAGGAGATCGGTAAGTCGAGAACCTCACCTCGAAGTCGGGTCTGAGAGCCAGCGCCTGGTCCGACACGTTGAACTCGAAGAAGCGCTCGCCGTCGGCACAATGGCGCACGAGCTCCTCGATAATCTGGCTCTTCCAGGCGTCGCGCCTTTCCGCGTTCTGGATCGTTTGAACCAATATTTTCAATGGTTCTGTTCCGGCTGGGCCGGCAAGGCGGCTCAACGACGTCAGGGCCTCCAGCGCGTCGGCAGCGCTCGCCACATACCCGTTCATCTCCACGTCAACACCACCTCCGTCGTCTTGTCGGGGTAGACGGCCACCTCGTCGGCAACGACACCGCCCTGAGTCTGCTTAATCGGTACACGCAACGCGTAGCCGATCGTCGCGCTCCATGTCACCTCGGTCCGGACGTAGTACCGTCCTGGCGTGATTCGCTCGAACCTGAAGCGCCCGTCCGCGTCGGCGACTGTCGTGCGGCGCGCGGCCATGAAGGCGTCGGGCGCGGGCGCCGGATGGCAGTGGTAGTCGCGCGCGCAGGTGTCCCACCACGGTTTGGACAGCCGGGTCACAGGGTCGAGGGTCACCTCGCGACCCGCCGCCGGCTTCACTGCGCCGGCGCGCGTGCGCAGGAAGGCCTGGCCTGTGAGCTCGCCGGTGGAGCCCATGGAGAAGGCCGCAGATGGAGGCAGGATGTCATGGGCGGGCACAGCAGGCCAGGCCCAGGGAGACCTCGAGGAGGAGCAGGCCGTGGCCAGAAGCAGAACAGGGAGCAGCGCCATCACCAGAGATTTTCGTCCATAGGCCTTGAGCGCTTCCAGGAAAAGCGTCGGATCAACCAATTGGGCCTCTCGCCATCCCAGTGTTCCCCGTTGCTCGATTTTGAGTCCCTCTTTCGCGAACGGCTTGAGCGCACGACGTAGCCTGGCCACGCGCGCCTTTTGGCGCCGAAGGTCGCTGTCGCACATCAGTGTGTGGGTCTCGAGCTTCCTGATCTTCCTGGCGGCCCTGGCCGCCTCACCGTGACGATCGGTCGCGCTCATGTCCCCGCCCCCAGGTAGCTGGCGTTGAACTCGTCGGGAGTCGCCTTCGTGAAGGTCCCGTCGGAGCGTTTGATCAGAAACTCGCCGTGCTGGATGACAAGCGAGACGCACCTCGGATTGAACGTCCCGGAGTTCTCGATGACACCGCCGCGGAGGGCGAGACGCAGGAAATACGGCCCCTCTCCGCAGTCGTCGGTGCGGACCGAGACGCTCTCTGTTTGGAACTCGGGCTGCCGGTCGCCCATGAGCTCCTCGAGCGCACCCCAGTTGCGCCAGTTGACTTGAACGGCGTCGACCCTCTCGTAATACCTCATGAAAACTAAGCCTCCTTTTTTACTGTCAAGCAGCGCGCACAGGTCACGCCGCGGTAGTCGATGGTGAAGTTGGTGTACGGTGCCGGGAGGCGGATGCCGCAGCCGGTGTAGGGCGAGGACGTCGGGGTAGTCGGCCCCACCCAGAGGTGCAGGATCCGAAGCTGGCCGCTGTCGACGCGCTGGCGGTCGCGGCCATCGGCGAGGATCGACGCGTCGGGGAGGGCCTTTCCGATGGCCTCGGTCAATAGGGAGAGGTCGGTCGGGCACGTGGACTGAGTGGGCCGTATCAGCACCTGACCGGCGCGACGCGCCGTCTCGAACGAGGAGGACGGTACCCTGAGGAAACGGGCGATCATTGACCGGTCCTCGCTGGCGTGCGGTGAAGTCTCGCCGAAGTTGTAGTCTTTATTCATGGAAGTTTGACGCCCTTCAGTCTCTGGACAAAAAACAATGAATTGACGTCGCCACGGATGGCCGAGCAAAGCCTGGCCGTCGTGACGCCGAGAATACGAGCGGCTCGTCCATGCCAGCCACCGGGCACGCGATTATCGACAGCACTAACGAGCAGCTCAAGCCTTATGCCGGCTGTGATGCGTTCGGCCATGAGTTTAGTCACGTAACCCCCGAATCGACAGTATTCGCAATACTTGACTACCGGGGGACACGCGTAACAACGCGGGCACTGGACCTTAGCCGGCATTTTCATGTGCCTTCTTTCTTGCCATCGCGAGCTCGCCCTCGCGGGCCACCTCGGCCCAGTCCTGCGCTGCGCTTCGCATCGCAATGGCCAGCTTGAGCGTGATTACATCAGCCGCATCATGGATACAGGCGGTGGTCTCGAGGCCCTTGGCGCGGGCACGTTTGGCATATAGACGTTCGTTACGAGCCTTCGCCATGAGCTCCTCGGCTGCCGAGCCACAGGCGACTGCCGATTCGCGTGCTTCACGGTAATGCGCCTGGGCGTCCGCCGAGGTTCGGCCGCCGTCGATGGGTTTGGGTTTAGCTTTCACTTTCACTTTCACTTTCACTTTCACTTGCACCCCCGACGGTACGGTAGTCGCCGGCGCCTGGATCGATACCGATCAGCGGAGAGACGAACGCGTTGCAGACACATCCGCTGAGGCAGCCCAAGCTGTGGTGCAGCTCCTTGCCGTGGCCGCAGCCAACACGTGCGCAGCGCTCGTCGTGCGGCTTGGTCTCCAAATCTGCAATGATGTGGCTCAGCACATCGAAATCCTCGAAATGGCACCTAGCACGGACGGGCCTCAGGCGTTTCGCTATGGCCTTGCGCTGCGCGAGGAGGATATCGTGATCGCTTTTTCTGACGTATTCTCGCCGGAAATCCTCGTACCGTTCGTGCTCTTCGCGCAGCTCTCCGAGTAGTTGCTGTATTCTTTTATCGCTGCCACGTAGTTGGGCCTTCATGTCCTCCAGCGCACGCTGCGAGGAGTTGACGTAGCGCTCACGCGATGCCACTGCCTCCTGCAAATCCTTCAGTTTTTTAACGATGAGACATGAGGGGCACGTGTTGACTGCTGGATAGCCAGGGGTAATGTCCACACAGGGAAGGCCGTCGGGGTTGCGGTCTTCGGCAGAGCAGGTGGTCGGCTGTCTTTGCCAGCACGCGAGCGCCTGTTCGGCGACCATGGCGCGGTCGCGCCAGGTTTCTATGTCGGCACTGGCCTTCTCGGACATGTTGCCCTTGGCCATCGCCAGCTCGGCCTCGACGCGCTCTTGGCGCGCCTCGAGGCGTTTGCATCCCTCGCGCTCTGCGTCGAGTTCGGCGGTGAGGCCTTTGATCTCGGCGTCGCGCATGTCCACGTTTTTCTTGGCCCAGGCCTGTGTACGCCGTAGACCAGCCTGGAGGACCTCGACCAAGAGTTCGTACTCGCCAATGGTCTTGGGTTTGTCAACCATGGCTGGACCCGCAGTGGTCGCAGGGGGCGTCGGTTCTTGAGGCGCCACAGTTACGGCAGGCGTGGGAGTCGCCTGTGGGGGCTGATGGAGGAGGGGCCGGAGGAGGGACGTATCCGTCGAGTTGCATGTATCTCCTTTCGCCTTGGCGACGAGCTTGATCCATCGGTCGTATAGGTCACGCGTAGCATATACACGCCAGTTACCACCAATAAAGGATCGATGATGCTGGACGATCTTCTCGAGCGCATCGAGGAGATCCGGCGCGGCGGACACGAGTGCCGCGTTGGAGTTTGACTCACGAAGACCTTGCCAAACGAAGCCAACGCAGACCCCGTTAGGCGCAAGGATGGCGGCATCACCTGCCTCTGGGGCGCGAAACTGGTCTCCGTGGTCGATTACGTGGCTGTACCACGGTCCGGAGGTACTCATACCGACCACTCGTCGATCAGCTTCTGTAGCCGATCGCGCTCTTGTACATTGTGAATGAAGTCGGCGATCTCTAGGATTGCATCTGCCGGCAGGTACATTTGAGACATGATCGCGACGCCAGAGGCCTTAGTTTTAGTCAGCACAACCTGGTCATCTTTGTGTAAGAGCGACGCCACAACCGACCAGTCGTCGTGCAGCGCGAATCGACCGCGAACGTAATACTGGAGATCACCCTTCATTTGTGCTCTCCAGGTACTCGATCACTCGGAGATCGTCAGCAAATCGCATCAACGTGCTGAGAGGCATCGGCACGGAGTTAATGAGGTCTGGGAACACGGCGGGGCTCGCGGAGGCACGGTAACGCGTGAGAGTGACGTCGTCGCCGAGACCCTCCTGTGTCATCGAGATGGCCGTACCATCCTCGAGGGTAGTCTTGCGGTGAACTCTCACTGACGCTCCGCCCTGTACTCGTAACCGTGCAAATCGAAGGCGGTAGTTGTAGTCCCGGCGGAGCTGAGCATGGCGTGCCCCTTGAGTCTGACGTAATCGGTCGGATGAAGATTGCGATGAACGAATGCTTGCTCGCATTTCATCCAGATCCAGTCGCCCCTCCAGCGGTACCACCAAGAGATGGAAGGAATGCTCGCGATGGCTGGTGGGGTGGGTGCTGGGGTGGGAGTGTTGGTGGGGATTGAGGAGTCTTGACTCTCAGGACAGCCATCGCGAGCTGAGAAGTAGTTGGCGAAGTAGATCAGGTCTGGCACGGTGATCAAGATGATGGAGGCGCCCTGCGTGAAGACGATACGACGATCGGAGACGGAAGCGCGAACGGTGTCTACACCGGCGCCACGTTGTATCCACGCCGTCACGATCGCTCCTTCTTCGGCCTAGCCCGCTCGAGCTTCGCAAGACGCTTGATGTCGGCCATGGCGTCGTGGGTAGAGGAGAAAAAGTCCGGGACCTTACCTCTGAGCTCCGGGCACGAGGCAACCGTGATCAGCGCCCCGGCAAGCTCTGGGCCGAGATTGCCCTCGAGGGCGATGCCCGGCTCGCCAGCGAGAGCCACCGCCCAGCCGGCGCGACAGTGCGTCGAGCCGCACGAATACTTGTCGGATCCCCAACTGTCGTGCCATGAGCCCATGTCGAACCCGGCGCCACGCTTGAGCGCCGCGAGAATCTTGACGTTCAACTTGGGCACGACAGGGACCGTAGAAGCCAGGGCCTTGGTCAGCCGATCGGGATGCCAGTCAATGCCTCTGGGAACTTGCTTCACCACCGAAGCGATCTGCCTCTTGTTCATGTCGTTTTGTCCTCCTGTGGTAAGAAGCACTGAGCGGCCGTAAAGGCGAGCGTCTCAGCGTAAAGGTTAGCATTGTAGCCAGCCAGCCGGGCCTCGGCCATCAGGGCGGTTGCCTTGGCCTGGAGGGCGTTGTCGACGTTGCTCATGAGTCGCGCAGCCCACGACATGTCTTTGGTATGTTCGCGGGCGTAGTCGGCAAGGTCGTCAGAGAACTTGCCGATCGGAAGACCGGAGAGACGCTTGAGCTCCCAATAGACGCGGATCATCTCGGCGGTCCCGGGGACGGACTGGAAGGACAGGGGGATTGGGTTAGCGTTGATCTGCTCGACCAGAGCGGCGGCGCGTACCACGAAGACGGAGCGTATCAAGTGCCGGTCCTCGGTGTCCTGGCCTCAGCGATCAGGTCTGGCCAGGAGGGGGCGGGGGTGCGGAAGAAGCTCATCGGAAGAGCACTCCAGACGCTATGGCAGCTATGGCGCCCAACAGAAGCGTTGCGACGACGATATAGGCAATCATCAAGGAAGTGGGGATTTCCGCCGGCGGAGGCGGGGGCGGCGGAGACAGTTGGCGCTTGATCTCATCGATACTCTCGGCCTCGATGAGCGTCGCATGGTCGTGGTGGTATACGACGAACTTCGTCGGACCATCGCCCTGCCTGATGAAATGAATTGTCGTAGGGTCGACCAAGAGGTTCGAGCCGAGGCGAACGAGGGTACGGCCGCTCACGGCGTCACCTTGTGGTTCCACGCGGCCGCGCCGCCGTGTAGGATCGCTGCGGCCCAGTAGAGGGCTCTGGCCGTCTTCGGGGAGCTGGGGTTGATGAGCTCGGCCAGGAGGACCAAGCCCAGGGAGGCCCCGAGCTGGTAGGCCACCGGAGAGGACGTCGAGGCGGCTACGGGGTTTCCCTCCTTGAGTCCTGCAGAGAGGCCTCGAGAGGTCGTCAGGGTGTCGGCGGCCACGGAGAGGACGAAGGCGACGCGTGGGGCCGCCGAAGAGGAGCAGGCAGCGGACGAGAGAAGGGAGATGGAAAGGAGGAGGGGGAGGGCGCGTCTCATGCGATGTAGCCGGCGCAGTTACAGTCAGGTTGGGAGCACCGCGGAGCGCGCGGGTCGGGGTCGAACGTCACGCGGTGGGCGAATCGAGAATGCTCGCAAGAACGGCAGGCGGTCGAGGCGGAGGGCGTGAAATAGAAACCCCGGCAATCGCAGCCGAAATAGGTGCATAATTCGGGCGTCTCATCCTTGGGGTCGCCCTGTGTCTTAGCAACCTTAGCAACCTCCAGACTGTCCTCCAGGCTATCGATGCGACTCTCGAGGTCCTCGATCTCGTCCAGCAGGGCGCAGACGGAGGCGCGCCGATCGCTAGAATGTGGCTGGAAGTGGGTGTTGAGCTGGTGCGTGGCGCTATCGCGGGCGATACGGAGAAAGCCGAGTACCTTGTCGACGTTGAGCTGTATGGGTGGGTCGGGGGCCGGTGCCGGGTCGGGGGCCGTGGTAGATACCGAGGCGGTGGCCTCGCGCAGGGCGTCGGCCGCGGCGAGGAAGGACTCGCGAGGGACGCTCATCGCCACGATCACGTCGCGGTGAGGGTGCTCCTGGCCGTGCGTCACGATGGCGCAGGTCACGAGGGAGACGGGGTATGGCTGGACCACCTCGAAGAAGCGATCTGGGCCAGGGCCTGGGGCGTAGAAGCGGAAGGGGTGGGTGCTCATCGCTGGTGCCTCGGGTTGACGCAGGCGCCACCCGGGCCGCTGTAGTCGCACGGGTCAGCCACGTTTGGGAGCTGGACGCTAACCAGGAGACGAAGATGGCGGGTCTCTTGGTTGAGGGGGGAAGGAGCAACCAGCATGATCGTACCGTCGTCCGGAGTTGGGTTCCTGGCTACGAAGTCAATCTCGGTCCCCGGAACACGAATCCACAGCGGAGCATCAGCGGACACCTTCAGGCCGCGACGCAGTAGGTCGATCTCTCCCCGGCTGGCTCGCGGATCTAGGGAGACGGGTGGAATGGCGGCAATCATCGGTGACTGGCTCTCCTTTCGCGGCAGATGTAGCAAAGGTCAATGTCGGTCGTGTCGCGGGTGAGTGGTGACGGGTGGGCGATAATGTGCGCGTAGTGATTGGCGACGCGGAGCTCGTGAAGGATCAGCTCGAGGTTGGAGTGGACGGGGGCCGAGGCCTCGTCGCGCGCGATGCGGTGGGCGGGGTCGTTGCTAACCTGAGCCTGCCACGCATCGAGCGCTTTCCACGCTTCCTCGTCGGGGTCGGGGCGGCTCACCCTGACACCTCGGGGTAATCGGACAACTTGTAAGCTGGGTCGTTGTACCAGAACACCTGGTAGGTCACCTCATCGTCAAGGATTGCCTGCTCGAGAGTCTTGTACGGACCGTCGGCGGTAGAGTTGAACCTCTCGGCGACAGGATCGGTCGTCAGCAGCTTGGACAGCGGAAGACGCAGCGAGAAGCGTGTGTCCTTGCGGTTCGCGGTCGAGACGCGAAAGACGACCATGGTGTCGCGTAGGAGAGGGAAGTTCGGATTGTTGTCCAGGAAGGCCTTCTCGCGGTCGTGGAGGTCGGCCAGCTCGTCCGTGAGGCGCATGAGATGCTCGCGCTCCATCTGATACATCGGACGCCCCTGTGATCTAAACTTGTCCATGGCGTCTATGATCCCCTGGCTCACCGTCTGCATGCAGAAGCGAATGGCGGCGAGAGCCGGGGGGTCGCTGGTGGGGTCGTCAATGGTCATCGTGCGCACCTCGGAAGAAAGTTGTTGAGTAGGGCGTTGGTCGTGCGGTCGAAGTGAATCTTGATGCCGAACACGTCGTGCGTGAAGTCAAAGTCGTCGGCGCGCAAGAGGCGCTCCAGGTTGAGCTGGGGACAATTGGGGCTCGTGTGGTAGCTCGTTAGGATGTAGGTCAGGGCCACCGAGTCGTACTGAGGGATGTTGTCGGTGGGCGGAACGACCGCCTCGGCCATGGCCTTTGCGCGCAGAACGATCTTGGCGATGAGGCGCGCGTCCTCGGCCGGGACGTAGGCTGGGCGGGGACGAGGGGAGCGTGGATGAGGAGGTGTTGTCATGGTCTTGTCCAGATCCTTTTGATTGGCTGGTGAGGGACCTGCCTGGTGTCAATCACGTCGACATACAACGGCGACACCCACATGTAGACGAAAGACGGGAACGGAGGGCAGGTCGCTAGAAGACCGACGTCGTTGGCTATGTTGGCCAGTAGCTCAACTGGCTCATAGTTGGTACGCAAGAAAATGACGTGGACGGTGTCTGAGTAGAGCTGGAGCGCCTGGGTTATTGACAAGTAGAGGTGGTTGCGAAAGTCGAGCACGAGAGGGGCGTGGTCGGTGTCGGAGCGAATGGCGTCGGCCCACCAGTTGGCCGCGGCGTTGGCGGCCTCGGCGGCGAAGAGAGAGGTACTCATCGGCGGACCCTCCCACCGAGGGTGGCCTTGGCCTCAGCAATGCGCTCGAGCGTCATGTCGTCAGGCGGGTGAGTCCGGCCCATGTACAGGGCGAGCTCCACCCAGTCCGACAAGACGGTTAGCGCGTACTGGTAGGCTGACCGGCTTGACCACAGCTTGCCGTTCCCGTGCTCGGCCAGCATTGTCTTGACGCTGAAGCGACCCAGTGGAGTTGAGACTGGAGAGGAGTCCCATTCCGGCGCGGACGTAACCGTCAGCCACTTGCGACCGACGGTCCAGACGATCACATCGCGCCCTGAGCCGAGACGTGACTCGAACCACAACCTTTGCCCAACGACAGGCTTGCTCATATGTGGCAGTCCACCACGGTCAGCCACGAGTCGGCCGGGAGGGCCTGGATGGCCGCGTTGACCTGGGCCTGCCAGGCGTCAGGGTCGGCCGGGCTGGACACGGCACCCCACCAGCCCATCTTGCCTCGCTCGACCCACTGGCCGTCGTGCAGGATGGCGAAGCAGGTAACGGCACGCTCGCTGGCGCGGGCGATCACCTGGTCGCGGGTGAGCGAGGCGAGGTTGAGGGTGGCCTCAGGGAGACGGTTCGTACGGACGGCCTCGAGAAGGTCGATCATGACTTGCGTATCGCCTTCATCAGGTAGGCGCACACGGTGAGCGCGCCGGGGCTGGTGCCAGCCATGAGTATCGCCGCGTCCCTGGTTGACATTGTTAGGTTCGTCAATCTTTGAATTTGAAACCTCCTAATCCTAAAAGGGTAAAAGGGAAAATGGGTGAGGGAGGGACACTGTATACCTCGCAAGGCCGATGCCATTCCGAGAGACCGAGGCCACCGGGGAGGGTCACCGCTTGACCCTCCGTCCGCTTCGGGTGACGCTACTCTTCGCGTCGTCGCTGTTGCGCCTTGCGGTACCGCTCCGACCCGGCTCGGGACACGGTTCACCGGTTCGCTTGTTGCTTGTCATTGTCGTTTCCCCCATGTCCCAAACATAGGCGGCCCCCTGGGTCAATATCTACACCTTTGCCACTTTTCTTGATCTTTTTTTAGGGGTCAACGGTCGACCCGCCTCGATGTCATCGGCGACACGACGAAGGTCGTCAGCTGCTCGCGAGTGAGCAAGAGCGAGTCGCGCATCAATCACGGCAATCGCCGTCCGCGCGTCGCTCCATGTCGACCCCTCCGGATACTTGGACGCGCGCAGCACGTAGGCTCGCGCGCTTTTGCGTAGTCTGATCTCAGCGCTCACGTGGTCCGCTGCTACCGCTCGCAACCAGGACGCGACCTGATCCCGCTCGGTCATGCGCCTATCGTCCGTCGGACGTACTCGCGCACGATTGCTCGATCACGCTCGGTCACTTCGACGACGACGACCCGCGCCGTCGTCGCGCGCAGTCGCTCGCGCGCAAGACGGAGTCGCTCCACCCGTCGCTCGTCTTGACGGTCGCGCTCTCGCGCGAGCCACTCGCTGTCACTCATCTCGTCCTCTCCTCTCTTCGTTCCTTCCACGCTTCCACGGCTCTATCGAGCCATGACCTGACCCTCTCCTCGTCGCTCACTCTCCAATGCTGCTCGTCCGCTCCACGCTCGATGCGTCCGTCTCGCTCTAGCCTCAGTAGTGTCGCCTCGATCTCGCTCGGGCTCGCGCCCGTGATCTCTACCAGGTACCAGGTCGAGCACGTCCCACGACCCGCCTCGATCTCCGACAGGACGCGAGCGACGAGAGGACGCGTCACCTAATCTCTCGTCTCTTCGCTGGCCCGCACGGTCGCTCGACGCCCGACGATGAGTCGCTCGCGCGGACCCGGTGTGCGCATCGCCGCATGCGTTGCGTGCGTCACGACGCCATCGATCACGACGTGTCCAGCCGGTAGCGTCTCGCTCCGTCCGCCCCCGCTTACGAGCGCGACGTCACCCTGACGCTCGATAATAGCGTTCTCGCGTCCGCGCCAAATCCAAGAGACCGCCTCTCGTACCGTCACACACTTGACCGACACGGCATGCGCGAACCAAGTACCGGTCTCGTTGCGTCCGATCAGGTACCGTGTCGCCACGCTCGACGGGCCCCACTTGCACGAGCGTGCGTACCGCCTCGTCCGTCTCACCTCGACGAGCGCTAGCCCAGCTCTCCCCTTGTCAAGGTACGGTGACAGCACACTCACCGTCGGGCCAACGTAGTCCAGACCGTAGGTCGTGAGATAGTCGCCTCGTGTCGACCCGTGCTCGTCGTAGAGCATCCCGGCGTGCGTGGTCATGGCGCGCGCCTTGTCGCGTCGGCGTTGATCGCTCCAATACGTCCCTACCCGCGGGTCGCGCTCGGGCCTCGGCCCGAGAAACGTGCGCATGAAGCGCACGCGGTCGAGCGCGGACGCGCGCTGGTACGCCGCCTCGAGACGGGCCCTGCGCTCGACGTTCCCACGGCGCCCGCGCTCGGCCTCGACGCGTCGAGCGAGCGGGACGAGCGAGCGCACCGCAAGGCCTTGCGCGCGAGCCAGGGCGGAGGACGTCAGGGCCGCGCTCACTTGCTCACCTCCGTCACCCTGATCTCGCTCTCCGCGTATCCGCAAAAAGCGATAACCCCGCGGCGCTCGCGGTCCGCCTCTTCGCGCGTGGCGAATTGGTCGGAGCCAAGAGCAAGCCAGCGGGGAGATCCGTCAGGCATCTTCTCCAGAGTTTCGAGCTCGTACATGTTCGCGTTCTCCATACCACAATCTAGGGCCCGCTTCGGCACGTGTCAAGAGGTTTTCTCTACTATTTCACGCTCTCGCGCGGTCGAAAGAGCGAGTGACTGACAAAAATTGTCTGCCAAATCGGCGCGGGCTGTCTCCCTCCAACTATTTGGACCTCCAAGAGCCAAAACCGACAATTTTTGTCACTTTTCCGACAATTTTTGTCGCTTCGACCTACAATTTTTGTCAGTGTGACATCTTGTCTCACTTACACTTCTTTGCCTCAAAAGTGCGACACCATGCCCAAATCAAAGAAGTCCAAATCGAAACCCAAAGAAGTGGGCCTTTCGTCGCACTCAGACCTCTCGCAGAGCCCACTTCGAGTCCAATGTTTCCCGCGAAGTTTCGCCAAAAAACGCCTTTTTCCGAGAATTTCCCGTAAACTCGACCCCGACTTACACCGGTATCGTCCGAGCGTGCGTGTCCTCCGTCCCATTTTCGACCACTCAATACTTTCCACTTTACCCTCCCCGAGACCTCGTTTGGCGCGTCCTCTATACGCGCAAAACCGTTCGCCTTTTTGCAAATATTTCACTCTTGCATTCTCCGCCCATTCAAATATGGGCTTCCTCAGCGACTCATCTCCTACCATATATACGTTCCCGCCCTAATCAAGTTAGTAAACTACTCTCGTCATCTCCCCAGTATCCATGCGGGTCTAGCCTCAAAGAGTTTTCCTAGAGGCTAAAATTTTAGCATTTCCCCGCCTCCGTCACTTTAGCTCTTATCATACTCTATGACCTAGACTTACCCTCTCTCAGCCCCGGAAACTACGTCCTCAAATTCTGCCAGAAGAAGACGCGTCCAAACCGTCTAACCCCGCTCAGTTCCACGTCCAATCTAGCCCAGTTTCGCGAAAACCTTGACACGCGCCGAGCCTAACCCTATCTTAGGCTCATGCTTATCTACATCATTCAAGATCAAGGTCCACGGCTCCATGAGACCGACGAAACCGCACTTTTGCAGGCATGGCGTGAGACGCTCGGAGCAAAAATGGTGACGCTTCGGGAGGCCGTGCACCATCCCGCCTTGACCCCGTACTTCGGGCAGGCTCCTAACCTACGCAGTTTAGGGCACTTATTCCGACGCCTCTCGCTCCGTCACCTGATTTACCGTCACGGGCGCTCGAAGCCTATCCTGTGGAGCGCCGTTCCACTCTTCGAGTCGACCACGGCTAGCCTCGACCTTATCGCGTCGATCCTAGCCGTCCTAGGGCCCGTCCCGCGCTCTACCAGGTCGCTCCAAGGCGAGCCTAGCCTCTCCGCCCTATCCCGGCTCTCCACGCGCTCCGTGGGGAAGCTACTGGCCCGCCTAGCGTCCGACCCACAGTCAGGCATCATGCGGGCGCCCGTCAAGCGCTCCAACGTCATCCTCTGGTCGGCCTCACCCTACACTCGCCCGGTGCCGGTCCACTCTCCCGATCCAGCCTCCGCGCTCACCCTCGCTCCCGTCGACGTAGCGTCCGCCACGCGAGACGGCGATGACGCGGGCGCCACGCGTGAGGACGATGAGGCTATCGGCACGTCCGCCCTCGACTTCGACTTCTAACGCCTCGCGCGTCCGCGCGTCTCGCGCCCGACGACCGGTGACGAGCACGAACCGCGGGAGCCATCCCGCCGACGTCGACACTCTCCCCGTGATCGCCGTCGCCCCATGCCATGGCTCGACCCGCACGCGCCGACCGCTCTCATACGCGGCCCGGACCGTCTCGTGAGCCTCCAGGAGCTCCGAGGGGTCGAACCGATGGCCCCAAACCATCGGGCCCCATCTCAGGCGACGAGCGAGACGCGTGCTCAAAGCGTCACACTGACACGGTCAAGGCCTTCGACACGCGTCCAGCGGACAAGCCTATCGGTCCACGCGATGCGCACCTCCAGCGCTCCGTGACGCGTGCGTGCTCCGGTGACGCGTATAGGCCTGTCCATTGTCGACATGGTGTATAGAATGTGCCGACGAAGCGTGACGCTCCTGCCGTCCGCCAGCGCCCGATTGATCGCGCGCGCCGTCACTTCGTCACTTCCCAGCAGACGATCAGGCCTTGACGTGTAGTTGCGTAACCTTCGCAAGGTACGTCAAACTCGGCAATATGACAGACTGAGCATGCTAACCTCACGAGTCGACCTCATCAGCGACCTGTTTCTCAGTAAACATCCAGCTTCCCCAGCCTTTAATTGTATTGGGCTCGCGAACGCCGACATACTCAACGTATTCCGCTAGAGCGCTCAGCTCCACGCATTGGCGCTCGTCATCCTGTTCTCCGCCGTCGCGCGTATACTCGACCTCACTTAGCAAGTCTTCGGAGATAGCGCCCGACGACATGAAAGAGTACATCTCGCTCGCTTGCCCGTTATGCCACCAAGAGGCGATTGTATAGGCGCACGCGTGCGAGATCACTTCGGCACCATCACGAGTACGTCGGATGGGAAACAGTCCTCGACCGAGTCGTACTCTAGAGCATGCCACGGATTACCGTCCTCGTCGAGTCGATAGACTTTCCAAATTCGCCACGCGTAGCCGGGCCCGTCTCGGCCATCCTCAAGACACTCGCACGTGTCGTCGCCGTGGAGACACTCGGGATATTCTCCGTTTGGGGTTTCGGCCGGTGGAGCCCCTAGACTAACAGTGATACCGTATTCTTCGTCGCCGTCGGGTCCGTCGAGATTATCGAGAACCCACTTGCGGACCCTAGGGTAGAACGCTACAAGCGCCGCAAGCTGCGCGAGTCGCCATGGGTCGTCTGTCGTCACGACATAGTCGGGGTGGAGCGTGTCGACTCCATCGTTACCGTCGCCGACAGACACACCATACCGCGGCAATACGGCATCGTTCGAATCGCCCCCCGCTTCGTCGAGGTTCGTGACGCTCAGTCTGTTAAATCCTCGCGAGCGTAGCAACGAGCGCTCGCGATCTGCTTCGGTTTTCTTCATGATTTCACCCTTTTGGCCTTCGGAACACGGACGAGTCTGCGTACTTCGCGGACCAGGACCATCGGCTCATCGTGGCACGTAAAAATCGCGTCCGAATCTTTCCAGAACGAATAATCTCCACGTGTCGCACTCGCGCGACTTTGACAGCTATGGCAAAATAGGAAAGCGCCGTTAGTCGGTTCCGGGAGATCCGGCCATGTGATACCGCTCACGCCGCACGCTCCTTTCCGAGTTTCTTCATGATCTCCCTGACAAGTCCGCTCTCGCTCCGAAACGACCAGAGTGCCAAGCTAGGGCAGTGATACACGGTACCGTCTGACATGATCTCATGTCCTCGGAGCGTGCCGACGACGTGGACGCGCGTGCTCACTTGACGGCTCCACTTCGGCCCGTATAGGCTCCGATGCGTGTCTCCGGGAGACTCTCCGCCTTGCTCCACTTCGTGACGCGCCCGATAATCGGGCGCCCGAACTTGCGCGGATTGTAGTGTGTGGTTTCGAGGGTGATTCGCATTTCGTGTTCCTCCAGATTAGGCGCAGCTTACCGTGCGCCTATCGCGCAGTCTCACGCCCGAAAATACCACTCTTCTTTGACCGCGAATCTTCCGACGTCCTCGCCGTCGCTGGTAAAAATTGTCTTGAAGAACGAGACGTCTTCTCCACTCTCGATCCTGTCGGCCGCGAGGCGAAGCGCGCGGACGAATTCGGCGGTCATGTCGGCCCCGTCCTCTAGGGCCATTTTTAGCAAGAGAGTCTTTTTCATCTCACGCCACTTTCCGCGCCATCACGAACGGCGCTACGTATTCGACGTGCTCGATAAGATCCTGAGTCGCCTCGAACAGTTCCGAGAGTGCGAGCGCTCGTTCCGCGATTCCCTGAGAGACTTCCAGGAGCTCTTGCGTGTTCTGGTCGATCTTCATACTCTCAATCATAAGCCTGCCTCACGGTCTGTCAAGAGGTTTTTTCTACTATTTCAGGTATTTTTTAACGGTACGCTCGAAGGCCTGTGCCGTCCGATTCTCTCCGCACCATCGGAGCCTCTCAGCATACGCAGCCACATGCTCAGGGCACTCTCCGCAACGCGCCCTAGCGGTCTTCTTAATCCAGGCTGACACAGTCTCCCGTGCGTACCTGGTAGCTTCAGCCGTCCAGGAAGTGTCGAGCAAGGCGTGGCACTCGTCGCACGTGTCCGGACAATCTCCGCTCTCATCCCATGAGTACAATGCCATCATTGTCTTGTCGTCGCCGTGGTCGGGACAGTAGAGCGTGGAGTCTCCCGCGTATGCGACGATTCTCACTCTTCACACTCGCACTGTTCCCGAGTCTGTTCCGGATACGATTCTGACCCCGCGTTGACGTATCCGCTCGTCAAGTAGTTCGCTTCGATCTTACTCACTTGCTTTTGCCTCCACAAAGAATATGTGTCGTGTCCTGGGTCAAAAGCTACACACTTCAGAAGTTTTCTTAAAATAGTTTCGGCTCAGAGAATGACCAGCTCGAAATAGTTGAGAAAACCCCTTGACAGGTGGAGCGGACGGGCCCTAGATTCTTAATATGAGCGAGCGAGACACCAAGCTTGAATTGATCGACGATGTTGACGGGATGACGTATCGTGACGTGCTCGTGGATTTATGCCTGTCTCGTGCACGCGTCTTGACAAGCGCGGGCCGAAGCTCCATATTGCTAGAGCGTGTCGAGCTCCGGCCCGACGCGTGGTCGACCCGGAGCTCGCCCCCCACCCCGGGGGCCAGCTCACGGGCGCGCGCGAAACCGCGCGGCAGGACCCGGCCTGGGGGCGCCCTGAAAAGCGCGCGGCAGGACCCGGCCAAGGGGAGTTTTAAAAACCGCGCGGCAGGACCCGGTATAAAGGCTTTTCAAAAAGTGCGCGGCAGGACCCAGGGAAAACCTCTTGACAAACCTGTGGCGCCGGCCTATGTTCGAGTAGATGAATGAAACTCTGACCGGCCTCGCTCGCCCTTGGGGCAAACGTCGCGCCCTCGCGCGCCAGCTCAGCGGACCACCACACAATCTCACGCAGGAGCAGATCGCGGAACAGCTTGGCGTAACGCGCCAGCGTGTCGGGCAACTCCTAAAGGTAAAGCAGCAGCGCGCAGGAAGGCCCAGGACGCTGCGCACGCAACACAATCAGGTCTGCGGCAAGAAGATGTCGCCGAAGGTTGTTGCTGCTGTAAGACGCTTCTCTGGCGAGAAGGAAATCTCTCACCTGGCCGCTCTCGAATACCTTGCGTCGGTCGGTGCTGCCAGTGTCTATCCAGAGGCAGGCACGTGAGCCGCAGGCCAAGTGCTGCAGCATCGATCCTTGTAGCTATAGCAGCGACAGCGCTAGCTGTAGCGATCGTCTTCGGGGTGATGGGTTGGTAGGCAGAGCATTGCTGCTTGGCCTTCTGCTACTTGCCAACGTGGCTGGTGCGCCACTTAGGAGAAACATGGCTTCCAAGGAAACGACCGCAAACATCTCTTACAACCAGCACTACAGCAAGTGGACATACAGCTTCCAGGACTCAACAGGAAGACATAGGTTCGGGGCTCTTCCTGGGATGTCAGACACGTCTCCGCAGACAGTCCTAGAAGAGTTCAAGACCCTACTGACGGTCGACGACCTGCACCACCTCGAGGAGATCGTGATCCTGATGCCACCGTGTCCTGAGGGCTGCATCGCGCCGCACACGTTGAAGATTGGGCCAACGGCGTTCAGATGACGAGCGTCTGGTGGATTGAGGACGGCGCGTACAGTAACTACGCCGTGCTAGGCGTCTTCTCGTCAGAGCAGAACGCACACACTGCGTTGCAGGAACTGCGCAGCAAAACAGCTGACATCGTCGAGGTAACGCTCGATGGTGGTATCGACATGCTGAAACAGGGTTTGCATATTTTCGTCGTCACAATGTGTCGCGACGGCAGTATTGAGAGTCTCCTGCAGCCACACACATTCAACGTAGATGATGATGATGTGAAGCCGCACCTGTACAAGGACGCGCTGAGCGAAGGGTTCCTAATGCACATCAACGTGTGGGCGAAGTCAGAGAAGCACGCCATCAAGGTAGCGAACGAGCACAGAACAATGCTCGTCGCCAGCGGAAAGTGGCCAGGCGCGTGAAGAAAAAGCATGCCACTAGAGGCGCCACTTATTTAGGTAGCATTTGCCGGAGATGCGGCGCTGGTGTTCGGTATGTCAGTACTGGCAGGTGCGTCGGCTGCATGAAATTGTGGGTTACTAAGTCGTTCTTGGTATCGACGTTACGTGCCCTAATGCGTGGGAAGCCATGTCATATTTGTCAACTTCCGATGACGCATCCATGCGCCGACCACGATTCAAGATTTAGTGATGTCCGTGGTTGGCTTTGTCATAAGTGTAATCGTGGCCTTGGACAATTTAACGATGACCAACGTCTAGTGCAGCTTGCCGCCAACTATTTGTTGATGCATCGGACCACTCACGCTTTCCGGGAATCAGCATGAGTCCGGCCCACGCCCCAGACCCGTATCGGATCCCCTACACGCGCAAGACCGCAAGGCCTCGCAGCGCCCGCTATTACGGCTTCGCGCTGGACCCGAAGAATCTCCCACCCCTAAAGCCCTACCGGCCGGGACCAGACCCTGGCTTGCCGGATCCGAAGGACGAGCACGAGGACCTTCCCCTGAGAGACTGGAGTAAGCGATGATCATCTACACCGATTGCACGTGTGGCCGCGGGAACCCGCGCGACGATGAGAACGATGCCGAGCTCATGGACCTAGGGCATTGCTGGCACGACGAGAATTGCCCGGTGATGGCGGAGTTTCTACGAAGAGAGGATGATCTCGACCCACGACTCACATGCGAGATCACGGCTGTCGACGGTACGGATCGCTGCATGTTCATCATCACGCACGCCGAGCTCGGGAAGCTGTTGGGTGTCCAAGACCCTGTCGCCGCAAAGATTTCCCTGGAACGCGCCGCGCGCTACGTCGGCCGCGCCCTCGCCGAGGGCAGGGCCGCACACGACTGGTGTGTCGGATGAGAGGTAAGCCCGTGCGGGACGCGAAGAGCCAAAACGCGCCCCCATGCGACAGGCTGTTCCGCGGAGAGCAGTGCGGCGCGCCTTCGGTGGGACGAGTCCGAAGCGCTCGCGGGCAGGAGTTCAATGTGTGTATTGTCCATAAGGGCCTGTGGGAGTCAAACCAGCGCGGACAGGCGACGCATCGCGGTCGTCTTGCTAGATGAACGCTCAAAAGCGCCGAGTCCGAGCGATGCGTGCGACTCTGCCCGAGCGTGTTCGAAAGAGGACCCTGTTCGGTTTGCTTTGTACACCACGCAACTGGTGCCGCGCCCAATACACGCACGTAGGCAAAGTCACCACCACTATGGATCTGCCGCTCGATAAGATCGAGTTGCTGGATTGGGTTGGGACCAACGAGGAGGTGAGTTTCAATCTCATGGCCGACGGTACCTGGAGTTTGTGATGATCAAGCACCCGTGGCGTCGCGGCAAGGGCTCAAGCAACAAGGCTGGCGGCTCCCACTGCGAGCGCCTCCATCAATGGCCACGCTTCGCGACTGTCCACGAGCCAATCCCAGTTTTTATCCCCCCGATAGAGCATGAGGATGTTCCGCTCGGGCAGTGGGCGGCAACACCAGCAACTCCAATCCGACCATTCAAATTCGAGGAGGCCAGATGTCGGTCAAAATGACGCTCCCGGCCGGCACCGAGCTCGAGCTTGAGTCTCCGGTAATCAACGATGGGGTACAACAGTATCTCAAAAAAGTAATCGGGCGCGGCGAGGCTCTGACTCCGGAATTCGCAGAGGCCTGCAGGCAAGAGCTGGTCGCGTTAAGGGTACGCCACGCCATCGCATGTGACAAGGTGCTCGGGCTCGAGAAGAAGATTGCGGACGCCAAGGCTCGTGTCGAAAGTCTCGAGCGGGAGATCGCTAACCAGCGCCGCACAGCAGACCCGGAGGACATACCCATCGGAAAATGGACGACGCGGACGTGAGTGTCGAAAGGGTGAGGCTCACCCTGGACCAGCTCGACCTCGACAAGAACGTCCTAAAGCAAAGCGCTCTCGAGTTCGCCTCGAACCCGGGGTTCAATGAATGGGTGGATCTGCGCGACCAAATGGCGACCGTAGAAGCGCGCCTGAAAACGTTGCTACAGCAGACGCACGAGTCGTCGGTCGACGAGAAGGTGAGGCTTCTGCACGAGCGCGATACTTGGCCCTGGATCTACACGCTCAGCGAGGTTGCGTTCCTGATGTCTCCTGACGAGGGCTCCTAGAGCTTCATCCACTGCCCGTCGACAGGGAGAGGCCTGCCCGCCACCTTCACAGTCGCCCTGCCAGCCCCTGGCCCGCTGGCCTTCACGCGGTTCTCTAGCGAGTCATACTTCACGCTAACCTCGGCAAGATCGGATCCCAGGTCCCAAACGGCCACGATCCTCGAGGAGGCCTTCAGATTGAGCGTGGCCGCCTTTCCGTCGATGGTGGCGGTGACGGCGATCCCACCAGCCAGACAGGCCGTAAACGCGTCCTGGGCACACAGGGCCTGCCAGGCCATGGCCGTGGGCGTGGCCCCCGGCGGGGCGGCTGTCGGAACCGCCGTTGGCGTGGCTGTCGGCACCGCCGGCACCGTTGGGACCGGCGTGGGTGGCCTCGTTGGCTCCGGCGGCGCGAACCCCAGCGAACCCCACCAGGTACCCGCAGGCGAAGCGACGTAGATCGCTGCGGCCGTCACGAGTGTCTGGCTAGGCGCTATCCCCGCGTCCCCCGTCGTGGCCTGCAGCCAGTTCTCGAAGAGCACCGCGGCCCCATCGGCCTGGCGTTTCTCCCAGACGTAAGGGATCCCGTTCGGCGAGATCCCGGGCGCGCCTACAAACCCCCGCAGGCCAGCGGGGGGCAACCATACGACCAGTGGGGTCAGCGCCGTGCCGTTGATCGCTAGCAGCGCCACGCCCCTCGAGACGCCGTCCGTGGACGTCGCCTCGACCATCACGTGGTCCCCGACCGCCACGACCCCAACGAGCTGGGAGAGCGACTGCAGCCCCAAGGCGTTTGAGTCGAACGTGACGAAGGTCTGTGCCTGCAGGTCGACACGTACCAGCAGAGCCCCCGTCGAGTACCAGAGCCCCCCAAGCGTGATGCCAGAGCTCGAGGGCATCGAGGAGTTGACCGGAACCGTCAAACGGCTCGAGACATAGCTGCCGCCGGCGGCGCCCAGTGTCGTCAGGTCGGCGCGGTAGGCCCCGGCGACCGAGATCGAGTACCCGACGTATTTCCCGGGACTGGGCTGGTCGACCTCGACCACACCCTTGACCCCTGTCCACGGAGCTCCAAACTCGCCGCGAAGCTGCCATTTCGAGTCGTAGACAAGCACACCATGCGTCGTCCGGTGCGTCGCGGCGATGATTCGCTCACCATCCTGGCTCATGGCGACGCGTGTCACCGTCTCCTGGCCGTCACCGTTCGGCGGATAAGGCGACTTGATGCCGAACTTGAACGACGGCGCCGGAGCCAGGCTCCAGACGTCGAACCCGTAGGCCTTTTGGGCGATCAGCACGTTTTTGGTGCTAGAGATGGCGATGTTGCCGCTGCCGATCGGGACCGACGACTGGGCCACCGGCTCGAACTTCGTCAAAACCAGCGACGAACTGACGGCCGGTATTGCAGTCAGGGTGGAGCGTGCGAAGCCCAGCCTCGTGGTGGGCTCGGCCGGCGGCGTGTACGACGTTGCGGCGCCCGGGGTGACAATGGCCTCCTCGAGCGATTTGGTCGTGACCGGCGTCTGCGTTCGCAGGACCGCGGTTAAGACCCCAAGTCCAACCGCCGCGCCGAGCCCTGCTGCTGCCGTGGCCTTTGTTTTAGCTTCCATTCGACCCTCCTTGATGATCATCAGTAAACCTCCGGGATCCAAGCTACAGCGCCATCCCACTTCCAAGACACGCGACGATTTCCGCAATCGCACCTCCGCTGCAGGCCGTCCCATTGCCCGCACTCGGTGCAATCGACAGGGAAGTACATCGTACATTCGATGCGTTCCTTTAGAGCATGAAGAGCCGCCATTGCCGCACGGTCCTCGCTGAACGACGTCGCCGCCTCTTCGAGACGGTTTTGCCCTTCTGCGTTCAGACCGCGTACTACGTTAACGCAGGCAGTCCAGTTTGGTTCGCCCCCGGCTGCGAGCTTGGCGCGTGTCATGGCCATATCATCGCGCACGCGAGGCTCAACGCCGAAAAACTTATGAAAAGGCGATCACACTCACGCGTCAAGGACGGCGAATCGTCGGGAGTAGCCAAGAGTCGATTCCAGAGGAACAGCGCGGCTGGGAGAAGTCCGAACCCATGGCCGAAGTAGCTCACTACGCGTCTCCGGCCGGCCTGGCTTCACTTCGAATCCACCACTGCACCGCGTCAGCCGCATCGAGGTACTCGCTCGACGGAGTCATTGTGATCTCCTGCCCCACGCGATAGGTGCTCCAAATGCATTGCCTGAGATGAGCCGGCAAGCGAAACCAGTGCATCTTGCACCCCCACATCGCGGGCGGAACTTGTGCCACGCACCCCGGCCAGTGACAGGAGTGCGAGCGCGTCTGCTTAGACGCGAGGACGTGGCCGACCTTACCGAGCGGCATTGCCTTACTCCTTCGCCGCCTCGACGAGCGCGTGTAGCCCGCCGTGCCTGCTCTCGAGGGCGTGCCGCTGCCTTGCGTTTTCGGCGTCAGACTGCCACAGGAGATACTTCGCGGTGCAGAATACGCACGGCGGGTCATTCGCGTCGCCACAGTCGCAGCCGAGATTCTCCTCTTCCATGAGCGCTACGGCGTTTCGTAAACAGTCTGTGAGCTGCTCCAGGAGCGTGAGGCCGCTCATTTCGCCGCCTCGACGAGCACAGCCTTGCGTTTACACCGTGCGCATGTGATCGGACCGTCGAAGCTCCACCGGATCTTGCTCTTATTGTGGCCGATGAAGACCCATGGAGATCGGCACAAGATGTGGATCGCCAGGCCAATACCGACGGTGTTGTTACCATGAGTGGCGCGGTGGATTGGGGCGCGATGGAGTGGGCGCGTCACGACTTGCTCGCCTCGACAAGCGCCAACGCTTGGCGCGAGAGGTCGGTATCGAGCGGGCCATTCATCGAGTCAGAGATGAGTAGCCCATCGCGGGCAGCGATCGTCGCGAAGTCCTGAACCCACGCTAGGTCCGAATCGCTCGACATTGCCAATCGGTCCCTGACATCCGCCCAGAACCGCGCCAACGCGAGCGTGAGCGCGGCATCTGCCTGTCGGCTCCGAATGTCATCCAGCTCGCCTAGGCCAGCCAGCGGGTTACCCATTACCCCTCCCTCTCCGGCTTTGCCGCGAGGTCCCAGTCGGCGCGCTGGAGGGCGTCCTTGATAACAGCACAGGCCCAGCACAGAACGTCAACGTTGAAACCATCGAACCCGCACGATGAGCCAGAACCATGCCCAGGCAGACACAACGCATCCCTCAGTAGCTCGATCGCCTCGCGCCGGCCCTCGCGCCGGCCCTTGTCGCGCGCGGCATCCTCCAGGTCACGCCGCAAACAGTCGCCGGCCTGCTTGAGACCATTGCGCTCGGCAGACTTTCGCTCTAGCTCGGTAAGCTGCGCGTGTTTCCCCGCCTCATACCCGTCCCGTCGCGCCTGCTCGCAAAGCGAGGCGGCCTCGGCAATGGTCACAGTTAGCTCAGCCACGGGCGCCGCCCTTCGGATCCTGCAGCTCGTTCCAAGGGTTGGCACCATCCGTGTCGCGCGACGACACGCTCCCGTTGTTCCTGATGTTAGCCCAGCTCCACGACTCGGCGCCGTCCACGTGAAGTTGGAATTGGATTTCATGGCCTGGCAGTTCCGGATGATTCGTAGCACGTAAAATCTTCTGGACGGCGTCAGCGATCTCGCGTTTTTGTCTAACACTAAACATGCGTCATCCTTCCATCGCCACAAACTCGAAGGTCATCGTCGTGAGCTCAGGATCCGGCGGTGCGAAGCCCGCATGCCTGAAGATGGCCGCTATACGTGGCCAATTCTCTGGCGGGATAACACGATCTACGGTTGCCTCATCCCGACAGTTAATGCAGAGGTAAATATCCATGACAAGACGAGCGGGCGCCATCGGGTTGCGAGAGCAACGCGCCCAAATGATGGGCGTCCATTCCGCTGGCTTACCCGTGGCGCACGCCATCTTGTCACATTTGCGCATTTCAGCCTCTGCCAGCCTCGTTCGGAACGAGTGACGCCAGGTACGTATCGATTGTGTTCTGCGATCCCCCCGGGCCGGTCAGAGCATAGCCCAAATCGTTCGATGGGCACGGACGCTGGAAGAGCCCGACATTGCCCTCGTCGTCCGGAACGATGATGCGGTTGAGCATCAGGAAGATGCAGCAGTCGTGGTCCCATTTGGCCGGGATGATTTCCCTGCCCTCCTCGACATCATGCAGCCATTTGTATACCGAGGGCAACTTCGTCCAGGAGACGCCACGATAGCCGAACGGGCTGAACCCGAATCGCGCCCTCTTGAGCGCCTCGCTGCGGTCGAACGGCGGCGCCAAGAGCGGGAGAACGAGCTGCTGATTGGTCGGATCGTGCTCGGCGCCGAAAACCTGCTTGAACTCCTCGGCCGTAGGAGGGACGCTCGAGAAGGTGGGCGTCGCCGGAGGCTTCGCGGGCTGCGGATCTGCGTTGATCGCGTCGAGGATGTCTTGCACGCTCATCTCGGCCGCGCGCTGCGCCCACGCCGGCAACGGGGATGCCCCTTCTGGCGTGCCGAACCTAGCCATTGTCATGTCGTTCAGGACTATGCCTACAAGCTCTTTCTGGGTTCCCATCTTCAACTCCTTTTAAGCACGGCCGGTGTGACCCGGCCGCCCGGTACGCTCGCGAGATTCTCGTCCCGCGTCAATCGCTGATCGGCAGCGCGGCCGTCGTCGACACGGAGGCCCGTGGCGACGCGTCTATTCGGGTCTTTTGACAATTTCCACGATGACAGAGGCTGCGAAGCAGCCCAGGAAAAATCCGACAGCGAACCCCAAGATGTAGTTCATCGCTTCGCCTTCCCGAGCGCCCGAGCGGCGCGACGGAAGTCAGACTTCCCAATCAACGATCGCGCTGTATCTAGCCAAAAGCGTCCGACTGAGTCGGTATCGATCGCTGCATCAACGAACGGCCTCAACGCCCTTTCGAGCTGCAGAATGCGGCGTTCCAGCCACAACCATTCCGCAACGTGATGGACACGGCAACTTTCAGAGCGACACGGAGTAGAAACTGCCCCGCCGGCACGATGCCGAACGGGGCCTGTGCCGGTAGCGAGCGCGTTAGCCTCACCTCGAGTCTTGGCGCGTCGATTGAGACGTACTGTTCTTGAGGTTGCCCCGGCATCACTCATGCGATTCTCCTAACGTCCCGGCGCTAGCTGGGCGGCTCAGCCAACGCACCGGTCCGTTCAAACATAGAGTCCTTTTTTCTCCACGCTCGCCGGTTGCCCGGTCGTCGCGTCCGCCTGGAGCTCTCATACTTCCGTCCCGGCTTCCGTATATTGGAAGAACTCGTCGCCCGGCTCCATATCTAGCTCGCCGTGCTCATCCGGATCATACCTCTTGCTGCAAAGAAGACCGGATCGAACCGCAGCATCATGCGCAGCCTCGGCAGTCAGCGGCTGATGCATCGCGACGCACCTTTTTATCATGTTCCAGAAGGTGACGTGTTCCTTGCTCATGAGATTGGGGTCAGGTCCTTCAATGATTCCGGGTTCTCGCCCTTGCGGATCGAGTCCGCAATGACGACTGCCTCCTTGAGCATCTGCTTGAGCAGCGTCAGGTCGGTCATCGCTGGCCACTCGCCAGCCAGAGAGACGCCGGCGCGGGAAGCGTTCACTTCCGGCTCTGGCTCCCACAGCGGGCTCGGTGTCTTGCCACCCTCCTGGCGAAGGAGAAGCCTGTGGACTATGCCGTCTGCGATCGTCATCTCTACAACTCTGACTATTACCATGGCCTTCCTTTCCGTGTGTGCGTGAATGAATCTGCATTTCCGGAGAACGTCGGTACCTGGGTCATTGTCATGAACTCGTGCTGTAGCCCGATGGTGGCGTTCGACAAACGGCCGCCGTCGTCAGCGATCTCGAGTGGAGCGCAGGCGAGAAGATGCGAGCGCAGGACAGCCCCGGGCCGGCCGTCTGTAGCAGCCTGGCGTGCCAGCAGGAGCGAGGCCCGGATGCACGACTCCAGGGAGTCGTCTTTGGTCGTAGCCCATACCAAGGCCTTCGCGTCGCTCATGAGCCTGAAATACTCAGGCCCGAGCGTTTCCTTGAGCGCTCGTCTACGACGAACTATCTTCTCGAAGGCCACATCGGCTTCGTTCATCACCCCTCCGGCCAGCACGTTGTGCAAATTTGAGTGTTAGTTTTCTTGGACAACCTGAACTCGGTCCCATCGCAGGATTTGCACTGGAAACGCTCGATGCCCTTGATGACTCTCCAGACCCTGACGCCCTGAGCAGTCCCTGCCGCCCTGATCTGCATGCCGCGCTCGATTCTACCAACATTCTTGATGACGTAATTGGTGAACGTGCGCGGGTTGATTTCGCGTCCAGCGTGGTCGCCGGCGCACTGTAGCAGCGTCTGCCTGAGTTCCTCGTTCGAGGAGATGTTCGCGCATTTCATGACGTCGGTTAGTGTCACCGGGCGATCGTTGAAGACGTTCCACCACTGCAACATCACCTCACCAAGATAGCTGCGAGTCGAATCCTTGTCCTCGACCTCGCGTCGACTGTCTGCAGGGTCTGGCATGCCGTAGGCGACGATTGTGCCCGCCACCATCGCCTGCCACTCGCCAAAGCCAGCCCAGTTTTTTAGATTGGGTCTATATACCCCAAGGCAACCGCTGCGATGCGCGACCAGAGTCGTCAGTGCGGCGGCCACCAGTTCGGCACGATGCTTCAGGGCGTAGGCCGCAATGTCGCGCGTGAACGTCCGTTCCTCGGGATGCTCGAGCTGGGGGTCCAATCGCGATAGCAGCACGCGGACCGTGATGTCTCCGGTGAACGTCAGGTTGTTGCCGGTAGCCAGGAAAGTCGCGTTCGTGGGTGCATAGACCTGCCGAGATTCACCGAGAATCCGATCGCTGACCACCTGTTGCGTGAGCGCCTGGCAAATCGCCGGATCACCAAAAGGTCGCTCGATGTTGTCGTAGCAGATGACTGCGTCGCCGCCGAGCAGTACCGCAAGTAGTCGCTTCTTCTCTTCCTCTGGTCGAAGTGCGTTTGGAGGCAGGACCGGGCACGGACGTCCGGTGGCCAGTAGGGCGACGACGTCAGCCAGCATCGTTTTCCCGGTCCGCATCTTCGGAGCTGTGAACGCATGCATCGGCGCGCTCGGCAGGCTCTTGCGAACCAGCGCTGTCAAGATGGCGCTGATCGCGACGCTGCGATCGACCTTCGAGACGAACGGAAACTCCTCGAGGAGGTCCGTGAGTCGCGTCATCGCCGCGCGCGCCTCTTCGATCGTCGGCTTTTCACTGATCGGCGAGAACTGCGCTTGCCCAGGATCGTAGACCAGCCCCGTGGCCTCGTCGTAACCAGGGTCCTGCAGGATCGACCCGTCCGGTCGGATCGTCGGGGCCTCGATGATCCCCAGCATCGGTCTTGCCGTCCACTCGCCCGCCATCGACAGCAGAACCGAGCAGACCTGCTCCGGCGCGTCGCAGGCCACGAGCTCCTGGCTGCGCGTTTCTATCTTGCGCCAGTGGGCCGCCGCAGTGAGACGGGCCAGCAGGTAGGGCGTATCGAGGGGCCTGATGACCAACGCCCCAATGGGTCTCTCGACCTCTCCGGAGCGCCGTAGCGCCAACGACTCTGTTCGGTAGAGCCTGACGAGGGTGCCTGTCCTCTGATAGACTTCGGCCCCAGCAGAAGAGATAAGGGCGGCCTCCGCGGCCACGACTGTCTCGTGTAGCTTACCGGGCTCGATCACGATCGTCGGGGCTCCCGGGCGGTCTGGGCCCTCTCGCTTCACGAGCGAGAGGAGCTTGCGTCTAGGGTTCGCGAGGCGTAGCGCCTGCTTCAGGACGGTCTTCGAGATTTTCCGTTCATAGGCCAGGCGGTTGCTCAGAATCTCACGTTCGACGGGATCCGCGATGAGCGCGAGCACCGGGATGATCTTGTCGTGGTGCTCCCCAGACGTCAGCATCGCCCTAACGGCGTCAGCCGGGGCCGCTACGGGAGCATCGTCCGGCTCCGGCTCTTCCAGCTCCGGCGCCTTGGCCGCCGGCCGCGGAACGGCACCTCTCGGGCTCGCGCCGCGCCCGTCCTTCTCGAGCAGGAACCCGATCGGCAACTTAGAGTCGTGCGTCGCGCCCTCGATCTTGTGGATGAGCTCGTCGTCGGACCACGGCGGGATGCACCGCGGATTGTAGGCCTCGGCCAGTACCTCGAACGCCGCGCTCGGGGTCAGGTTGAACCCTCGCACGACCTTGATGGCTGTATTCCACGTGTCGTGGTGTCCGTTCTGCCCGCTGACGGCACCATCGATTTTCTCGCAGTAGCGTTTCGCCCTGAAGATCCGCTTTTCGAGATCATCATCCGACGGTGTCCTGTTGGCCTTGACTACGTGCGCTCGCTTCGGCGGATCGACCTTCTTCTCGATCGGATGCGCAGTGAGTACCTCGTCAATTGTATATTTGAGCTGCGGCCGAACATCAACCAGGTCTACGCGAAACGGTTGACCCTTCTGATGCCAGAACCCCGGGATCCGCATGACCCGGTTGAGGCCGAGAATGTTGGTGTCCGACTTGTAGTACGCGGCAAGGTGTAGCAGCGCAGGAGCGAAGCGCTCCAGTAATTCGCCTGGCTTCAATAGCCAATAGCGATGCAGACCATGCCCGGAACGAACCACGATCGACGGCTGCAGTGGGGTCTCGCGAGCTTCTCCGTCATCGTGGTCCACGAACAGCGCACGGAGTCCGACTACGTTCGCGAGCTTCCTGCCCTTCAGGTCAGTTTCCGAGATTGTCAAATACGCGCCGGCCCCCGCCTTGTTCAGCGCGACGAGCTCCTCGAAGTTGGAGGCCAGCGTCCCGTGGAATACGCGGGCGACATCCTTCCGATCCTTGACCGAATCATGGAAAGTCTGAAACGTGCAGGGGGCGGCCGGAGATCCGGCAAGCGCCGCGATGAAAACCGCTGCTGCTCTGTAGTCCGGTTGAATCACCGACTCACCGTCCACCCGTTCCCCCTGGCAGCGTCGACTTCCAGGATTTCATCTGACTCCTCTCCATGTCTTACCGATGATGATGTTGCGAACGGTCGTGATTGAAACGCCGTGAAGGTCTGCCACGAGCTGGAGAGATTTCCCGCGCCTGACCTGCGCTCTGATGTCCGGCACGTCTTCTGTCGTTAGCTTGGAAGCGTGATGCGCCTCTCCGCGCCGGCGTTTATCGGGAGTTTTCGATTTGCTGTATTTTTTCAATACGCTGTATTTCACGTTTCACGTACCATTCTGCCTTGCGAAGGTCCGTTAGTCTGTCCTGCTTGGTAGAGCCGCCCTTGAGGCCGCATCGCCAGAGGTATTTGATGGTGCTCCCGACGTTGAACCCGAAGTGCTCGACGACGGTGATGCACTCGACGCCGCTGGGATGGCTTGTATAGTGCGTCGGGTGGTTGATGGCATCGTCGACCTGATCGACGGTGAGCTCAGAAGCTGGCTCCGCTGGATGTTTGACTAGTGAGGACTGTGACTTTTTGGGATTGTAACGCATACTTCTCCTCTAGGAATTTAAGTACCAACGCTGCCGTGGCAACGGCGCTACTGGAGATGCAATGGAAGGCTCCGACCGCTTTGGCGATCTCGCCGAAAGCGAGCTGCTCCTGGGTTGTTTTGCTGTTCTTTGGTCGCTTGGTTTCGCAGTAGAAGGACCAGCCGCCGTACAGTGTACCGACTAGGTCCGGATACCCGTCCTGGCCCATTTGAATCACGCCCTCGCCATGAAGATGCCGATAGAAGCCAACGTGATTCACCCAGAGAATCGGGACTGCTCTTCGGCCGCGAAAGACCATGGCTGTCAAAAGAGACCGATGCTCGGCAACGACAAACGACTCGCGGTTTGGCCAGTTGGGAATTGTCTTAACCTTCATCGACCGACGATCTCCAGTGCCGATTCACGCACACTCTCGTCGACGGGACGACCAAACATGCCGCGGTACTTTGCGTATGGAGCGCTCGGGTGATGGCCGAGGCTCCTGGCCTCGAGGATGAACTTGGCGAGTAGCTCGGCCTGTCGCTGCGGCTCCATCTTCTGGATGCTCGCCTTACGCATCTCGCGTAGCTCCCCGGGAGACTCGATGATAACGCGCTTTTTCTTCTCGAAAACGTGAAGACACTCGCGACCGTCCCAGGTCAGGCCTGGGCACTTCTCGACGCTCGATGGCACCACGGACAGGCATTTAGGGCACGTCTTCTGGGACGGAGGCTTTGGCACCCCGCTGGCACGCGGTTCGCCCAAGAGTGAGAATGGGCGATGGTCCGTGATGCTGCCGTGGCGCCCGGTGTTGCCTGCGTGGTCAAGCAGGATGCAGTCGACCTTGCCCTCGTTTGGTCGCAGTGGACGACCACACATTTGCACGAAGAGACTTTCGGAGAGCGTGGGCCTGGCCATGATGCCGCATGAGAGTCTTGGCATGTCCCAGCCCTCTGTGAGCACAGTGACGTTACTGATGATTGTTGTCTGGCCAGAGGCGACTCTGCCCAGAATCGCGACGCGCTGATCGTCGGGCGTATCGGCGTCAAGATGCTCGGCGGTGATTCCCTCTTTGAGGAAACGTTCAACGATGTGGCGTGAGTGCTCTATGCCAACAGCGAACACGACCGTGGATCGACCCGGTGCCCACTTTTTCCAGGTCTCGACGAGATTACCAATCAACGTTGGTCTGTCCATGGCCCGGCCGAGGTCTTTCGAGTTATAGTCCGCGGCTGTCTTTCTGATTCGACGAAGGTCCGGATCGTACGGAGCGAACTCGCGGGCCGGGACCAGATAGCCTTGCTCGATGAGCTCTGGGATCTGCGCAACGACGACGATTTTCTGGAACCCAGCCTCGGCTAGACCTGTTCCGTCGCCGCGGTACGGCGTGGCTGTCCAGCCAATGATCCGTGCATTAGGATAGGCCTGAATGATCGTGTGCCAGGTCTCGGAAGTTGCATGATGCGACTCATCGGGTACCACATAGTCCGCCTCAGGAAACTGCGGCCTATTGATCAACGTTTGGACGCTCGCCACCTGTACTGGCTGCCACGGTTGCACTCGGTAGTGCCCCGCCTTGATCACGCCGTGAGGTACCTCGAGCGCATCGAGCTTCGCGCTAGTCTGGTCGATCAGCTCCTTACGGTGCGCGAGAACCAGAACCTTTTTGCCGGCTAGGCGGATGCGGTCGATCATGTCGGCGAACATCACGGTCTTGCCGGAACCGCAAGGCGAGACGACAACGATGGCACGGTAGCCCTCGAGGAGGGCGTTGCGTAGCTCTTTGAGACCGTTGCGCTGGTAGGGACGGAGCTCAGGCCTCATTCAGGATAACCTCAGCGGCGAGCCAATTCGTTCAGAGATTTCATTCCACTTCGAGGCGGTAAGAACTCCAAGATCCGGAAGACCGGCCGCAGCAGCCAGAAGATCGAGATAGACAACAACGTCAGCAATCTCTCGTCCCAATTCCCGCACCAGCAACTCCCTGGAGGGTTCTCCGGCATTTCCCGGGAAGCCACCATCGATGCGTCGCAGCTTTTTCGCGATGTTCGCGGCCTCGCCCATCTCGCCGGCAGCCGCGCCCGCCCACTCCAGAAGTGTCCAGTCGCTGAGCTGCTTGCGGTAACCTTCGCGGCACCGCACGATGTTCTGCTCGCGAAGGTTGAGAAAAGTTGTCATCGCATATTCTCCACTGCCTGGATTGCTCTACCGATCATTTCGGCACACTGCGGGACAACCGAGTTTCCCAAAGCCTTGAGACGGTTTTTTCTGGCAAAGCTGTCCAGGAGACGGGGAAGCCCTGGAGCGTCTCGACCCAGTCTGGGTTTAGCTCGTGGAGGTTCCCACGCACGCTGTGGTTCGTCGCGCCCCGCTGGAAAGCGCAGGCCTGCTCGTTCAGTGGACGCGAATTCTTGGTCGAGGTTTTGACTGAGGCTCTCGCGTCCTTGCAATCTCTCGCCTGCGGTATCGCGAATAAACTGCCGAGACTGTGCCGGATCTTCCCCACCCTGCCGGCCGCTCCGCCGCGATTGGAGCCGTATGTTGTCGCTGATGGCGTGGGCCACAATCCAGACGCGTCGCCTAAGGTGCGGTGCGCCGATGTCGTGAGCCCCCAGAACCACCGCTTCTGTTTCGTAGCCCGCTTCTTCCAGCTTCGACAGAATCCAGTCAAGCCCGCGAGGTTGCAAAGAAACGAGACCAGGAGGATTCTCTGCCACGACCCAGCGCGGGTGGCATTCAGAAACCACTCTGAGAAAATCCGGCCAGAGCCATCGTTCATCATCTGCACCGCGCCTTTTGCCCGCAACGCTCGCCGGCTGACAAGGCGGGCCGCCGCTGACGAGGTCAACATATCCTCGAAGAGCGGTAGCTGAGTAGGTCTTGATGTCGTCATGCTGCGGCACCATCGGCCAATGCTTTTCCAACACAGCCCTGCACCACGGGTCGATCTCCACAAAGCCGACATGTTCCCACCCTAGTCGCTGCCAAGCTAGTGGGAACCCGCCGATACCAGCGAAGAGCTCCAGACATCTCAAGCCGACCCCTCTGTGGCCAAACACTCCGGATGCTTCACCGGTCCATCGCCCATCGTGGCCGCAGCGGCAGCGGTGACCTCGACCGGTCCTCCGCAGCCAACGCACTTTCTCACAGTTGCAAGCCAGGGGGCAAGCTCCTCTCGAGGGAACAGCGAGGCGTTCGCGTGGTACCCCTTGAGCGGTTTACCGAGCATGTCACGCCTGACCTCCTGGAGCTCGACGAGGACGTCCATCGCCAACGGGTCGCGTCCCCTCGATCGCTCCTCCCACTTCCTGATTCGCTTGTCCAGCCGCAGGATTACGGCTCGAGATACCCCGGAGTTGGAGCGAGTTTTCTTCATACGTCCTCGAAGAGCGAGCCCTGCGGCCCGGCGGGTGGTTCAGGCTTTCGCGACGACTTCCTGGACACGTAGTCGTCATCGCCCGGTTTCGCCACCCGCCGGGCGGTCGGCGTTTTAACAGGCTCCTCCTCCTCGAACCCGACCAAGTCTTTCGCTAGCAGGCGTAGGCCCGCCTCGACGTCCTTCTCGGCATCGCGCCGAGCGTCGAGATCCTTGAATCGCAAGTACCGCACGATGTTGGCGGTCCGGCTCTTGAACTCGAGACGAGTGAGGAGAAGCACTGATCAGTTGCCCTCAGAACGGAACGTCGTCATCGTCTGTGGAGGAAGAGGCTGCGGCTCCAACCGGATCGGCCGCCCTGAGCGCCTCACGTACGTTGATCTCGACGTCGGCTGTTACCGCGGTGACGCCCCTGACATTCACCCAGCCATTCTTCTCGACCAGCCTGACCTCTGCGATGGCGCCAATCGGCGCCGAGTCATCGAAAGAGAGCTGGTTCGAGCCGGATTGCTGAAGCTCGACGCCAAGCGTCTCCATGCGGCGTAGGAGGAAACCCTTGCCCATGTCGCTGTCGAGATCGAAGCGTTCGTATGCGCTTTTGCCGGCATTCTCGCCGGATGCCACGACCCACTTCATGATGTACTTGTTGTCGCTCTGTTTGGTCCAGGCCTTGGCGACATACATGATATAGACGCCTGCAGGCGCTGGCTCGCTGCCAGCGGATGCTTTCCTGGCCTCGTCAACACTTCCGATCCTTGGCATTCAGTCTCCCTCCGTTTTTGTATTGATCGTTTCGAACTTCAGGCCTTCGAGCGGGACGGTCCCGCGTTCCTGACAAGTGGCGCACGACAGTCTCTGCGGATCCTGGCCCTTGCACGAGGGGCACGGCTCTGTGTCGGCCACGATCGTGACGAAGGCCTGTAGCCCGGACTCCTCGACGAATTGCTCGAAGAGCTCGCGATGCCGCGAGTCGAGCGCTTCGAACCCATCCGCACACACGAGTGGGCAATCGCCCGCCCGCATCCGGGCAAGTTGAAAACAGATTTTGATTTTGGTCTCTTCGTTGAGACGGTCGAAGGCGACGCCGTTGATCCAGATGTCCCCGTCCCGAATCTCTAGACCAGGGATGCCGACACGCGTGATGAGCTGCTCCTTGAGCGAGTCGATGCCATCGATCGCCGCGGACTGCTGGTCGGCGTGGGTAGAGAGTTCAACGATCTCACGTTTATACTTCTCGATGGTCTGGCGCGTGTTGCGCGTCACAGCGATCGAGGACTCGGCTACCTCTGCCTTTGCGATGGCTGCAGCTAGCTCCGCGAGCTGGCCCGAGAACTGTTCGTCCGCCGCAGAGCGGTCGGCGAGTGCCTTGGCGTTCAGTTTTTCCGTGAACTCGGCGAGTCGAGCGTTCAGAGCCGCCGTGGCCTTCTCCTGCTCGAGCGCGGCTGCGTCCTGCAGCTCGCGGGCCGCGCGCCGCGCCTCGTCCACGATAGCGCTGGCTTTCCGGTCGGCCTCAGCGCGGTCCGCCTTGATCGACTCCATCTTCGCCCGGAACTTCTTGTCGAGAGCTACCTCCGCCGCGCTCTTCTCGCCGGCGATACGGGCACGCTCCGACTGGCGTCCAGACTCGAGCTCCTGCTGTCGTTGCCTCAGCTCTGCGAGACCACCTATCGACTCCGGATCGACCTCAGGAAGCGTTCTAGTGAGCTCCTCGCACGTCTTCTTCTTCGCCGTGATCTGACCATTGATCCCCGTGCGCTCGTCATAGAAGGCCTTCCGTAGGCGGTAGAGGAGGTCGAATCCGTTGCGCTCCTCGCCAGTCTGACGATACGGGAATCCCGTGGCCTTCGTGATCTCCTCGGCCGAGACGTTGACCGGCACAGTCTCTATGAACCATGAGACCCGCTGCTTCGGCGGAGCGTGGAAGAAGGCGAGCGGATTGAGGCTCAGAGCGTCGGCTAGGGCCGAGAGGAACTTCGCCCCACTCCCCGGGAGCTTCTTTCCGGCGGGGTCGAAAATCTCGACCTTGTTCGAGCCATCGGCATCGTAGACGCGACGACCGCGGTACCCGTCGTCGAACTCGACCGCGACTTCTCCGGACTCGGCTCCCTTTCGGACGATGGTGACGTCCTTGCCGCCCGTGAAGAAGGCCTTGATGATTTCGACGATCGAGGTCTTACCACACTCGTTGGGACCCTTGGCGATCGTCAGGCCGCTCCCGAGCTTGACCTCTAGGTCCTCGAAAGCTAGGAGCTGACGAGTGGAAACCTTGGTGACCTTCACTTGCGCAGATCCTCCACGAGTTCGAGTAAGAACTTGATATCCTGCCAGGCCTTCGCCATGAACTCCAGATCCGATCGTTGCACATTGAGGTATTCCGAGGCACCAAGGACTTCGTGTCCGGTCGCATCAACGATGCAATCCTCTTGCGTCTTCGCTATGAACGAGGTTCCGTTTGCCGTATAGCGTACCAATTCCCCGGTCTCCACGATTTTCCATGGGCCGGGTTTCGTGGTCGAGCTGAACCTGGCCCTTATCTGGGCTAAAATTTCCTCGTTCACGCCGTAGCCTTCACGTCATCGAAATTGAAGTCGAGATCGGGATCCGCGGGCGGCTTGGCCGCCTCGACGGGCTTGGCGAACTCCCTAATCTCTGTCGTTGCCACGGTCGGCGCAGGCTTTTCAGGCTTCAGAATCGCCAGAAGCTTCTGCCGGCCCACACGGAGTTCCTCGACCGACATCGCCTCGAGTTTCGCCCAGGCGCCCGTATCGAAGGCCTTCCTGAGGGCCGAGGCCTTCGCCCCCTTGGCCACGTCCGTGATGCCAGGGTGCGCCAGCATCAGATCGTTCTTGATCTCCTCGAGGATCGTCTTGCGCTCACGCACCTCGCGGTCCGCGCTACCCTCGCCAGACTCGTCGAACCCGAACTTGCTCTTCAGGGAGACGTCTACACCCGGCGTACTGCCGGCGGTTAGCAGGCGAAGATGAGGCCCGAAGAACTTCTTCACCTCGGCCAAGGCCTTCGCATTGTCCGTGGTCGATGTGAACGACCACGACTGGCCGTCGAGGACGTTGAACCTATCACCGAGGACCGTGGCTCGGCGCGTGATCTTAGGGACCTTCGAGCCGGCGACGAATTCCTGCTCCGCTTCCATCTCGATGAGCAGGCTTGGCTCGTACGAGAACTCGCCCTCGACTTTCATCTTGACACTGTCGCGCACGAGCTCTTTGTTGCCGGTCTCTTCGTCCTTTTCCATGTGAACGTCGAATCCGGCACGACCACAGACGACGATCGAGATTCCGGTGTTCAGATACCAGTCGGACCACGCAGCCCACCGAGTCTTGATCGCGTCCCAGTCCTGGAACTCGAGCTTTTTCTTCTGGTACTTTTTCCCGGCGGCGGCCAGCGCCTCATTGCGCTCCTTCAGGTAGGCAGCGCAGAGCTCCCTCCACGGGTGGGTGATCGAATCGACGACGATCGCGCCGACATTCGCCTCTTCGCACGCACGAGCAAAGGCGATTAGGTCCGGAAACGATCGCGCCTTCTTCACGAGTGGGTCGAGACCAGTCAGCTCCTTGATGATGTGTTTGGTGTACAGCGAGCCAGTCTCGGTATCGAAAAAGGCGATCGGCCCCTTCTGCCCGAGAGCCTCGCGAGCAGCGATGGCGAGCATAACGGCCGTGTAGGTCTTTCCGCTCTTTCCGAAGCCGAGAATCCCGGCCTTGGCCGCGCCAGCGCCCTCGGAGACATCATCCCAGGTGAATTTCAATTCAGGCATTTTTCTCCCTTCCTATTTTAGAGTTGTAAACAAGGCGACGGCCAAGCCGATGCCGAAACAAATAATTGACAAGATGATCGAAAACCCGGCCAATTGTCGTTGGGTTCGATGTGGCCAGGAATGGTTATTGGTGTAAGTCAGCGCAATATAGAGACAGCCGGTCAAGACGATGTATTGGGTCAAAAACTCGCAGCAGAATTGGAAATTCTTCATGGCCGCCGCCGCCCACGCATCAGCATGCGCTGGAAAAGCAAGCGACCTGATCGCTGCTTGTCGTCTGGGGCCGGATCGCTGTCGAGCCTACCTGTGCGATCTCTGAGGTGAGCGGTGCGCTCGAACCACGGAACGTATTCAGTGACGGAATCGATGTCTACCTTTGGGCTCCAGCCCTTTGGTGACATCGCGTCGCCAAGGGCAATGCGTTCACGCTGGAGCCTCGCGAAAGAGGCAAATATGGCCTTGACCTCTCGTTGAAGCTGGCTCAAGATGCCGCTCGTAAGGTTTCGAGTGGTCGATCGCTTTCGTCGTCCGGGAGCGCGATGAGCTGCATCGTACCCACCTCGACAACCCATCCACGTGTGAGACCAACAAGATCGATCTTGATCTTGGCCTGGTCGCCGAGGTTGGTGTCATACAGAATGGCCTCGACGCGATCGGGAGTGATCGTTTCCCACTCGGAGAATCGGAGCCAGCGACCGTCACGGTGGACGGAGCGAACGCGGTACGAGAAGCTGACGTCGCTACCATCGATGAGCCCTGTGACCCTCGGTCCAGAGTCCGCAAGGTCCTCGATCCTGAGCGTCGGGTCCGCAAGATTCTCTCGCAGGACTGGAGCCAGGATCGACGCTTCGAGCAGGCTGAAGCATCGGCCGCTTCCGTCCAGCATTCGCGAGACCGTGGCCTCTGACAGCCCCAGAAGAACACCGAGCTCACGTTTCTTTAGGTTCGCTCGCTCACAAAGGCCTCGGATCTTTTCGTTCATCGCAGACCCGAAGATAGGGCGTAGTTTTCAAAAATGCAAGGGTCGGTAGATCAAAACTGAAAAATAGATTACGCAGGAGTGTTCGAAATTGGGACGGCAGCCAGACGCCGCGCCGTAAACTCGGCCACCCAGTCGTCATTCTGCTTTGAGACCTCGCGGCAGCGCGCGATCGCGATGGCCTGACGCCGCTGGCATGCCTCGCGAAGCGCCTCGACCATGCCGATGACTATGAATTTATTCTCAGGAGCCTGTAGGGCAAAGGCGGCGATCTGATTGGCTACAGGCCTGGCCAGCGCGTCCATGCGTTGAAACTCGGCCTCAACCGATTCAAGGTCCGTGAGTGTGGGGCCAGAGAGGATCTCTGAGACGGTGTTTTCGACGGTTTTCGTGAGGAAATGGAGCGGTTCGTTCATGCCGCCAACATGCGCCCGCAAGCCAGCGAAGTCAAGAGTCGGAGCCGGCAGAACCGCCCGGAGTGCCGGCTCCGGCGCGGATCCGCCCCGCACTGTGCGCCCGGCACCCAGCCGAGAGTCGGGTTCTCAGACCGCAATTCCCGGAAGAGTTGATCCCGTGAAGAAGACGCTGTCCGTGTAGATGTCATCGCTGTACTGCCGGATCGCCACGCTCCACTCCCCGCTCGAGTCTGGACTGAGACCGGTCACCGTGAACGAGTTGTCGATTCCGCCGCTCTTGCGAACCAGCCGAATCCGCATGCCAGGGGTCAGGAGTGCCCCGCGTGTCCAGGTCTTGAAACCACCCTCGAACTTGAACTGTGCCTGATTCGCATAGATCGCGGCAACTCTGAGGGCCACCTTCGGATCGTTGATGGAGGCGATGTTGAGCTCGGCCGGAACGATCGCGATGTCCCCGGTTGAGATCCCCGGGTTCTCCACGACGGCCGTGTTGGGTGCGTATTCATTGGTCGAATCCGAGTAGTTGATCTTGACTTGCGTTGGACGATCGCGCTTCACCTCTCGAATGACCACTTCCTTCGCGTCGATCCCCTCATAGAAAGTATATGCGTCTTCGGGCTGGGCGACGCCGACCCGTACGCGCCACTTCCCGCGATACTTGAAGCTCTCGCCAGCGAATGATGCACAGAAGACGTCCTTCCAGGCTCTCATCGTCGCAGGCTGGATCATGGCGAGGCCGATTTGATAGCGCTTCTCCCCACCGACCAATTCGTCACAGGCGTCGGCGCCGTCGTCGAAGCTGGCCTCATCGATCTCAGATGAAGTTGCATACCTGCTGCGCAGCAGGGCATCGCGCCAACAAAGGACAGGGTTCGTGGAGAACGCTGTCGTTGGGCCACGGTGGTCGAAAATCTGGTTGAAACCCTGAACGTCGAAGGCGTATTCCGTAGAGTTCACTTGGTCCCGAGTCGGCGGGTCGGTGTCGACGCGCGTGATGATGAAGCGCGCATAGGCGTCCGACGGCTGCCCAGTGACGTCGAACGGGGCGTAGAGATCGTGAGCCTGGGTTGGCGGCCCCGTAAAGATGTCGGGTGTGCCGGGTCCAGCAACGCAAGTCGCGCCCTCGATCTCACCCTTGCACAGCATTACATAGATGGCGTGAGTAACGCTGGTCGGGGCCGGGTTGTAACCGATGACCTTTCCGGCGATCCGCGCGTTGCCGTAGACCCAAATTTTCATATCACCAACAGAGAGCGCGTGCGTCGCGCTGGCCCCGCTCGATGTGAAAGTTGGGTTGACGCTTCCCGGGGACGGCTGCCCGCCGGGCCGGACAAAGCCGGTCATGATCCGCCACCACTCCCAGTCTCCAGTGACAGGTTGCTGTGGCTTCTCGATCTCTTTTGTGATTGGGGCCGGGTCTGGATTCAGCACTTCCTTCGGGTTGCCACCGAAAGCAGTACCGGGATCGTCGGGGAGTCGGCGCGGCATGATTTATATCAGCGTGGTGTCTAGAATAAACTGGAAACTTAGGCTTCCGGTGCAACCGTTTGCATCGGTAGCGGTGAAGGTCAAGGTCCTGGTCTCTGAGTTATCACAGAAATTACCAGTGATGGTTCCGTCGGAATTTAATGTCCATCCGGTAGGCATAGTACCAGTTTTTGAGTATGTGTATGGAGCGATGCCGCCGGTAGCCAGAAGATGATGCAGGGCAGCTAGGCAATCGATACTGTGGTTCGTGAAACTGTACGGACTGTTCTGTGTCGATCCATCACTGTTTTTCTTCATGAGCAATGTGATCGTTGGGCAGATCGTTACATTGTAAGCCCTTGAGCCAGTGCAACCGTACGCATCGGTAGCCGTAATCGTGAAGCTAAAAACCCCACTCGCAGTAGTTGACCCGCTCAGTGATCCCCCGCTAGAAAGCGACGTCCCCGTCGGCAATGTTCCGGAGGTGACAGCGAATGTGTAGCTCGCAGTACCGCCGCTCGCGGTGATAGTGGTCGTGGCGAGTGCAGCTCCGACAGTCACGCCGCTGATCGATGAGGGCGAGACCGTGATACCTGGACAACTCGCAACGATCTCGAATTCTTTCTCGCCAGGGCAACCGTTGTCGTCGGACACTATCACGTTGAATGTGTATGTTCCGGAGGTCGTTGGTGTCCCCGAGAGAACGCCGCTGCTCGAGTCGATCGAGAGTCCCGGCGGAACGCTCCCGCTTGTCGAGAAGGTATACGGCGAAGCGCCACCAGTCGCTCCGAAGGTTCGCGAGTAGGCGGTACCGAGTGTCGCAGCAACCGTCGAGCCGGTGATTGTGATGGCCGGGCAATCGGGCGCCAGGACATACTCACGATGGCCCGTGCAACCATTTGCGTCTGTCGCCGTGATTGTGAATGTATGCGAGCCAGCACCAGTGGGCGTCCCCGAAATGATCCCCGTGTCCGGATCTAGCGATAGTCCGGACGGGAGCGTTCCGGTTGTGACCGCGAACGTGTAGGGCGCCACGCCGCCGGACGCAGAGACGGTATCAGAGTAGGAGGCATCGACAGAGGCAGCGGCGAGGCTGGTCGGCGAGACGGTGATTGTCGAGCATCCAATAGCAATCAGGTACTCGTTGTCCAGGTAGCACCCACGTGCGTCCATGGCCCTCAGGATGAACTCGAAAGACCCAGTCGCAGTTGGCGTTCCGGTGACCTGGGCAGTGTTTGGTGGCGTTGTCTCGAGTGTCATCCCTGTCGGCGGGCTTCCGGAGAGGATACTGAACGTAAATGGGAAAAGTCCGTGCGATGCTATGATTGTCGCGTCAGTGTAGTCCATCAGCAACGTGCCGTCCGGAAAACTGCCAGACCCTGGATTCAAGACGACGTGACAGCCTCCGCGACGCTCCTTGATCTCCACCCCGCGAACCGACACGAGCTCATTCGCGAAGTGATCGATAGAGAGCAGGTCCTGCGTAAACGCGGCATCAACGCACTGCAGGCCTCTGCCGCCGACCACTTTAATGATGGAGCCGTCACCTGGTGGCGTATCGAACGTCGCGGTGTCACGCCCGTCACGACCAGACCCGGACGTTGCGCCCCAGCCGGAGCCGATCTCCATCGGATCCCCAGAATCGATTTGCAGGACTAGCCCAGAACTGAATCTTACCGGCAAGTCGAAGAGCGTAGAGACGCCATCGCCCTTTTCGACAAGCAGCGGTACCGGCAGTAGCGGTTTCGTCTCGGCATCCCACCCATTGTAGTCGGTGAACGTAAACGCCCTGAAACGCCCGCGGCATTTTCGATAGAAGTCGTAGAGGTAGGCGATCTCGTCGAGTTCGCGAATTGGGTACATCAACCTGGCAACGAACAGCGAGAAGTCGCGACCGACTCTCGACTGAGTGACGGAGTTCTGAGCGTAGGACAGCACAGTCAGATGCTCTCGCATCCCGACGTAGCCCTCCCCAGGCGCCCTCAGATCGCTGATGCTTGGAAAAATCACGGCATAGCCTCGACGGGGATGTTTCTGCGCTCGACGATTCGAACTCCCTGGACTGAGGTGAGCCGAGCCGCGAAGCGCTCAATCGGCATGGCCTCGAGATCGAAACGACAGGTTGTTGTCCAGCGTCCGCGCGTAGGCGTGACAAGAGTGATGATCTCGTAAATTCCTGGAGCAGAATCGAACGTGATCAAGTCACGCAGCCCGTCAGAGCCGCCGGCCAGCGTGAGCGTGATCCCGGACCCGTCAGTGAATGTGTCGATACCAGCGCGCACGGTCAGCTCCTGCGTCTCTGAGCTCGGGATGTCGTAGGCGACAGTGGTCCCGTCTGACACGCCGACCAAAAGAGGCGAAGCAGCGATGTCAGGCATCGTGTCGCTACCAAGCCCGCGAACGTCGGGAAAAGTGAATGTTCCGAATCGACCATGCATCTTCTCGAAGAAAATGTATAGCGGTTCGAGGTACTCTAAATCCTTATCCTGGAACTTCAGCGTGCAAGCGAAAGACGGGAAGAGCTTCATGATCCGACTGTACTGATACCCCTCGGAGTACCCATCCGACACAAACGTGGAGCACTCGACATCGCTCGTACAGCCCTCGTCGGGTATGAGTTCGGCGGGGAAAATATCAGACATCGGTCTTCCCGCCGAAGTGAGACTCGTTGCTTCCGCCGGTTCGGGTTTGACAGGAAACGAGATCGCGAGGGCAGAAGGTATCTGTCGAAGTGCTTTGGCATGACAGGGCGTTCTTGTATTCGAACGAGCAGGCGCGACTGATCTTTTCGTTAGGGAACGTCCTCGAGTCCGGGTCGGCCTCCTGAAGCTGCATCCGGAGCGTTTCCTGCTCATTGTTCACCGGCAGCTCTGGCTCGCCGCAAGTGCCGCTGAAGATGAGCTCGTCTTCCTTGACCGTGGTATTGGTCGGCTCCGGATCGAGCCAGGCTCCATAGATTTTGATGGCAGCTTCAGAGAAGACCTCGGTCAAGAAAAGGTAGTTCGGCCCGAATGGAGCGTCCAGCCAATCGGCCGATGCCAGCTCGATGCTGCCGAGACTGTTGATCGTGACGCTCTGTATAGACAGGCCGGAAAACGACCACTGCAGCGGCTTCCAGACGCCAGCAGGGGCATCGAAGTCTCCGGTGGTCCTCAGCGGAATCTCACAGTTGGTCCACTTGCGCTCTGTCCCGACAATTTCAATCAGGTGGAAGAAGCAAACCTCTGTCTTGCCTAGACTGTCAGCGATATAGCCCATCGTCTATGAGCCCGTCCCGGTGTATCGATTGTCAAGCAGGCCAGGGTTGGCCCGGTTGATTCTTGCCGCGGAGTAGCCGTCTGGCGTTCGCGCTGGGTTACCGGCCGGCGGGATAGCTGGGCCGGTCCCGGGTGTCGCCGTCGGCGCCGGGGCACCCCCGGCAGCCGCTGCTGCGGCGTTGAGGGCATTGGCAAGATTATAGGCTGCTGCCGTCGCCGCGGCATGAGACGCCACGAGCCCGTCCTCACCGGACACCGAATTGTATACGGCGGTGCCGCTGTCTGTGAAGAGCTTCATGGCGTCTGTCATCGCCTGTCCGAGCGGTCCATTCGTGGCGAGAATCTCATCGACGAAACTGTTCAGCTTGGTGTCGACGGAGACCTTGAGAGCATCGGCGCTGGCCGCGAGTTGGTCGAGCTTCAGTTTGGCGAGATCGATCGAGGACCCGAGGTTCGTGGTGACGCTCTCGCGGATCTGCAGGAGGGCCGCGTCGAGCATCCCGATCTCGGTGGTCGCGTCGGTGATGTTGGTTTGGAGGAGAGTACCCGCCGCCTCGAGAATTCCGGCCATCTGGTCGTTGGCAGCCTTCATCTTGTCCGTCATGACGGCGTAGGCGAGTGTCCCGACGCGATCGGTCTCGGCCAGCACCTTGTCGGCCCAGGCGTAGGCCGCCTGACGGTTTGAATCGCCTTCCTTGAAGAGTCCGAGATACTGAGTGATGTCCCCCTGCTGCGCGTCGGTGATTTGCTTGATGCGCGCCGGATCGGTCACCCCCTCGAGCTCCTTCCCGAGGCGATCTATCTCGGCATGTAGGAAGTCGGCCTGCTGCCCTGGATCCATCTGGGCAAGCTGCATCTCGCGACGCTGCTGGGCGATGGAGGTATGAAGGTCCTGGGCTTGCTGGACGATCTGCTGGAGCAGGGCCCTCTGCTGGTCGTACATGGTCTTCGCAGCGGCCCCGACGTCCTGGATTGCCTTGACCTGAGCCATCCCGGAGAGCTGGGCCGCGGCGCTGAGCTTTGCCTGGAGCACTGTCGCCTGGGTTGCGAAGTCAGCAAATGGGTTGGCGTTCGCGGAGGTTACACCCTGGCCCGCGCCCGGCGTCACCCACGCGTGAAGATCGGGAGACCCAGAAAACATCCCGCGAAATTGACCCGCTTGATCATTGATGATCGCGAGCTCGTCCTGGCCCGCCTTGACCTGGGCCGAGAGCCCGTCGAACAGAGTCTTGATTGCCGCGATCCCAGCGTCAGCAGCCTTCTGGACCCCCGACGCGTCCGCAGCGTTCGCGATCTGATCAAAAACACCGGCCAACGTGTCGCGCGCTTCTTCGGTGACCTGATCCTGCGTCAGCATCGACTGGCGCATCGTCTCGCGCGCGGCGTCGACCGAGGCCACGACCTGGTTCGCGATTTGGATTTGATTCAGGAGATCCTTGAAGAGGGCATCGATCGCGCCCTGGGCCTGTTGCGCGATCTGCTGAACTTCCTCAGGCGTCGTGGCGACATGAATCCTCTCGCGGGCCCCGGTGACGATCGTCTGGTTTTTGGCGTTGACGTCGGCCTGCGTCTGGAAGGCGGTACGGATCGTTTCGGCCTGTTGCGTGAGCGAGGCATCGAGTGAGTCCATGATGCCTTTGATTTTGGTGATGTACTGCAGCTCGAGGTCGTACCTCTGCTTGATTTGGTCGACCACGGCCTGCGTCTGCTTGATGAGTTCGTCGCCACTGTAGAGCGAAAGGTCGTTCAAGCGTCCGACAATCGCGTCCGCGTTCTCCTGAAAACGGCTCGCTGGCGACCGCGTCGCGTCGGTCGTCATGTCGTTGTAGAGGTCTGTGCGCGTCTTCGCGAGTTCCTTCCCGAGGTCGCGCATCGAAACTACGATCGAGACCAGGCTGTTCAGCGAGGCCATGAACTGCTTCGGATCTGCGTTGACAAGCTCTTGGCTGAGGCTCTTGATCGTGTCGGCCGTGAATCCGAGACCTTTAAGCATTTTCGGAATCGGAGCGTCAGGGTCATACAGTTTCTTCACGGCGTCCGGCCAGTTGCCCGCCTGATCCATTCCGGGAAGCCAGAAGTTGAACCCCGCAATCCCGCCCGGAGTCGTCTGCTGGCCAGCGGTGCCGGGCGTCCCCGGTGTGTATTTGCCGCTGCCGGGCGCATCGCGGTTCCCCGGCGAGGTGTACCCGACCTGGCCGAACGCCGCCTGCAGCGAGAACTTGGGCAGCGTCGTTGTCAGAAACGTCTGCCAGTCTTTCTGGATGTCCTCGTTCGACCCTGCCCCGATGTCGAACCTGCCTCCGACGAGCATGTTCGCGAGGTTCTTCTGATACGACTCGGTAAGCGCGTGCGCGCTGTCTGGCGCTGCCATTCGGAAGATGTCAGTAAGGGACCCGAGCATCTCGTCGAGGACCTTTTTCCCTGCGATGTCGGTGGCGTTCGCGGGTGCATATCTCGAGTAGTCCGTCGGGATGTCGTGTGGGCCAGGGAGCGCCACCGGTGCGTTGGGGTCGAAGATGTCAGTAGGACCGCCGATGGCACCGCCCCCCGGTGTGCCGGGGCCGCCAGGGGCGCCAGGAATGTATGGGAGAGTCGCCGGCCCCACCGGCGTATTCCCCGCGACCATGGCGTTGAACTGACCGAGAACGTGTTTCTCGGTGTTCGGCGCCATCAAGACACCCACGATGCCGCCGATGATGGCTCCGATCAGAGCCACAATCGGTCCGCCGATAGAGCCCATCGACGCGCCGAGGCCTGCCCCTGCCGCGATCCCGCCGAGGACGCCACCTACGACCGCTCCTCCGGAGAATCCAGGAGCTCCACTCATCCCGCCCACCGCCGAGCCGTATCCGGCGCCCTGCAGGCCCCCGCCGACCGGTCCACCGCCGAAGTTGGAGCCAGCCCCGCCGCCGCCTCCTGCCCCAGGCGTGTTTCCCATCCATGGCTGCCCCTGTACCAGATCGTCCTGCGCCGCACCGCCCACATAGGTACCGCCAAAGCTACCGCCCAACTTCGAGGCATCCTTGGCGTTGCCCATGTCGGTGAGGTTCTTGATCCACCGCATCAGCATGTCGGACATGCTCTTCGCCCACTCCTTGACCATTGTCTGGCGGAAGTTATCCCAGGCGTCGGCGAACCCGTGTATGCCCTTGGTGGCCACATTGACAAAGAGGTCCTGGAATCCTGCCCCGAGGTCGGCGAAAATTGCCTTGGTCTGCGTCGCAGCGCTCTGGGCCTCCGTCGGGATCGAAGCCATCGCCTGCTTGATCCCTGCCGTGATGCCAGTCGCGGCGTCTCGGCCCCAGCGCTCCATTGTCTGGCCCATCTCGTTCAGGCCCTCGTTGTTTGTGATGAGGCCCTCGGAGACGCGCTTGTTGATGTCGGCCTGGATCGCGCCCCAGTCGTTGCGCATCCCGGCCCAGCTTAGGCGGATCTTCTGAGTTGAGAGCTCGGTGATTCTGGCCTTCTCGTCCTCCCCTGCCTGCCAAATCGTGACCATATGGGCGACTTCGTCGTCGCTCATTTTCATGATCTCTTGTGTGGTAGTCGTCTCCAGCGTCAGACGCTTCACGCTGGCGTCGATTCTGGCCTCGGCGAGCTTGGCCTCGCCCGCGATTTGTTCCTGGATGGTCAGCGCGTTTTTGTCGCGCATTTCCTCGAGACCCTTGTTCATCTTATCGAGGGCGAGCGTTTGCGCCTCGAGAGCCTCGGCCGCGGCGTTGTTTTTCCATAGAGCACGGTCAGACTCGGCAAGGGCCGCGGCCTGCTCACTAATCTTCCCAACCTTCGCTTCCTTAATGAGTCTCTGATCGAGCGCCTCATTCAGCTTGGCATATTTGAGGTTGATCTCGTCGATGGCTTTGGCGAGACCTGTCTCTGTGTTCGGTGCGATTCGGGCGAGGTCATTTTGTTTCTGGAGGTATTCGGTCAGCTCATCGTTAGCCTTCTGTACCTTGTCGGCTTGGTCCTTCCAAATCTTGCTGACTTCCATTTTGCTAGCTGTCTGCTGTAGCGCGATGACCTTCCCCTGAGCAATCGCCGCATCGTCCCCGACGCTTCGGATCTTATTGCCCCACTCATCATATTCCTTGATCGTATTTACGTCGATGCGCGAGACGCCGCCATTCGGATCCTTGACGGTCTTCAGCACCTTCCCGTTCACGTAGTCGTACTGATCCCCGAGCTTGTGCAGCTCCTCGACCTCCTTGACAATTTGCGACTGGTTTTGGAGCTGGGCCTGCAGGACCTTCCCGCTGAGGTCGCCGCTGTAGCCTGCGATCTTCGCGCGCAGAGACAGCGTCTTTTCTTCGATGCGTGCCATCGCCGCCATCTGCTTGTCGGTGGCCTCAGTGTTATCTTTGGTCGACTGTGTAACGGCCAACGTCATCGCGTTGAGCTCTTGGAGGGTGATGACGTGGGCGCGGGTTTTGCCATCTGCCGCACTCATCTTTTCGAGCAGCGCCTGCATCACCTCGGTGCGTTTGGCCATGGTCATGCTAAGGAGTTTCTCGGTGGCCTCGTCCGTTAGGCTGGCCCCGGTCTTCTGGGTGATCTGGTTCTTGAAACGCTCGAGGACCAGTCCATACTCATCCCACGATTGCTTGGCCTCTGCCTCGGCGTTGAACTTCTGGAGTAGTGGAATCGCCAATATTAGCCCAGCGACAATAGCCGAAATGCCTACGTACACAGCGATCAACGGTGCCGCGCTCATGGTCACGCCGCCGATCGCTATCTCCATAGCGCCCAGAGCCTTGGTAACGCTGGCGATCGTCGCCACGACGCCAGACAGCGCGTTGAACGCATAGAATCCGGCGACGATGGCGGGACCCATAGGTCCAAGCGCATCGATCAAATTGGTAGTACCATTGATAACGGCAGTGATCAACGGTATGGCTGGTCCAAGCGAATCGAGGAATGATGCGCCAGCCTTCGCAATGGCAACACCAAGATTAAAAAATGCCGCAGCTAGCGGTGCCATTTTCTGGACAACCGAAGCTATGATTGTGCCAACCTCTTTGAGCGGCTCGAGCACTGCAGGATTGAACGAGACACTCTGCCCGCCGATAGTGGCAACGCTAGACATGACGGTTGCTAGCTGACGTTTTATGGAGTCAACTACCGGCTGCATTGACCTACCAGCAATTTGCTCGATAGCGTCCTTCACCTGACTGACGAGCCCGGTGAAGGTGGCCTGAAGCCGCGGCCCCATCTGAAGGAACTGGTCGAGCTTGCCCTGCAGGTTCTGGACGGCGTCGCCCTGCTCACGCCAGGAGCGGATCGTAGCGCCGTCGATACCCATCGCCTTGATGAAGGCCCCTATCTGTCCACTAGCGCGCGGGAAGCCCTCGAGAGCAAGCTGGATCTGACGGAAGGCCGCCTCGAACGGCACCTGCATCGTGCTGGCCAGGTTGGCCACGGTCTGCGTGAGGCGGACGATCTCCTCGGTAGAGGCCTTCTGATTGCCGACGCCAGCCAGGATCCGCTCATACCCCTGCTCGAGCTGGCTGAAGGTTGCGTTCGTCTGGAAAGCAGCGGCGCGCAGGCGGTCCTGCGCGTCAGTGGCGATGTCGAGCGCAGCCGCATAGGCCTTGGCCCCGGTGATCAGCTCGCCCTGGGAATCGTGGAGAGTATGGAAGGTCTGGACCATCGCGGCGATGCCGATCCGCGACACCTCCAGCTTCCGGTCGAAGTCGATGCCTTCCTTGATCCATGCCCCGAACCCAAACGAGAGGCCGGCAACCGTCGCAACCGTAGCGACAATCTGGCGCATGCTCGATAGGACCTTGTCGAACCCTCCCGAGATTTTGTCGGTTACCTCTTGGGCGGTAGCGCCGAGAGCGGTCGTCTTACCAGAGAGCTCATTGATCGCAGACAGTACCTTCCGAACCGCAGCCTCGGCCCCGGAATCGGCACCATCGACCTCAAGCTCGAGAACCGCGTCGCTCATTTCGGTTGGGCTGCTCCGTCTGCTTCTTCTGGGCCGCGATCAGCTCGGCGGCCTTGTCTCTGTTTACCTTGAGATATGCACCCTCTAGGATGAGTAGGTATTTCAGCGCCCAGTCGAAGTCTAGACCCTCCGCTTTGGCTATGAGCCTCGTCTCTACCAGGTCAAGTTTGGAGAGGCCGTTTGGCCCCATCTCCCATCTATTCCTGGCAGCGCTGAAAATCCGATATGCCTCCCTGGCGCGCCTGCTTAAGCGCTTCTGCGCCTGGTTTGCAATCTCCTCCTTCTGACATTCTGGAAGCCCGCCGTTTCGAGCGCAGGCTTCCGTGCCGAATGGTGGCTTGAATTTGGTGCGCCCGTGGAACCGACAACGGACGCAGTTTGGGATGATGTGGTCCCCGTCGGCGTCCCAAGCCCTCAACGCGACGGTCAGGAGTTTGGGATGTCTTCTTCGAGTATTTCATCGCCCTCCTGGCGTGCCAGTGAGAGCCCCTTCGAAATGATGGCCCCCACCAGATCGGAGTTTTTGAGGATGGCCCTGGTCTCGTTTACGTCTTTCCCGGCGAGAAGGTCCTTCGCGTCCTTATCTAGTAGGCTCTTGGTTGCCAGCCTGGCGAGCTCAGCGTTGTAGAGCATCTTGACGTGGACCGGGTCGGAATCTCCCCCCGAGAAGTTGATTCTGTCGATCTTGAGCAGGTTTTTCGAGGCCTGCTCCACGACGCGGTCGGTGATGGCCACGATTTCGATCGAGCCACCGTTTTTAGTCTTGAACCTGGATGATTTTTCGTTGGGCACGGGCGGTCCCTCCTGGTGTTGATGCCCTTTACGGGGCGTAGAATGTGCCGGCGCGGGAATTCACGCCGACCGCAGTGATCTGGGTCCCGGCGCTCGTGTTTTTCGAGGCCAGGAAAGGAACATGCAACATCAAGGGGCCATCGTTTTCAATCTTCGGGTCGTTGACCTCGAGGCGCATGTCGAAAATCTTGAGATCGGCGCTCCGGTTGGTTGCCTGGATCATCTTAAACTCCATGGTAACCAACGTGGCGGCGGTAATGAGGTCTCGTACCGTCATGTCGTCGAAGATGAAGTCGACGGTGCCGCTGACTACCTGCCGCTTCCTGACGAGTGCGAGCCGCGGCCCACCGTGGCCAACCACAAAGACGTCCGTGACGTTGTTCGCGATCTTGATGTCGGCCTTCTGGATGCGAGCGTTGGCGCTGCCGTTGAACTTCGCATCGGCCGCTGCGACCTGGAGGAACTCGAAGCAGGGGCTATCCGTGATGTCGACGGGGCTCGCATCGAACGAGGTGTCGGCATACTGTGTCTTCTTGCCCTTCATGCCCAACTTGGCGGTAGCGTACCCCTGATCCTCGATCGTGATGTCGAAGGTGTCGACACACTCGCCGATGCACTGAAGATACTTGTCCGTGTCCATATCGAGGAACTTCTCGACCGTTAGAAACGGGAGCATCCCCTTGGTCGTCTTGGCGGTGTGCGTGTACGGATCGCCAGATCCGGTACTGGAGAACGTTCCGAGCGCCGCCTTCATGATGAGCGGGAAGTTGTCGACAGTGAGATAGCAAGAGATTGGGCCGTCGGCCATGGACCGGCCGACGATCGACGCCCGGGAATTGGCGTCGCCGCCCGTCTGCTGATTTGGGATCAGAGGCTGATTACCGCTGATTCCCTCGGACAGGAAAGCGATGATCTTTCCCGTCGCTGCGATCGTGTCGAAATCGGTCTGCCACCCAAGCGTGAGCAGCGCGTCGATTCCCTGCGGTATAGCCATTGTAGTCTCTCCTTCTTTTTACTCGCTCGGTACAAACGTGCCGAATCGAACTTTCACAGACCAGTGCATCGTCCCAAGAATGCACGCATCACCAAAATCCTCGATGGTTTCACCGTCGTAAGGCAGGAAGAGATTCCCGCTCACGGTACAGCGTTTGTGGTTGAGTCGATCCCTGACGAGCTCCATCGACATCTCGAGCTTCTCTCCGGCGGTGTTCC
>SCSV01000082.1 GCA_004297555.1 Salinibacterium sp.
ACCGTGCAGGCCCGGTTGATGTTCCCCCTGCTCGGGTTGCTGCGGGTGGCGCTCGACTTGCAGACCTCCTCGGCGCTCTTCGCGCGCATCTTCGAGTACCTCGACCTCAAGCCCTCGATCACGGATCGGCCCGACGCGCACCCGGTGCGGCCGAAGCGGCTTGGCGAGGTCGAATTCGATGATGTTGTATTCCGCTACCCCGACACCCCGGAATCCGTACCTGCGACGCTGCGGAACATCTCATTCCGCGTTGAGGCCGGGCAGTTCGTGGCGTTCGTCGGCCCCTCCGGCGCGGGCAAGACGACAATCTCGTACCTGATTCCGCGCTTACACGACGTCACGAGCGGCCGTGTGGTCTTCGGCGGCGACGATGTGCGCGAGCTCGCGCAGGATTCGCTCGTGCGCAACATCGGAATCGTGAGCCAGGAGACGTACCTCTTTCACGCGACGATCGCGGAGAACATCAGATACGCCAAGCCCGAGGCGACGCAAGAGGAGCTTGAGAGCGCTGCCCGGGCGGCGAACATCCACGACACGATCCAGTCGTTCCCCGAGGGCTACGACACCATCGTCGGTGAGCGCGGGTATCGACTTTCGGGCGGAGAGAAGCAGCGAATCGCGATCGCCCGCGTGTTGCTCAAGGATCCGCCAGTGCTGATTCTCGATGAGGCGACGAGTTCGCTCGACACCATCTCGGAGCGCATCGTGCAAACTGCGCTGGATGCCGCGTCCCGCGGGCGCACGACCATCGCGGTCGCCCACCGGCTTTCGACCGTGATCGGTGCCGATGTGATCTTCGTCGTGAAGGCAGGCCAGATCGTCGAACGTGGAACGCACGCGGAGTTGCTTGACCGCGGCGGCGTCTACTCCTCGCTCTACGCCGAACAAGTGCACTAGTCCGGGACGGCTACGCACGCCCTCGCGGCGATCTGCTTGACGCGAGGATTGCATTGACGGCGAGGCGGTATGCCCCCAGAATTGGGCGGGACTGGCACCCATAGTGGGGGCGGCGAACGGCGCGTCGGCCTGGCTCATCATGCCAGTCTTGAAACGGATATATCGCGGCTCGACCCTAAGCTGGGTGAGCTCGTTCCAGGTCGACCAAACCCCCCGTCAATTGACCCGAGAGTATTGATCTTGTCGAGAACAACCGATCGTTCAGCGCCGCTCACTTTGACACGGTCGCGCGGGGCTCGGCGCACTCGTTGGGCTGGTCTATTTAGTGCGGCGATCGCCCTCGTTGCGTTTCTCATTCCGACTGGCGCAGCGAGCGCGACCCCGGTCTCTTTGAGTATCACGCCGCTAGGCTGGAACGTTATCGGTCTCGACAGCAACGACGTCACTAGTGGACCCGATCAGTTCGAGATCGGCGCGAAGGTCTGCAACCTCACCGGCAGCGCGATCACCGACATCAGCGTCACCTGGAACTGGGGCACGGCTAACGCCTACCTGAACCTCGACAGTGCAGCGGTGAAGACGATCTCTTCGCTCGCAGGCTCGGCGTGCACAAAGTTGTGGTGGACGGTGACTGTCACGCGTGACACGGCAGCCTGGAATTCGACCCGCACGTTTACGATTACGGCCAGCGCGACTGGTGTTACGTCGGTCACGACGCCAGCGGCGCGAGAGCTCTACGTTGAAAAGCTCGTCTCGCAGAACCGCAACGGCGTGACGTCGCTGACCGGACCGACGAATGTCGTGGTGGGCGACACGGTCACCTATGTGCTCGACGGCTACACCGCGACCAACGGATACGAACAGCTCGATGCGGGCCCGATCCTCGACGGCAGCCTGTTCGAGATCACCTCCATCAGTGCCACCTACAACAAGCCGAGCGGTGCCACGAATGACACCTTCTACGCCAACGCCTGTGGTTGGGACCCGGTAACGAGCTCAGGGACGTATCGCTCGTGCATCGGGCCCAACGGTTTCACGGGCGGCAAGGCCGGCGGTGACCCGATTCATGTCAGCGTGACCGCGAAAGTCATCGCCGCAGGCACCGGCAACGTCGGAAGCATCATCTACGACTTCTCCGGCTCGTCGTACCACTACAACTCGGACTTCTCGCTGACCGTCGTCACCTCGACGGCCCCTCCTACTCCCTCCCCGCCCGTAGCGGTTGATGACTCCGCAGGCACCGCCCCAAACGTGCCCGTGCTCATCGATGTACCCGCAAACGACAGCGACCCCAACAATGATCTCGACGTAACCTCCGTGAGCGTCACGGGCGCAGCATCCAACGGCAATACGAGCGTCAACCCCGTGACTGGCAAGATCACGTACACGCCGAACCTTGGGTTCTCCGGCACGGATACGTTCACCTATCAAATCTGCGATTTGCAGCCCGTCTGCGACACTGCCCTTGTCACGGTCACTGTCGACGCGAACAACCCGGTCGCGGTCGATGACACGGCGGCGACCCTGACCGGGGTCGGAGTGCCGATTGATGTCACGGCCAACGACACCGATGTTGATGGCGATATCGATCCCACCTCGGTGAATGTCACGGTCGATCCCTCGAACGGAACGACGAGCGTCGACCCTGTTACCGGAGTGGTCACCTACACGCCGACAGTCGGCTTCGTCGGCACGGACACGTTCACGTACCAGGTCTGTGACATGCAACCCGTATGTGACACTGCGGTCGTCACGATCACCGTTACAGCGCCACCTGTCGCGGTGGATGATTCGGATTCGACTACGTGGGAAACGCCGGTCACTATTGACGTGCCCGCCAACGACACTGACCTCGATGGCGACCTGGATCTCACGTCAGTTACCGTGACGAGCTCCCCCGGCAATGGCTCGACGAGCGTCGACCCCGTCACTGGCGAAATCACCTATACGCCTGACACCGGGTTCGCCGGCACCGATTCGTTCATCTATCAAATCTGCGATCTCGATGGCAATTGCGATTCCGCATCGGTGACGGTCACGGTGACTGTATCCAACCCAGTCGCTAACGACGATTCGGATTCCACCACCGTGAATACTCCCGTCACGATCGATGTGCCGAGCAACGACACCGACGCAGACGGTGACCTCGATCTCACCTCGGTGACGGTCACGAGCGGCCCGGCAAACGGTGGCACAAGCGTTGACTCGGTCACTGGCGAGATTACGTACACGCCAGACCTGGGATTCACCGGAACCGATACCTTCACCTATCGAATCTGCGATTCGCAGCCCGTGTGTGACACCGCGACTGTCACGGTGACCGTGAGCGGGGCACCGTCCGACCCCGTGGCGAACGACGATTCCGATTCGACGAGCGTCGACACCCCTGTGACGATCGATGTGCCGAGCAACGACACCGACGCAGACGATGACCTCGATCTGACCTCGGTGACAGTCACGGTTGACCCATCGAACGGAACGACGAGTGTTGACCCAGTCACCGGTGAGATCACGTACACCCCAGACACGTCGTTCACTGGAACGGATACGTTCACGTACGAGATCTGCGACTCGCAGCCGGTTTGTGACACCGCGACGGCAACTGTGACCGTCGGCGTCGCACCTTCTCCGCCAGTGGCCGGCGACAACTCGGCTACGACCACGCCCGGGCATCCCGTTGTCATCTATATCGAGGGCAACGACAGCGACCCCGACGGTGACCTCGATCCCGCTTCGGTGACTGTCGTGACGGGTCCGGCCCACGGCGAGGTGGTGTGGGATCTTGCGACCTTGTCGTTCACGTACACACCAGATCCTGGTTACGAGGGAACTGATTCGTTTACCTATCAGATTTGCGACCTGCAGCCTGTCTGCAGCACGGCGCTCGTGACTCTGGCGATTAGTGACCCTGTGCTTGGCTCTACGGGAGTTGAGCCAACGGGCATCGCGCTCGGCGGGACATTCTTGATTGCGCTCGGCCTGATCCTTCGTGGTCGCAGGCGGCAGGCGGTTTCCTAGAAACTTCTCGTTCGAGGGCGGCGCTCGCATGACGCCGTCCTCGAGCAGAGGCAGCGGGGCAACGGCGAAACAACGAAGAGAGCCCGGCCGATGGCGAGACTCTCTTTCATAACTGTCGCACATGTCGCGACTCAGGTGTCACCTGTGTCGCGACTCATCACATTGGCGGAGGATGGGGGATTCGAACCCCCGAGGGCTTTCACCCAACACGCTTTCCAAGCGTGCGCCATAGGCCACTAGGCGAATCCTCCTGGTAGGCCGACCGACAGCATTGGCGGCGACCTCATGGAAGCATAACGGGTCTTGGCCCCTGGCCGGGTGACCAGGTCTCGGCGCTACAATCGATACGGCTCCTCGCGTGGCGCCATCCAGGCCAACTCCCCCAGGGCGGAAACGCAGCAAGGGTAACCGGGCTCTGGCGGGTGCGCGAGGGGTCGTTACATTTTCGGGGCAAGCGGCGGAGCCGCGCCCCGACGTCTCGCTTTGCGAGACCTTTCTTGCGCGTCGGGTGGTCAGGCGTGGCGGCTACTCTTGAGGGGTGGTTGCCGCACTATACCGCCGCTATCGGCCGGAGACTTTCGCCGAATTGATCGGCCAGTCTCAAGTGACCGACCCGCTGCGCACCGCGTTGCGCACCGACCGGGTCAATCACGCCTACCTCTTCAGCGGCCCGCGCGGCTGCGGAAAGACCACCTCTGCGCGAATTCTGGCGCGCTGCCTGAACTGTGTTGAAGGTCCGACGGATACGCCATGCGGCGTGTGCCCGAGTTGCGTCGAGCTGAGCCGTGACGGT
>SCSV01000083.1 GCA_004297555.1 Salinibacterium sp.
ACAGCCTGCACTTCGGCCTCGTCGGCGGGGTAGATCACGACGTCGGGGCTGCGCTCAATTTGGTTGCCTCGAATGCGAACGAGGTCGCGCAGGCTCTTGCCGTAGGTGTGGATGACGCGAGCCAGGTCATCCGTTGTCACGTGGTCATCGCCCACGATTGCGGCGAGCTTCTTTACGAACGCGGGGGCAGCATTGCTTTTCGGCACGGTGAGGGCGGAGAACGAGGGCTCACCGGTCCGCGTCGCGGTGGTCAGGTCGAGGCCGACGGCTTGCTGCACGAATGGCGCGAAGCCGGGCTTGTCCTCGTAGTGGAAGCCCACCCCGTCGACGCCCCAGCCCCACCACTTCATGTGCTTGACCGCGGTCATGTACTTCCCTTCTGTGCGTGCTCGGGTGAAACAGGTGGCTGCACCAGGCTGTGCAGCCGGCGCACCTCGTCCGCCAAACGGTTGGAGAACTCTTCGACCGTCTCGCCGGTGGTGCTACTCAGTGGTGCGCCGAATACTACCGTCACGGGCATCCGCCCCGCTTTTGGCCAGTTGGTGCCGCGCGGCATTGCGGCGCTCGCGCCGACGATCGCGACGGGCAGAACTGGAACTTTGGTGGCGATCGAGAGCGCCGCGGCCCCGGGCCGGAACCGGCCCATGACGCCGGACTTGGATCGGCCGCCCTCGGGGAAGATCAACAGCGGCACTTTGCGTTCGAGGAGCGAGCGCGATGACCCAGACCGCTTGCCCTCAGAGTTGCGCTCGATCGCGAACGCGTTGAAGAACAGGGTGGTGAGCCCTTTGCGCCACCACACATCGAAGAAGTAGTCGGCCGCAGCGCCGGCGGCGAGGTAGCGCGAGAGCCGTCGCGGGAGCGTGCTGAGAATCAGCGGAGCGTCGAGGTGGCTGGAGTGGTTGGCGACCAGGATGAAGGGTGCTTGAACATCCGCGAGGGCCTCACGGCCACGCGCACGAACCCGAACGGTGGAGTACAGCACCGGCTTGAGCATTCCGCGCTGCGCGATGAATCGCAGCACGGCAACGCTCCGCGATGTGAACCGGTCGTACCCGGTCGTCATGGCCGCGTGTCGACCTTCGCGACGGGGTGCCCGGAGTCGCTCCGGCTCGCCGAGATCGCCCCGGAGATCCAGCGGATCGTGCGCCGCGGCAGATGACGGGTGATCCAGGCGAAGGCCCGATAGCGGGCGGTTGGTATCGAGATGACTTTGCCGCGGTCGACGTCTCGGAGCGCCACTCGCACCAGCCGGTCGAGGTCAATCCAGAGCGAGTTCGGAATCGAACTCTTGCGGACGCCCGCCCGGTCGTGAAACTCGGTCTGCACCCACCCCGGCAGAAGGGCGGTCACCGTAACGCCCGCCTTGCGCAGTTCGACCGAGAGACCCTGGCTGTATGCCGTCACCCAGGCCTTGATCGCCGAGTAGGAGCCCATGGTCATGAGCCCGGCGATACTCGACACGTTGAGGATCACGCCGTGGCCCCGCGCGCTCATCGCCCGACCGGCCGCTCCGCCCAGCACCAGTACGGCCCGACACATAACGTCGAGGGCATGTTCGTGCAGGCTCGTGTCCGCCGCGGTGAGCGGGGAATGAATTCCGAACCCCGCGTTATTCACGAGAAAGTCGATCGGGCGCGCGGCGTCTTCGATTCGCGATGCCACCCGCGAGACGTCCGCTCGATCACCCAGATCGGCGCTCAGCGTTTCGACGTTGATTCCGAAAGAGGCATGCAACTCTTTGGCCGCTTGATCCAGGCGCTTGGCGTCTCGTGCGACGAGCACGAGATCGTAGCCACGGCCAGCCAATTGCCGGGCAAATTCAGCGCCGATGCCGGATGTGCCGCCCGTGACGAGAGCCGTTGCCATGCTGGATACATTACGCCACGGGCGGTGCCACGGCTTTGGGTAGACTGCTCAGAACTCGACCCGTTTGACGGAGGTTGCACCAATGCCGGTACATGCTGAGGCACCCGCTGAAAGCATCCACTTTCCGGCACCTGACTTCGACGTTCGCGAGTTCGCCCGCACCGCCGTCGGTAGCCACCGCGGCAATCTCAACCTTCAGAGCTATGCGAGCCAGCCACTCACGGCGCAGACTCTGCGCGCCCTGGCCTACCTCCACAATGTGGAGAGCGCGACCATGAGTCATCTGCGCGGAGTGCTCGTCACCGCGACCCACAAAGATGCTCGGATCACTGCGTTTCTCGCGACCTGGGCCTTCGAGAAGTATTGGATCGCCGATGCCCTGGCACAGATCATCCAGTGGCATGTCGACAATGGGGCGGATGCCCCCGCCGCCGCCCTGACCAACGCCCCCGCCGAGCGCACCGTGCGCGAATCGATCGTCGCCAACTTCATCGGAGTGCCGATGATCGGCGTGCACATGGCGCTCTGCACCGTCGACGAATGGCTCACCCAGGCCGCGTATGAGCGCATCGCAGCCCTCGATGCGAACCCGCAACTCGCCGAGACGCTCGCCGCCCTCCGGTCGGTCAAGGCGCGCCAACTCACGTTCTTCGAGGCGCAAGCGCGGTTTCGCCTCACCGAGTCCAAGCGCTCGCGCACGATGACCGCATCCCGGCTGCGCAAGACCTCCTGGCCGATCGGCTCCCGGGCCGAACCGACCGAGGAGACCGCGTTCTTCTTCTCCTACCTCTTCGCGACCGCGCCAGAGTTGGTCGCCAAGCTCGATGCCCGCGTCGACGACCTCCCGGGCCAGCAAGGCCTAGGCCTCATCCGCAAAGCGAGCACAACGTGACGGCCCGAAAAGCCGGTTCGGGACTCACCAACGAGCACGTCTTTCTCACCGGCGCAACCGGTTTCGTGGGGCAGGCGATTCTCGAGCGGCTGCTGTCGTCGCATCCGGACACCCGCATCTCGATTCTGGTTCGCGGCAGAGGCAGCCAGACCGGTGAAGGCCGTCTGGCAAACCTCATGCGCAAGCCGGTGTTCGCCTCCTGGATCGAAACGATGGGGGCGGATGACGCGGCCAAGGCCGTGAAGAAACGCGTGCGGGTGATCGAAGGCAGCCTCACGGCGGTGGGCAAGCTGCCGGCGGATATTGACGTGGTCATCCACGGGGCCTCCACCGTGTCGTTCGACCCGCCCATCGACGAAGCTTTCGACACGAACGTCGGCGGCGCGAACGGCATCTACGGCGCGCTGCTGGCGAGTGGAAGCGACCCGCACGTCGTGCACGTGTCGACCGCCTACGTCGGCGGCATTCGCAAGGGGATCGTGCCCGAGGCATCCCTCGTCCACAACGTCGACTGGCGCGCCGAGTACGAGGCCGCGAAAACGGCGCGAACTCGGGTGGAATTCGAGTCGCGGCAGCCCGAGTTGCTGCGCGACCTACTCGAGAAAGCGCGCGCCGAGCACGGCAAGGCCGGACCGCAAGCGGTCGCCCAATTCGCGGAGGCCGCTCGCGTGGCCTGGGTGCGCGAGCGCCTCGTCGACTACGGCCGCACCCGCGCGGAGAGCCTGGGCTGGACCGATGTCTACACCCTCACGAAGGCCTTCGCCGAGCGCGTCGCCGAGGAGACCTGGGCCCAGGCCGGCCATCGGCTCTCGGTCGTGCGCCCGTCGATCATCGAGAGCGCGCTGCACCATCCTTTTCCCGGCTGGATCGACGGCTTCAAGGTCGCCGACCCGCTGATCCTCGCCTACGGTCGCGGCCAACTGCCCGACTTCCCCGGTCTGCCCGACTCGGTGCTCGACGTGATTCCGGTGGACTTCGTCGTCAATGCCACCCTTGCCGCAGCGGCGACGAAGCCCAAGCCGGGCGAGCCGAAGTACTACCAAGTCAGCTCGGGACTGCGCAATCCGCTGCCATTCCACCGCATGTACGAGAACGTCAATGTCTACTTCACCGAGAACCCGCTACCGGATGAGCGCGGCGACATCCCGGTACCGCACTGGCGCTTCCCCGGTGGCCAACTCGTCGAGAAGGCCCTCGACAAGCGCGAGCGTCAGGCCGAGCGAGCCGTCCGGCGCATCGAGAGTCTGCCGATCACGCCGCGCACGCGTCGCTGGCTCGACAAAGTCAGGAGCAGTCAGTACGACCTCGAATTACTGCGCGGGTACAGCAACCTCTATCGCGCGTATGTGCAGACCGAGATCATCTTCGACGACACCAACGTGAAGGCGCTGCACGATTCGCTGCCCAAGAAGGTGCAAGCCACTGAGGGCTTCGATGTCACCGAGATCGACTGGGAGCAGTACTTCCAGACCATCCACTTTCCGGCCATCACCACGCTCACTCGTGCCTTCGCGACCCGGCCGACCGCCAAAGCCCGGGCGGCGAAAGCGCTCCCGCAGCGCACCGATGTGCTCGCGGTCTTCGACCTCGAGGGCACCGTGCTCGAGTCGAACCTGGTCAAGCAGTACCTGCAGTTGTGGGCGGGCAGCGTACCGCGCAGCCGGGTGGCCCACGACCTCGCGAACTTCGTGTACTCCCTGCCGAAATACCTGCGGGCCGAGCGGCGTGACCGGGGCGAGTTCATCCGCACCTTCATGCGCCGCTACGAGGGCTACAAGGTGAGCGAGATCGAGCGCCTGGTGCGCAGCGGGTTTGGCCGTGCCCTCTTGCGGCGAGCGCTCCCCGACGCCCTGCGCCGAGTGCAAGAGCATCGGGATGCCGGACACCGCACGATTCTCGTCACCGGCACGATCGACCTGATGGTCACGCCCTTCGAGCCATACTTCGACGAGGTCGTGGCGGGCCGCATGCAGGAACGCGGGGGCGTGCTCACCGGCTATCTCGCCGACCCGCCTCTCGTCGACGAGGCGCGCGCGGCTTGGCTGCGTCACTACGCCGAGCGCAACGGCTACGACCTCGCCAACTCCTACGGCTACGGCGACAGCCACGCCGACCTGGTCTGGTTGCAGTTGCTGGGCAACCCGAGCGCCGTGAATCCCGACCTGCAGCTCTACCGTCATGCTCAGGAAAAACGGTGGAACGTGCTTGACTGGACGCGTCGAGGCGCGGCAAGGGCGCCGCGCAGAAACCCGCGAGGGGCATCCGATTCTGCGGAAGGAGAAGGGCGAGCGCACAAGGCGAGCGAGCCCGCGGCATCCCATGGCCTTTGACATCGATCGGTACACCTCGACCTCGAAGAGTGTCGCTTGGGGTGACCTCGACTTCCGCGAGTTCGAGACGAAGCCGCTGCCGCCCGAGACTCTGCGCAGCCTGCGCTATATGGCGGATATCGAGTACCACACGGTCTGCTATCTGCGCGACATGCTCGTGACGCCTTCGCACAAGGATGCCGATGTGAGCGCCTTCATGACGATGTGGAACCGCGAGGAGTTCTGGCACGGCGAGGCACTTGCTGCAGTGCTCGCTGCGCACGGTGTGACCGTCGATTTCGACGAACTCAAGGCGACTCGACTCAAGCTCGGCTGGAAGGATCGCCTCGACCCGATCAAGCAATCCCTCGCCGGTCGCATCGTCGGCAGCGACTTCATCGCCGTGCACATGATCTGGGGCGCCGCCAACGAGTGGTCCGCGATCGCCGCCTACAACCGGCTCGCCGATCTGGAGAGCCACCCGGTGATGTCAGAACTGCTGCGACGCATCGCCCGCCAGGAGGCGCGGCACGTCGCCTTCTACGCGTCCCAAGCGCGCGACCGGCTCGCCAAGAGCCGCAAGGCACAGATCCTGGCCCGCTTCGCGCTCTCGAAGTTCTGGGGCCCGGTCGGCTCGAGCGTGATGCCCGACGAGGAGGTCTATCACGTGATGAGCCACGTGATGGGCGGCCCCGAGGGTATCGCCGAGGTGCGCAAGATCGACGAGCACATCGCCCGACTGCCGGGCATGGAAGGGCTCACCATTGTGGAGGATGCCCTCATCGCACGAGGTATTGCGGCGTAAGGACACAACATGAGCGTACGAATCGAACGAGTGGACCTTCCCGGCATCGGCACGCGCAACGATGTGATCACCGAGAGCGGCCGCCGGGTGAGCGTCGTCTCTCACCGCTCGGGTGAACGCGACCTCGCCCTCTTCGAAGCCGACGATCCGGATGCCTCGACCGACTCGATTCCCCTCACCGACGATGAGGCGGCCGCACTCGCTGAGGTGCTCGGCGCATCCATCACCCTCAGTCGCCTCACCGGACTCGGCGAACGGAACATCGGCCTCTACACCGAGGAAATCGCGCTGCCGCACGGATCTGGTTTCGCCAGTCGGCCGATGGGCGACACACGGGCCCGAACCCTCACCCACTCGTCGATCGTCGCGATTGTGCGCGGCGCCCAGGTGATACCCGCACCCGGTCCCGAAGACCTCCTCGAACACGGGGACGTGATCGTCGCCGTCGGAACCCGGAAAGGCCTCGACGCTCTCAGCAAGCTCATCGCGCGCGGTCCCAGCTGATTCATGAACGAGACCACGATGCTGCTGATCGAGGTCGGCGCCCTGCTCCTCGTTCTCAGCCTGCTCGGCCGTGTCGCCATCCGTTTCGGACTCTCCCCGATTCCGCTTTTCCTCATCGCGGGTCTCGCGGTCGGCCACGGCGGACTGTTTCACTTCGAGGCGAGTCGCAACTTTCTCCAGGTGGGATCGCAAATCGGAGTGATTCTGCTGCTCGCGATGCTCGGTCTGGAGTACTCGGCCGAGGAACTCGTGCGCAGCTTGCGGCAGTCCCGGGTTGCCGGCTTGCTCGACGGCCTGTTCAACGCGATACCCGGAGCGGCGCTCGCCCTGCTGCTGGGCTGGGGGCCCATCGCCGCGGTCGCTCTCGCTGGAGTGACCTGGGTGTCGTCATCCGGCGTTGTCGCCAAAGTCGTACGCGACCTGGGGCGACTCGGTAACCGCGAAACGCCAGTGGTGCTCTCGGTGCTCGTGATTGAAGACCTTGCGATGGCCTTCTATCTGCCGGTGCTCTCCGCGCTCGTCATCGGTGCGGAGATCGTGCGCGGTGCGACCACGGTCGTGATCGCGGTGGTGGTTGTCTCGCTCATCCTCTATCTGGCTCTCAAGCAGGGTCGCATCATTTCCGCACTGTTCGCCCCGCAGCATGCCGAGCCGCTCCTGCTCGGTGTGCTCGGGCTGACGATGCTTGTGGCTGGGGTCGCCGAGCAAGCGAGTGTCTCCGCCGCGGTAGGCGCGTTCCTCGTCGGAATCTCGCTGTCCGGACCGGTCGCGAGTCAGGCATCCGCAGTGCTCACTCCGCTGCGCGACCTGTTCGCCACGGTGTTCTTCGTGTTCTTCGGGCTCTCCACCGACCCGAAGGATCTGGTGCCGATGCTGCTGCCCGGTCTCGCTCTCGCGATCGTGACCATCGGCACGAAGACGCTGAGCGGCTACCTGGCTGCGCGCCGCGCCGGCATCGCAATTCCGGGTCGATGGCGAACCGGCCTCGTGCTCACGCCGCGCGGCGAGTTCTCGGTGGTGATTGCTGGCCTCGCGGTGAGCGCTGGCATCGAGCCACGACTTGCGCCCCTCGCGGCGACCTACGTGCTCATCACGATCGTGGTGGGACCATTGCTGGCTAGGATTCCGGATGCCCAGTGGTTCAAGTCCACCGTGCGTCGCCGCCGCCTCGGCGCCGAAGCCGCGGCGGCCGCGTCCGCCGCTCAGCGTTCTGAGCGATAGGCGAGATTGGCTTCCTGTACCGCTGTAAGCATGGTCATCGGGACACCCGACTGGCGGGCTACGTGCAGAATCCCGGCGAGGTCCTTGGGTAGGCACTTACCCGAGAACCCTCTGTCCTCGGCAAACGCCACGGTGTGGTCACGTTCAACCCGCGGGTCGAGAAGCCAGCCCTCGCGCACGGTATGCCAGTTCATCCCCAGTTTCTCGCTCAAATCGCGAAACTCGTTGACGAAGATGACCTTCGCTGCAAAATAGCTGTTCTCCATGTACTTGACCAGCTCTGCTTCATCGCTGCTGCACTGGAGCACGCGAACCTCTGGTCCATAGAGCGGAAGCAGCAAGTCGATGACCTTCTTGCGAGCCTCGGACTCCCCACCGAGAACGATAAATGGTTGAGTGGCAGAGAACCGTTCCCATGACGAAGCGGAGAACTGCGTCTCGCCGACGTACTCCGGCCAGAAGAGCACGTTCTTGCCCGTGCTCTTGGCTAGGCGAGCGGTGGTGCCAGGCGGGACCGTCGAGCGGATGACCACCAGGTCACAGGGAATTTGGGAGATCGCCGCCTCCACGCGCGAGACGTCGACTGATCCATCGGGGAGCGAGGGCGTGTCTACGCAGATCAATGCGAAATCGCAGGCGGCGAGAGCCTCAAGTGGATACTCGCCATCATCGTGTAGGTCATACGAGACGACGGCAAAGTGAGCGGAAAGCTGCCTGATGACGTGATGGCCGACATGACCCCGACCGATGACTCCGATACTGCTCACTTCGTTCCGTTCATGTTTCGGTGCTGCTCTCTGTGCCCGAGTCGACGGAGCGGCGTAGCCGCCTCAACAATGTTGCAGCGGAGCGGAGCGGGCCGGTTAGCATCCAAGATCTACTCGAACGCATGCTGTCGATGGTCTGGTTGAGCTTACGGTTCTCCTGGTCCATCCTCTGCCGGAGATCAGCGATCTCCGCTTCGAGGATTCGCCTCTGAGCGATCTCGGGCACATGCGCACCTCCACCGAACTCCGGACGTCGAACCCTGCCTAGCGACACCGGCCACGTATGGCTAGCCGACCCATGGTTGTCAATCTCAATACCCACAGTCTTGGTCGCTGCCAGAGAAAAGGCGAAATTCGCTGAAAGTTGATCTCGCCTGGAGTAGCGGAGCACGTCATCGAACCAGCGATTCATCGTTAGTTCGACCGCTGCTGAATTGCGGCGAGCGATCATTCCGTTCCAATACGGCTTCTGCCGTAGCACTCCGGGCGCAATCACCGAGTAGTGCTGCAACTGTTCGAAGACTCTGGTCGGGTCGTCCAATGCCAAGGAGACGACAGCGATGAACTCATCCAGCACCGTCTCGCGGAAACTGTGACGGGGGATTGCGATCTCAGCCGATTCAAGCCACCTCTCGACGAGCGTTTCGGGCGGCTCGCGAAGGCTGACTGAATTGTCGATGTAGAGGGTGGCGTCGAACTGCGCTAGGTCGCGGTGACCGCGAATCTTGATGTCCCGCTGACTGCGCTGTAGGTCATTCGCAAAAAGGGGCGCGACCAGACGGATATCCCAGACCGCGCTGGTGAGCGTGGCGTCATCCGTGAAACAGATGTAGGGAACGCGCCCGTCCCCGACCACCTGATCGTCGTTGAGTGTCTCATAGCCGCCGAACAGGGCTGTATAAACAGCGCTCCGGGGAGCGGACGACTCAGGCATAAGAAGCCAATTGTATGCGAACCCAGCTATCTCCCCGCCTGGGCCACCCACTGGCCGCAACGGAGAGTACTTGGCTCACCACTACGGGGTTGACTGCCCAGGAACCGGTGGTCAGTCGTGCTCGGGATCGGTGGTTCTCACCTTTCTCGCGCGGTGCCTATTTATTGCCCAATTGATGCCGAAGGCCAGGTTGAACCAGATGGATATCTGGAGCCATTGGCTCAGGAAGTCGTTCTTAGGTTCAACGGCGTGCACGAGGAGCGCACTCATGCAAGTCCCAATAAGCAACGCGACTTCGGCGCCGAGCGAGAGGAGCACAAATTGCGCGCGAGTCAGAGGGCGGTCGTCATCAGGGTCGACATCGCTCGATGATGTCACGAAACCCTCCTTCTAGCTTTTGCTCTTCAGTGAAGACGTAGTGCATCAGAGTTCGACACCCGCGTTCGTCATCGCGGTTTCGAACGACGCCAGGTGGCCGCGGCCCTCATCCCTGGTGAAGCCGAGGAGGATCCCCTCTACTTGGCGCGGCGGCTTCCACCAGCGAAGGTCTCGTGATGCCAGTCGCGGATTCCGCTGGAGAACTCGCTCGGGG
>SCSV01000084.1 GCA_004297555.1 Salinibacterium sp.
CCGCTCGCTCGCCAACCGAGGCGGCCGCCGCTCGCCCGCACCACGAGATGGTGCACGGTGTTCAACAACCTCAGCGCGCGATCGCTCGGCACCGTCAGAGCCCTACCCACTCGGTCACACCGTCGGCGAGGTGCTGGCGCTTCCAGATCGGCACCTGCGACTTGATGAGCTCGACCAAGCGCGCGCAGACCGCGAAGGCCTCGGCGCGATGCGGGGCCGCGACGGAGGCGACGAGCGCAGTGTCTCCGATCGCGAGCGAGCCGACTCGATGGGCCGCGGCAACCCGCAGGCCGGTTTCCTCCGCGACGGTCTGGCAGCACTGCTCCAGAAATCGCTGCGCGTCGGGGTGTGCTTCGTAGTCAAGGGACGTTACCGCGAGGCCATGGTCATGGTCGCGCACGATGCCGCGGAAGGTCACCGCGGCACCGTTCACAGGGGAGAGCACGAAAGCCTCGATCTCGTCCGCATCGAAATCGGCCGAGACGATCGCGAGAACCTCAGGCATGCGCCCCGCCACCGGCGATCTGTGCCACGAGGTGGTCGAGCACCTCATCGAGTACCGCGAGGCCGTCTTTGACGCCGCCGGTCGAGCCGGGCAGGTTGACGATCACGGTGTCGCCCGCGGTGCCGGCGAGACCGCGGCTGAGCGTTGCGGTCGGCGTTGTCGCGAGCCCGCGCGCGCGGATCGCCTCCTCGATCCCCGGCAACTCGCGGTCGAGTAGCGGCCGGGTCGCTTCGGCGGTGCGGTCGCTCGGGCTCATGCCCGTGCCCCCGGTGGTGATCACTACAGCAGGTGCCGTCGCGACTACGCGCGAGAGTTCGGCGGCGATATCCGCGTCCGCGACGACGGAAACCGCCTCGACCGTGTAGCCATGATCGGCAAGCCAGGCCCCGATGAGCGGACCGGTCGTGTCTTCGCGGGTGCCCGCGGCTGCTCCTGTGGAGGCAACTACCACGACGGCCGTGCCGGGCCGCACTGCGGCGCGGGTGCGACCGCCGGTCTTCGACACCAGCCGAATATTGCCGAGCACTGAGGCCGGGTCGACGGCCTTCACCATGTCGTGCAGCGTGAGGCCCGCGACGGCGACCGCAGTGAGGGCTTCCATCTCCACGCCGGTTTGGCCCGTGGTCTTGGCGGTGGCAGTGATCTCGATGCGGTCATCCCGAATCTCGAAATCCACGGTCACCGATGTGAGAGCGAGTTGGTGGCAGAGCGGAATGAGTTCGCTCGTCTTCTTTGCGCCGTTGATGCCGGCGATGCGCGCGGTGGCGAGAACGTCGGCCTTGGGCAGATCGTCGGCGCGCACGAGGGCGATGACCTCGGGGGTGGTCACGAAGACGCCTGACGCGATCGCGGTGCGACGGGTCACGGCCTTGTCGCCGACGTCGACCATGCGGGCGCGGCCGTCGGAGTCGAGGTGCGTCAGCTTCTTCGCAGTGTCCATGTTTTCGGTGCCCTTATTCACAGTGCCCATGTTTCCACGGTGTCGCCCGCTTTCAGTTCGCTCAGCTCTTCGCCGATCACAATCAGGCAATCGGATGCCGCGAGCCCGGCCACCAAGTGCGACCCCGGTCCCGAGACGACGTCCACGCGTCCCGGCTCAACCCTGCGGCCGCGCAAGAACTGGCGCTTGCCGGCCACGGATGTCACATCGCTCGTCACCTCCCGGCTCTCGAGTACCGCGGCCGGTAACCCGGAGGCGGCGCGCAACAACGTCGCGACGAACACTTCGAACGAGATCTGAGTGCTGACCGGATTGCCGGGGAAGCACACGACGGGCACGCCGTTGAACATGGCCGTGGCTTGCGGGCCGCCCGGCTGCATCGCGATGTGCCCGACTCGTGCGCCGAGCGGCTCGAGCACCTCGCGCACCACCTCGTAGTTGCCCATCGAGATGCCGCCCGAAGTGACGATCAGATCAGCGGCCGCCGCTGCGCCTGACAGGGCGGCGAGCATCGCGGCGGGATTGTCTCCGACGTGCACTCGGTAGACATCGACGGCGCCGCACGCGCGCACCGCAGCCGCGAGCGCGACCGAATTCGAGTCGAAAATCTGGCCGGGTTTCGGCATAGTGCCGCTCGTCACGAGCTCGGTGCCGGTTGTGATGATCGCCACTCGAACTCGCGCGCGAACCAGCACCGAGTTCAATCCCGCCGCTGCGAGGGCCGCGAGGTGCCGCGATGCGAGCAGCACCTTGGCAGGGACGAGCTCGTCTCCTTCGCGCACATCGCTGCCCCGGTCGCGCACGAATTGGCCCGCCGAGCGGGCGCGCAGAATCGTCACGCTGTCGCCGTCGACAGTTGTGTCCTCGACGGGAACGATGGCGTCGGCTCCTTGCGGAACGACAGCGCCCGTCATGATGCGCACGCTCGAGCCGACCTCGAGAGGCGCGGGCTCAGCGGGCCCGGCCGCGATCTCGCCCGCAATCGGGAGGGTTACCGGTGCGGCAGAGACATCCGCTGCTCGAACGGCGAAGCCGTCCATCTGACTGTTGCGGAACAGGGGCAGGTCGACGGGGGAGTGCACCGTGTCGGCGGTGACCCTGCCGAGTGCGTCGTCGAGGGCGACGATCTCGGTTCGTGGGATGAGTGCGGGGGCGAGCAGTTCGGCGATGTGAGCGGCGTGGTCGTCGACGCTCGCGTGGCTCACCGATACCTCGGAACGGTCGAATCGATCTCGCGAGACCAGGCATCCAGACCGCCATCGAGGTGAGTGGCGACGAATCCGCGCGAGACAAGCAGAGAGCGGGCGCTCGCCGAGCGGATGCCCAGATGGCAATACACGACGACCGGCTTCGAGCGGTCAAGTTGGTCGATCGCACTCTCGAGTTCGCCCATGGGAATGTGCACCGCCCCCGGCAGGCTCGCGACCGCGACCTCCCAGGGCTCGCGCACGTCGAGGAGGGTGAACTCGTCGCTGCGCGCGGCCAGCCCGGTGGGTGAGATCGCGGGCGCGACGCCGCAGAACGCTTCGTAGTCGATGAGGGCCTCCACGGGCTCCGCCTCCGGATCGCGCTCGAAGTGCAGTTCGCGGAACGTACCGGTGAGGGCGTCGAAGCTCGTCACCCGGCCGAGCGAAGGCGTGCCCACACCGGACAGAATCTTGAGCGCCTCGGTCGCCATGATCGTCCCGATCACGCCGCAGACTGTCGGCAGGATGCCCCCTTCCGCGCACGAAGGCACAGAGCCAGGTGCCGGCGGCGTCGGGAACAGGTCGCGATAGGTGGGTCCGCGCTCCGCCCAACTCAGCGCAGTCTGCCCGCCGTACTGCGACACAGCTCCCCAGACGAGCGGGATGGCGCTGAGCGTAGCCGCGTCATCGGCGAGGTAGCGGGTCGGGAAGTTGTCGCTGCCGTCGATCACAAGGTCGTAGTCCGCGAAGATCGGCAGCGCGTTGTCGGCCACGAGTCGCTCCTCGATCTCGATGACCCGCACCTCGGGATTGAGATCGGCGACACTTCGGGCGGCAGAGCGCGCTTTGCTCACGCCCAGGTCGGGCATCCCGTGAATCAATTGGCGGTGCAGGTTACTCAGTTCGACGACGTCGTCATCGATGATGCCGAACGTGCCCACCCCCGCGCCAGCGAGGGCCGGGATGACCGCACTGCCGAGGCCGCCCGCCCCGATCACGAGCACGCGCGCCTCGCTGAGCCGACGCTGGGCGTCCTCCCCGAAGCCCGGAAGAATCTCTTGCCGCGAGTATCGACCGTCCATAGGTCGATTCTTGCAGGCCCGCCCCTGAGCATTGCGGTCGTTTCTGGTCCAAAAGGCACGGGATTTTCGCCTCAGCGAGGAATGGTTGACCGCGAATGCGGATAGAATCGCCCAAAGCAGACGCAGGCGCGGGAGGCGAAGTGAGCGAGTTCACGGTTCGAGAGGCGGCGGCCCTCCTGGGCGTCAGCGACGACACGATCAGACGGTGGGCGGATGCCGGTCGCCTCGATCTCTTGACCGGCGAGAACGGCCGGGCCCTCGTAGCCGGCGAACAGCTCGCTGACTTGGCGCAGCAGCTCGCCGCCGAGTCGGCGCTCGCGGACGCGTTCCCCAACTCCCGGGCATCCGCCCGCAACCGACTGACCGGCATTGTCACCCGCGTGATCAAAGACGGCGTGATGGCGCAGGTCGAGGTGCAGGCCGGCCCGTTCCGCGTCGTCTCGCTCATGAGCCGCGAGGCCGCCGACGAACTCGGGCTCGCGCCGGGCACTCTCGCGACCGCGAGCGTTAAGGCCACGAACGTCGTCGTGGAGTTGCCGTGAGGCGAACTGCCGCGCTCGCTTCGCTCCTTCTGCTCGCGGTCTTGCTAACCGGATGCGCCCCAACGCACCGCACGACGCTCACGATCTTCGCGGCATCCTCGCTCACCGAGTCGTTCACCGAGCTCGCCGACGACTTCGAGAAGACCCACCCCGATGTGGACGTCGTGCTCAACTTCGGCGGCAGCTCGGGCCTTGCCGAACAGATCGTTGAAGGGGCGCCGGCGGATGTCTTCGCTGCGGCGAGCCCGGACCCGATGCAGACGGTCGCTCACTCCGCAGAACAGGGGCTCGCCGACCGGGCGAGTCACGCTGACGTGTTCGCCACTAACACGCTTGAGATCGCGGTTCCCCCGGGTAACCCCGGCGGCGTGCACGGGTTGTCCGATTTCGCGCGGCCGGGGCTAGTAATCGCCCAGTGTGCCGCCGAGGTGCCGTGCGGGGCAGCAGCGAAGACGGTGCAGAGCGCGGCGGGCGTGCGGGCATCCGTCGACTCCTACGAGCAAGACGTCAAATCTGTGCTGACCAAGGTCGAGCTCGGCGAGGTGGACGCGGGGATCGTCTACCGCACCGACGTGCTTGCGGCAGGGGATCGGGTGCAGGGCATCGCGATTGCCAACGCGGATGCCGCGGTCGCGCGGTACCCGATCGTGGCGGTGAGCGACACGCAGGCCGCGCGAGACTTCGTCGCGCTCGTGCTCTCGGATGCCGGCCAGCGCGTGCTGCACAACCACGGCTTCGCCCCATGAACACCGACCCCACCCAACCATTCCGGAGGATGACACCCCGCTGGACGGGCAGCGCGCCGGCGCACGCCGGCGTGTCATCCTCCGAAACGGTTAGCGGCGGGATGGGCGGCGGGTTGGGCAGCGCGGGGAGGCCCGCCAGGCGCGGGTTTCTCGCGCCGGCATTGTGGCTGCCGGCCGCTCTGGCCCTCGCCCTGCTCACGTTGCCGTTGCTCGCGCTCGTCACTCGGGCGCCGTGGGCCGAGCTGCCGCAACTGCTGAGCCGCACCGAGGTGTCGCAAGCGCTCGGCCTCTCGCTCGGCACCGCCACGACCTCGACCGCGCTGTGTCTCGTGCTCGGCATCCCTCTCGCTCTTGTGCTCGCGCGCTCGGCCGGATGGCCCCTCGTGCCGCGCCGCCTGCTGCGCGCGCTCATCACGGTTCCGCT
>SCSV01000085.1 GCA_004297555.1 Salinibacterium sp.
CTCGGCGATCTGCTCACCGATGCTCAATGGGAACCCTTCGTAGGTCATTATGTTCGCGCGGTGTACACGGACAAGAACAAGGAGATTGAGCCCATGCAGCGGCTGCGCTCTCGGTTCCCGTACTGTGCCGACGTTGTCCACGAGCCGATAGAGAGCGCCGCGGGCACGGCATCGACCTATGCCAAGCGGGTCAGGGGAAAGTCTGACCCCGAGGTAGCACGATCCTTCCTGATCGACGTTCGAAATGGGGACGGGCCGAACCACAAGGAGGCGAAGATCCTCGACGAGGTTATTGCCGAGCGTGCCGCGGAGGTGCTAGAAAATTGAGGATTCGCAGCGTCACTCTGGAAGGCTTCGGCCCATTCAAGACTAAGCAGGTTGTGGACTTCCGCGCCTTCGACGCAGACGGGCTGTTCCTAATCGCGGGCGAGACCGGCGCAGGCAAGTCAAGCATCCTCGACGCGATCGCCTATGCGCTCTATAACAAGACGCCGCGCTGGGACAAGGTCAGCGGAACCGGCGCAAGCAACGCTGTCCGAAGTGACTTCTGCGGAGTCAACGACCTGACTGAAGTAGTCGTGGAATTCGAGACGAACGGCGAAGAGTACCGTGTAACGCGATCACCAGAATATGACCGCCCGAAGGCCCGCGGTGACGGCGTGACCAAGCAGGGGTCCAAGATTCTCGTCGAGGTGCTCGAGGCCGAATCATGGGTAGGCAAAGCCACGAAGGAGCGTGAGGCTGGTGAACTCATCGAGGGCCTGGTCAAACTCAACAAGGACGAGTTTCTACAGGTCATCATGCTGGCACAGGGGCGTTTCCACGAGTTCCTTCTCGCGAACAGTGACCAACGGCTGGATCTGCTTAGCAAACTCTTCGGCACAGGACGATTCGCCGAATACCAGTTGAAGATCGCTGAACGACGCTCTGCACTCAGCAGGAAGGTGGAGTCGGCTCGCGCAAAGCGGACAATGCTACTTGCCGGGATTGAAACGCCTGACGAACTTGGTGAGCCGCAGTTCGGGCGAGAGGCCGAATGGCTCGATGCGGTCATGCAAACGGCCGTTGCGGAACTGGACAATGCAAAACGGGTCCTCGATGCCGCAGAGACTGCAGAAAAGCTCGCGCTCGAGCGCCTTGATGTCGCTAGGCGGCAGATTCGCCGCGCGTCGGCGGAGAAAGCTCTCGCCGTGCTCGATACCAAACAGCAGTCGATTGATATCGCGAAGGTTGGTCTGCTTAAGGCTGAGCGCGCTGAGCGAGTGCGTCCGCTCCTGGAGGACGCCACTGCAAAGTCCGAAGAATTGAAACATGCCGAGAATCATGTCGCGCAGATGCGACTCGGGTACGGCGGAAAAACTGCAGATGACGCGTTGACGGCTGAAGTGTCTCGCCTTGTAGCGGAGATCGGCAGTCTCGCCGACGCGCTGGAGGACGAGCAGCGTGGAAAGAAACTTGGGAGCGATCTTGCTGCGCAGATCTTGGAATCGGAGAAGCTCACCGCCGACCTTGCCGATCTATCCAAGTCCATCGAGGAGCTGCAATCCGAGCGGCAGCGGCTCGTCCCGATAGCTTCGCAATCCGAGGCGGCTGAGAACAAAGTCAAGCAAGCCAACGACCGTCTCGCCGCTGCCACCGAAGCGGCCAACGTCAACGAGAAGTTGCGGAAGGCGCAGGAGGCACAGCTGACAGCCGACAAGCGGCTCACCGTGGCGCGAGCGACGGCAGACCGCTTGTTGGATGTATTCCTGCATGGTCAGGCCGCCGTTCTCGCAGCGACCCTAGTGACAGGCGAAGCGTGCTCTGTGTGTGGCTCGCTCGAGCACCCGTCGCCCGCATCGTTCTCAGGTGAGGTGGTCAGTCAGGAAGACGTCGACGATGCGCAGGCGGATGTTGCGCGGCATGAACCAGCAGCGAAGTCCTCAAGGGATTTGGTCGACGGCCTCAAAATGAGGGCAGCAGAGCTCTCGGGAGTCTCCGGGGCGGAAAATGTCGATACATTGGCGGCCGCGGTCGCTCAGGCGCGGGCGGAGTTTACAGGCGCGACGGACGCTGAGAAGCGCGTCTTGCAGATCGACAGTGAGCTGTCTGGTGATGACGGCTTGCTCGCGACGCAGAAGGATGTCTCGGCTGCGAGCAAGCGCAGTGGTGACCAGCTCACCGCGCTGAAGATCGAACTAGACACCCTCACTAAGAAGATCACTCGACTCCGAGGGGTCTTTGTGACGGTCAAGGCTCGTCACGAATCGATCGTGGCGGAGCGAGACGCCGCCCACTATTTGGCGGAGGCGATCGCCACATTCGTCGGAGCGACAAAGCAGCTCGCCGCCGCGCACGGGAAGCTCGACGCGAAACTGGAGCAAGAGAGGTTCGAGTCCGCCGAGGGGGTTATCGAGTCGCTCCTCAATGAAGACGAGATGGACGACCTTCGGCAACAGATCGATGCCCATGCGGCGTCAATCAGCGAAAACCAGGGCATCCTTAAACAGCCTGACCTGGGAAACCTCCCGAAAGACTTGATTGAGGTTGAGCATGCCTCCAGCAACCACCTCAATGCGCAGGCAGCGAGTCGCATTGCGACCAGCAAGAATGCCAACGCGGTGACCACGCTCAACCAGCTCAAGTCCAAGATGGACGAACTTGGGACGCTACTGGTCGAGACCGAGGAACTAATCACGGAGTACGAGGTCCTGCACCGCCTCGCTGAAACCGTGAACGGTCGCACGCCGAATACCAGGAGCATGTCGCTTGAGAGCTATTACCTCGCGGCCGAACTCGAAGAGGTGCTCGCCTCCGCTAATACTCGGCTCCGCACGCTCTCTCGGGGGAGGTTCGAGTTTCACCACACCGAACGCGGTGTCCGGCGCGCCAATGTGGCCGCTGGTCTCGAAATTGAGGTCTTCGATGAGCACACGGGTACCGTGCGACCGGCGCACCAACTATCAGGTGGCCAGCAGTTTCTCGCATCCCTCGCTCTCGCCCTCGGTCTCGCCGAGGTCGTGACGAACCGCGCTGGGGGGATCGAATTGAACACGCTGTTCGTTGATGAGGGCTTTGGTGGGCTATCTGATGACTATCTCGAAATCGCGATGGAGACCCTCGACTCGCTCAAGCAGGGTGGCCGCACCGTGGGAGTCATCAGCCACGTTGCTTCGATGCAGGAACAGATCGGCGCGCAATTGCGCGTCGTAGCGGAACCAGGTGGCCCCTCGGAGATCGTGCAAGCGTCTGTGTGAGTCGGTGCCTTCACGACGCCACGCGGGTCGGCGGTTGTAGGCATCGTCATGGGACCGCGCCCCTGCTACATTGACGGCATGTCCGAGCTATCCGTGAGCGAGGAAATCGCTGCCTTTGTTGCCGAGCGCGATTGGGCTCAGTTCCACTCTGCAGAAAATCTTGCAAAGAGCATTGCGATCGAGGCAGGGGAACTTCTCGAGTGCTTCCAGTGGAATCCGGACGCTGAGCCCGATCGGGTGCGGGACGAATTGGCCGATGTGCTGACCTACTGCTTCCTGCTTGCCGAAAAAATCGGCGCCGATCCGAACCAAATCATTTTGGACAAGTTGGCCGTGACGCGAGAAAAGTATCCGGTCGATCGGGCACGCGGGCGAAGCAGCAAGTATGACGCGCTTTGAGATCGAGCGACTGAGCTTCTCCCCGGAAGCAGTCAACGCTTGGGGTTTGCTGGATCGCCGGAATATGAACTGGCCGGTGGTGTACGTCCTTGACGATATCGCGAGCGCAGACCGAACTCGAGGCCTGAGCGACGTCTATGTGGGTGAGTCCCTGAATGCGGCTGGGCGATTGCGCCAGCATTTCGGCTCCCCTGAAAAGCAGAACCTGACTACCGCGCGGGTGATCATCGACGAGACATTCAACAAGTCGGTCTGCCTGGATCTTGAGTCCTACCTAATACGCATGTTGGCAGGCGATGGTCTCTACCGCGTTCTTAATCGCAACGACGGCATCACCGAGGCCGACTATTACGATCGCGAGAAGTACCGCCAGACATTCCGCGAGGTCTTCGACGAACTCAAGAAGGATGGTGTCTTCAGCCGCACGATTCCTGAGATCGAGAACAGCGACCTTTTCAAGCTGTCGCCGTTCAAGGCACTCTCTCATGATCAAGCGATTGCGGTCGAGGACATTCTCCAGGGGCTTTTCGAGGACCTGGAGCGGGATGTCGAAAGCACCACGGTCATCCAAGGCGATCCAGGCACGGGCAAGACTGTGGTCGCCATCTTCCTGCTCAAGTTGCTTGTCGACATCGCGAACACAACGCCAGCGGAAGACCTCGACAGCGATTCGCTCTTTTCTGAGTTCTTCAATGAGGGCTACCGGGAACTGGTCGCGGGCATCCGCATCGGCCTTGTGATCCCACAGCAGTCGCTCCGGGAATCGGTCAAGAAGGTTTTCCGAAGAACTCCTGGCTTGCACCCGAGCATGGTGCTCACGCCTTTCGAGGTGGGTATGGCAGAGCAGAAGTTCGATCTGCTCATCGTCGATGAAGCACACCGTCTCAATCAACGGGCTAACCAATCGTCGGCCGCACAAAACAAGAAGTTCGAAATGATTACGCGGCAACTGTTTGGGGACGATGACACCTCGAAGACGCAACTCGACTGGATCCGATCGAAAAGCCGACACCGGATCTTTCTTCTGGATGCTGCGCAGAGCGTGCGACCGGCCGACGTCCCGGCAGAGCTCGTGAACGAACTCATGCACAGTGCGAAGGGCGACAAACGTCACTACGCGCTCACCTCCCAGATGCGAGTCCAGGCGGGTTCGGACTTCGTGCACTATGTAAGGCGCATCCTCCGACCGACCTCCAGATCCGTTGACTCGCCGGTCACCCCGCACGTATTCAACGGTTACGACCTGCGACTGTTCGACAGCGTCAAAGAAATGCGCAACGAGATCGCGAGGCGGAACGAAGAAGCCGGTCTTGCGCGTTTGGTTGCGGGATACGCGTGGGAGTGGAAGAGCAAGAAGGACAAAGCTGCTTTCGACCTCATATTCGACGATTGCGAACTTCGCTGGAACAGTTCTGCGACTGACTGGATCGCATCACCAAAGTCAGTCGACGAGGTGGGGTCCATCCACACGGTTCAGGGATACGACCTGAACTACGCCGGCGTGATCATCGGTCCTGACCTTCGTTACGACGCGGAAAAGGGCACCTTGTTCGTCGACCGCGATTCATATTTCGACAAGAAGGGCAAGGAGAACAACCCTTCACTCGGAAGGGTCTATTCGGATGATGACCTTCTTCGCTTCATCACCAACATCTACGGTGTTCTCCTGACGCGAGGAATTCGCGGCACCTATGTCTACGTCTGCGACCCGTCGCTTCGCACATACCTGCAGCGGTTCATCCCGGCCGACGGATAGCGGTAGGAGTGCGCAAGACCGTGATCTTTGACGTCGACGGGACGCTGTGTGATGTGCGTGAGATTCGGCATCATGTCGACCCGTCGCATCCGAAGTTTTCGGGCACGAGAAATTTCCACCGATTTCACGCACAGTCGGAGTGGGCTCCGGTCAACCGATGGGTTGCTAGGCTGCTGTCCGACCTTGCGGACAGTGGTTTTCGTATCGTGATTGTGACCGCACGAGAAGCACGCTGGGCGCCCCTGACGGAGCGCTGGCTGCGCGAGCGGGGTGTCGAGTTCGACGCGATCTTCTACCGCCCGAACAACGACGGTCGTAAGGACGTTGTCGTCAAGACTGGGTTTCTGAAGACGCTCCGCCGAACCGACTCGATCGTCTTGGCGGTGGATGACAGCGCTGACGTCATCGCGATGTGGCGCCAGAATTCGATTCCAGTGCTTGTCGTCGGGCTCGATGGCGAGGCGATCAAGGTCGACGCGGAAAGCGTCGGGTCGAACGCCAAGCTCGTTAAAGTGTTGACGAAGCACAACCTGATCGGGTGACTAGCGGGGTTGCGCGGCTTTGCGCCGACCAGCCCGCGCGGCGAAGTCGTCCAATGCGTTGAGCACCGGCTCGGCGAGCCATATTCGGTTGCGGCGCTGGGAGTTCGCTGCTTTCAGGACTCCGCGCTCAACGAGCGCGTCCAGCGCGCGGAACGCTGTGGGCGGCGAGATGTTGAGTTCGCGAACAACGATGTCCGAGTTGAGTGCAGGGTGAGCGACCGCCATGACCCTGACTCGATGCGCGGCCGCGTCGGAGCGAAGACCGCGCAATTTGTCCTCCCAGTCGGTCTCGATGGTTCGGATGTCCCGTGCGAGCTGACGTCCATTGGCGACCGCGTAGCCTGCGGCTCGGGCGAACGCGGAGATGATCGGACGGAGCTCCCCGCGTCGATACGCGGTCAGCGCGCCGTAGTAGCCCTCGACATCGTGAAGAAGACCAGCGGAAACCGGCACAGCAATATTCGTGGTCACCCGACCGTGACGAAGCATCGCCTGAACGATCGCGCGACCAGTTCTGCCGTTGCCATCAGGGAACGGGTGGATGGTCTCGAACTGCGCGTGGGCGATCGCCACTTGGACCAGCACGGGGATATCGGTTCGCCGCAAGAAGGTGACTAAGTCGCTCATTGCTGCCGGCACTCGGTCTTGGTGTGGGGGAACGAAGTCGGCCAGATGGGGGCTGAGGGAGTTGCCGCCGATCCATACCTGTTCGTCGCGCCAGCCCCCGGTGAGGTTCGGTTCAAAGGATCCGAGCAAGGCAGCCTGCATCGCGATGATGCTTTGGCGGTCGATCTTGTCGGCAAGGTCGAGTGCTGCTTCCATCGTGCGCACGTTGCGCACGATCTGTGCGGCGTTGCCAGTGTCGCGTTCGCCGAGTTCGGCTTCAGCGATCGCGCGCGCGCCACTGGTCAGGTTCTCGATCTCGGAAGACGAGGCCGACTCCGTGCGAAGCAGGATCGACGCGAACGGTAGCCCGCCCGGCCCGACCTCCGCATCGAATCGGGTGAGCAGTTGAGTTGCCTCATCGATGTCCGTGGCAATATCGGCTGGAATGTCGATCGAGAGTCCCGCGATCTGCGGGACGATGGCAGACGTGTACGGCTGGCGAAGGCGATCGCGTTGCGCCCGGGTGAGATCGTCGGTGTTGTACCGCGAGACCCACGGATGCTGCTCGCTCTCGAGCGCGGGCCACTGGGGGGAGTCAGGCCCGGTCGATCTACCATTGGACATGTTCGGGCTCTCCTCCTAAGTCATGTCGTCGCGAATCCTTATTTACACTTAGCAGTCTAAGTATAAATACTGTGATTCGCTACTAACACTTAGTGGAGGCCATCTAGCTCCCGCTCTATCCCCGACTTGTTGGGAAACCAGAACTTATCGCCGGCAATGAAGGCGAGGGACGGCACGATCAGCGTGCGCACCACAAGCGTGTCGAGTAGTACGCCGATGCACACGATGATCCCGATCTGGGTGAGTGTGATCAGGGGCAGCACACCGAGCACCGCGAACACAGCGGCTAGGAGGATCCCCGCACTGGTAATCACTCCGCCGGTCGAGGACAGCGCGCGCACCATGCCCGTGCGAGTTCCGTGTTCCCGCGCTTCCTCCCGCGCCCGCGTGACGAGAAAAATGTTGTAGTCGACGCCGAGAGCCACGAGGAACAAGAAACTGAATAGCACGACATTGGTGTCGATCGCAGGGAAGCCGAATATCGATTGGAACAACACCCAGCTCGCGCCGAGGCTGGCGAAGAAGCTCGCGACCACCGTGACCAGGAGAAGCGCCGGCGCGACGAGCGCGCGCAACACCAGCACAAGCACCAGAAAAACGAGTCCGAGGATGAGCGGGATGATCAGATCCTGGTCATGGGTCTGGGCGGCATTCACATCGAGGGTTTGCGCGTCGAGCCCGCCAACCAAGGCATCCGCTCCTTTTACCTCGTGCAGGGTCGTGCGCAAGTCGGCGATGATTTTGAACGCTTTGCTGGTCTCGGCCGCGGCGTCGAGAGTAACGCCCAGCTGAGTGATCCCTCCGCCACTCGAGCCCACGCGCACGGAGTCAATCCCGGGCACGTCTTTCGCGGCCGCGACCACGGCATCAACAGACGGACTATTTGCAATGACGATTGCGGGTGATCCACTGCCGGCGGAGAATGCTGCAGCGAGTACATCCTGTCCTCGCACGGCTTCGGGTACTGAAGTGAACTTCTCACTCTGCGCCAGGCCTATCCGGATCTGCGGCACCCCGGAGGCCGCCAGTCCGCCGAGTAGAAGTGCCCCGATGATGGCGACGACGACCGGTCGTTTCGCCACGAGCAGTCCCACGCGGTTCCAGACACCCTTCTCTGCGCTGGGCTCTGTGCCGAACCGCGGCACGTAAGGCCAGAAGAGACCTCGGCCGAAGAGTACGAGCACTGCAGGAAGTAGCACCAGCGCAAAGAGCATCGCGATCACGATGCCGGTCGCGCAAGCGATACCGAGCGCCCGGTTTCCTTCGAGACTCGCGAATAACAGAGTGAGAAGGGAGAGCGCCACACAGCTCCCGCTCGCGATGATCGCCGGACCGGCGCCGCGCAGCGCCACCGCCATGGCCTCGCGGCGATCCTGATGGGTGCGCAACTCGTCGCGGTAACGTGCGATGAGCAGCAGGGCGTAGTTGGTGCCCGCGCCGAAAACGAGCACAGAAAGGATGCCCGTGACCGAGGCATCGAGTGCGATCCCTGCCATCGCGGCGACCCGCGTCGCGACGATGCTCGCCAGCCCATCGGCCAGCCCGACCACAGCCAGCGGCACGAGCCAGAGCCAGGGAGAGCGGTAGGTCACTAGAAGCAGAAGCGCGACGACAATGACCGTCGTGAGCAACAGGGTGAAGTCGGCGCCCTTGAAGACTGCCGCCACGTCCACAGCGAAGCCTTCGGGCCCGGTCAGCAGAGCCGTGACACCCTTGGGCAGATCTTCGTTCGCGATGCTGCGCAGCTGTGCGGCGCGATCTGCCTGCTCGGCCACGTCGGTCAACTCGTCAAGGGGAACGATCACCACGGCGGCAGTCTTGTCGCCGGACACCGTCGGCGGCGGTACGGTACCACTCGCGGAGAGGTCGGCGAGTCGGGTCGTGCGACCCATGATGGCCGCAATGTCGCTGGTGCTGAGCGCGCCACCATCGCGGCTGAATACGAGCAACGCACTCGTGCCGTCAGCGCCGGGCAAAGTATCTTGCAGCCCAGCGACACGTGCTGATTCGGCTGAGGCCGGCAAGCCAACCCCGGGGGAAGTGCTGCCTTCACCTCCTGACCCGAGTGCGAAGACGGCGCCTGCGGTGAGAGCAACGGCGGTGAGGACCATCCACGAGGTGCGCCGACCAACAATGAAGTTCGTTATGTGACGCATGATCCCCCTACTTCAACAAGTGAACTAGTAATCTCGCGAATCATCTTCCCTCGGTAGCACGGCCTTAGCACCTCTTTAGGCGATCTGGATACGTCGATCGCCAATCTCAACTTCGACGTGCAGTCGACCACCGACGGCTTCGACATAGCGACGAAGCGTATCGACTTGGGTGCGCTCGATGTCGCCGTGTTCGAGGCGCGAGACACGGTTCTGGCTGACGTCGAGCACGTCCGCTAGCTCCACCTGGGTGAGGCCGAGGGCTTCACGAAGTTCTCGCAGTTGGTATGCGCGCACCTCATCGAGCATCCGTCTCTTGTGCTCGTCAACTGCGGCGCGATCGACCGAACGGTTCGCAATTACGTCGGCCAAGGACTTTGCCATCAGCTCTCTCCTTTCAAGCTCTCCAGGTGTTCGTCGAATCGAACCACCGGCTCGTGTGAGTTCCGGTCCAATTCGAGCAGCCACCCCTCGACGAGCTTGAAACCTGGTTCTCGCGCCGATGCCACCTTACACCCTCTAGGTTGTATTACCCGTGAGTTGTTGGGGCTTCCGATCCTATGCAGTCCCTGTGGCCGGAAAAGAGGACTGTCAGGGTTGGTTGAGCAGTTCCGCTTCTAGCGCTGCTTGGAACTGCGGGAGATCCTGCTCAACCGTGGCACGAATGATGTTGAGGTCGACGAAGGCATAGCCGTGGGCAATTCGGTTACGAGTCGCCCAGACGACGGGCCATTGATCGCCGAAGACCCTGTCCCGAAGATCCAGGCTCGCCGTTGAGATTGCTTCGATCGCGGCAGCAAGCCGGAGGCTCACCGCGTCAGCCACGACCTGATCGGACATGTCTGCCCTGTCGAGATGGCTGTGAAGCATGCGCAGATGTTCGAGCGCATCGCCAACCAGTTCGATGTCGCTCCTGCTCACAGCGGCACCGCTTCCGTGAGAACACGTTCGGCCAGATTCTCGCGGAGCGTTCCGACCGGCACCAGATCAACTTTCGCGCCGACAATTTGCGACAACTCGATCTCAAGACGACCCAAGTCGAATAGCGTCACTCCTTCGGCAAGGTCTGCCAGCAAGTCGATGTCGGAGTTGGGGGTGTCCTCACCGCGAGCAACGCTGCCGAACACTCTCACATTGCGCACCCCGGCCGCCGCCGTGAGTTGCAGGATTGCCGCGCGATTCTGTTGAACGGCGCGACCCAGCGGGGTCTGCCCATGAAATCGGAGCAGTCGGGATACTTCGGGTTGGCTGCGCCCGATCGCGTTCGCGATCTGCCGTTGAGTTAGGCCAGCTGCGGCACCGGCCCGCGCGGCCCCGACCAGTAGTCGACGCGAGCGTTCGTGCAACTCATCCGCGGCGCGAGCGTCTTTGTTGAGTCGCGAGAGAACTCCAGATTGCGAGGTCATATAGTAAATGCTATCAAGACGGCAGAACCTATGACTAGCGGCGGGCCATCTCCGTCGCACCGACGTGCTCGTCGAGCCACGAGCTGAGCGGCTTCGCTCCGCGCAGGGCGTCGACGATGTGAGTCTTCGCGTCCGCGGTGAACAGCCAGTCGTCGACGGGCCACTGCTTCCAGGCGGTGAGGCTCTTGTTGCGCAGCAGGTCCGCGCGCGGGTGGTCAGCGGAGTAGCCGCGGGGTGCGGTCTTCAGGGCGTCGTGCACGACGATCTCGATCCCCTTGCTTTCGACGTCGGCGAGCGCCCGGCGCAGTGCTTCGCCGCTGCGGTCATCCGCCACCGCATTTCTGTAGCGCTCCAGTTGGTCGGGCGCCATGGTGTGGCATCCGACGCCGACACCGAGTCCGCGGGCGGAGAGTTGCAGGTATCCGCCGTGGTGCAGCATGGCGCTGATGGAGGTCTTGTAGGGCGACTTGTCGTTGCTGAACCTGATGTCGCGGTTGGGCCGGAACAGTTTGCTTTCGCCGAACTCGCCCTCGAGTTCTTCGAGCAGCGCATTCATCGGCGGTAGCACTTCGGTGTCGTACACGGCCTTGTGCTGGAGCCAGTAGTCGCGGGAGTTGTCGGCCTCGAGGCCTCGGTAGAAGTCGATTGCGGCGGGGGAGAAGCCGGTGAATGCCATTCCACGATCCTCGCCCTTTGGTGCGCGCGCCCACAAGGTCGGGTAGAAAAGGCTCATGGAGATTCCGAGGCCGAGGGATGAGGACCGCGCCCTGTTCGCGGAGGTGATGCCCGACTCGGCGGAGGTGCTGGTGAAGCCGATGTTCGGCAACCTGGGTGCGTTCGTGAACGGCAACATGTTCGCGGGGCTTTTCGGTTCGACGATCGGCGTGCGGGTGCTCGCGGATGCGACGCGAGCGGAGTTCGCGGACACCCCGGGCACGCGCTCGTTCGGCCCGAGCGAGCGACCGATGAAGGACTACGTTGGTCTGCCCGCAGATTGGGATGCCGACCGCTTGCGCGATGCGGTCGAGACGGCGTTCGCGGAGGTGCGCGCGCTGCCGCCGAAGGCGCCCAAGGCTAAGAAGCCCTAGGCCTCGAACAGTTCGGCGAGGTCGCGCTCGCCGCCGACCAGCGTGAGTACGGCATCCCCCGCTTGCAGTCGGGTGTTGGGCCCGACCGGCAGCAGCCGGCCCGATCGCCGCACCATGCTGATCCAGCCGTCGTCGCCGAGTTCGAGTTCGCTGATGGTGCTGCCGTCGGCGGGGGAGCCGGGGGCGACGATGTGCCGCTCAAGCCCTTGCGGTTCTTCGTTGAAGCGCAGGTCGAGCGTCCACGGTCGCGGTTCGACGATGCGCATGGGCACGCGCAGCACGGTCGCGAGGTACGGCACGAGCCCACCTTGCAGCACCACGGAGACCAGCACGACGATGAAGATGATCGCGTAGATGCGCTCGGCCCCCGGCACGTGCGCGCTCAGGATGAACATGCCGAGCAGAATCGGCACCGCGCCTTTGAGCCCGGCCCAGAGCACGAACGCCCGCTCGCCGAGCCGGAGTTTGATCGGCACGATGAGCAGCCCGACGAGCACTGGCCGGATCACGAAGATCAGTAGGGCGGCGAGCCCGAGCCCGGTCCAGAGCACGTCCGGCCGCACGACGTCTTCGAGACGGATGCTCAGCCCGAGCACCGTGAAGGCGATGATCTCGGCGAGGCTCGCCATGCCCGCACTGAACCGCTCGACTTCGCGCTTGTAAGGGGCGCGCAGGTCGCCGATCATGATTCCGGCGATGAACACGGCGAGAAATCCCGAGCCGTGCAGCAGCGTCGCGGCGGCGTAGATGAGCCCTGCGACGGCGAGGGTGCGCAGCGAGTAGAGCGCTTCGTTGGGCAGCGGGGCCCGGCGCATGATCGCGGAGAGCAGGAAGCCGCCGGCGATCCCGATCGCCGCGCCGACCGCGAGTTGCAGGCCGAACTCGCCGAAGCCCTGGCCAACCGCAGTCCAACCCGTTCCGGTGACGGCGAGCAGCGCGACCATGAGGGCGATGCCGACCGGGTCGTTCGCGCCCGACTCGCCTTCGAGTATCGTGCCGGCCCGCCCGGAGATCTCGCGCTTGCCGAGGATCGAGAAGACCACGGCGGGATCGGTCGGGGCGAGCGCGGCGCCGATCAAGAGCGACGCCGACCAGTCGAAGCCGAACAGAAAGTGCGCAACGAGGGCGAGCCCGGCTGCCGTGACCGCGGTGCCGGCGACGCCGATCCAGGCGATCGCGCCGCCCGCCGTGCGCAGCCGCAGGAGCCCGATGTGCATTCCGCCGTCGAACAGAATCAGCACGAGAGCAACGGTGACGATGCGCTGGTTCGCCTCGAGTGGCGACGCGCCGAGGGCCGGCACGAAGTACGCGGCAGCGGCGGACGCCATGAGCACGAGCGCGGGCGTGGGAACCCTCGTCCATTTGCTGACGAGGTTCGCGAACACCGCGAGCAGGAGTGCACTCGCCACGATGAGCACGGTGAGGGCGAATGGCTCGATGTCGGTCATCCGCCGACCAAGCGTGGTGTGCC
>SCSV01000086.1 GCA_004297555.1 Salinibacterium sp.
CTCTGGGCTCGCTCGGTGAAGCGGCGGTGCTGGCCCGCATCTTCCCGCTGTTGCCCGCGGCGGCCGGTCAGCACCTCGGCCCCGGAGACGACGCGGCGGTGCTCGCTACTCCAGACGGCCGAGTCGTGATCACGACCGACATGATGATCCACGGCCCGGATTTTCGACTCGCCTGGTCGAGCCCGACCGATCTCGGCTGGAAGGCCGCGGCATCCAATCTCTCCGACATTGCAGCGATGGGCGCGGTTCCCACGGCGCTCGTCGTGGCTCTCGCGGCTCCTGCTGAGACCCGGATTGAGGTGCTCGAGGGGATTGCCGATGGGCTACGCCTTGGCTGCGAGGAGCTCGCGCCGGGCTGTGGGGTGATCGGTGGCGACCTTTCAGTGTCGAGTGTGCTCACGATCGCGGTGAGCGCTTTCGGCGACCTTGAGGGGCGGTTGCCGGTGCTGCGTTCCGGCGCGCGTCCCAGTGACATCGTCGCGGTCTCGGGTTCGCTCGGCGAAGCGGCGGCGGGCCTCCGCCTGCTGTTCGAGCAGGGTGTCGTGGCAGGGGAGCCGGATGCCGCCGCCGCTGCCACTCTCGCCGCCGAGCATCCCGCCGCCATCGCCGCCCAGCTCAGGCCGCACCCGCCGATCGCGGACGGACGAGCCGCCGCCATCGCCGGCGCCACCTCGATGATCGACATCAGCGACGGACTCGCGATCGACGCCCGCCGTGTTGCGACCTCGAGCGGTGTGGCCCTCGAGCTGTCGTCCCTTGCTGTTGGTTCTCGCGAAGCGCTCGACGGCGGCGAAGATCACGCCCTGCTCGCTACGTTTCCTGATGGCATCGTATTGCCGGGCGGGTTTCGTCCGATCGGCGCGGTGACCGCCGGCAGCGGCCTGTTCGTCGACGGCCAACCCTATGACGCGAGCACCGGGTGGGACCCGTACTCCGGCTGGAACGGAGGCGCGGGCTAAGCGCTCAGCCAGTACAGCGCCGTGTCGCCGTAGTCTTTGCGTCGCTCGAATGAGAGACCGTCGGTCCACGAGGGCGCGGAAGAGCGGGAGCCACGCTCGACGATGACAAGGGCTCCTGGCTCGAGCCGTGGCGCCAGCGCGGCAAGGTTATGGCCAACCTCTTCCGAGGGCATCGAGTACGGCGGGTCGAGGAATACCAGATCCCAGGTGTCGGTGGCCGAGTCGAGGAAGGACTGAACGGCGCGAGCGACCGGGAGAACTATCGGCTGGGCATCCGCCGGTGCTTGCTTGAGCACTTTGGCGGCGTTGGCCCGCACCGCATCGATCGCGAGGTCGACCAGGGTGATGTGTGTGGCGCCACGAGATGCGGCTTCGAGACCGAGCGCACCGGAGCCCGCGTAGAGATCGAGCACGCGGGCACCGTGGATGGCATCGCGCGCTTCGAGCGCGGAGAAGATCGCCTCGCGCACGCGATCGCTCGTGGGCCGGGTGCCGGAGCCGGGAACGGCGATCGAGATCGACCCCGCGAAGCCGGCGATGATGCGAGTCACGATGGCTACGGCATCCAGAACCGGAACAAATCGTAGCCCGCGGTCATGAGCTCGATCGGGGCGCTGACCAACTGCATGAGCCAGAACACGAGGGTGAAGAACGCGCGGCCGACAGGGGTGTTCCACAGCAGCACGAACAGGATCAGCAGCCCGAATGGTGCGATCTTGGAGGCAGCGATCAGGGCTCCGCGCGATAGATACGGCTCGATGATGCCGAAGCCGTCGAGCCCGGGAACCGGCAGCAGGTTGAGCACGGCGCCGGAAATCTGCAGGAACAACAAGAAGGTCACCACCGACCAGAAGTCGGTGTGCGAGTCGTCGCGGAAGAGGAGTGCGACAGCGAGCAGGAGCGCAACGACGATATTCATCAGAGGGCCTGCAGCAGCGACGGCAGTGTGCGCGAACCGGCTGCGTAACGCCGCGCGGTTGATGAACACGGCTCCGCCGGGCAGCCCGATCCCGCCGAGGAGCACGAAGATCAGCGGAAGCACGATGCTCAGAAACGGGTGCGTGTAGCGCAGCGGGTCGAGGGTGAGGTAGCCGCGCTCCTCCACCGAGTGGTCTCCGTAGCGGTAGGCAACCGCCGCGTGGCCGAATTCGTGCAGGCAGAGCGAGATCACCCAGACCGCCAAGACAAAGAGGAACGCGTCGAAACCGATCGAACCGAAACCGATCCAGAGCGCCCAGCCAGAGGCCGCGGCAAGAATGAGGAGTCCGATGAAGATCGGGCTGATGCGGCGATCGGTCCTCTGCACTGCTCCCCCTCGAGTTGTTCCAGGGCAATCCTGTCACGACTCGCGCGGGTACCCTCGAATCGTGAC
>SCSV01000087.1 GCA_004297555.1 Salinibacterium sp.
CGATAAGAAGGTCATCGCCATCGGCCGTCCGCAGGCCGACCAGTTTTCGGGCGAACTGCCCTATGTTCCGGATGCTCGCACTGTCGTGCTCTACGCCCCGACCTGGGAGGGCGACCGCGAGGCGGCCGCCTACGGCTCGATCGCCTCGCACGGCGTGGAGCTCACGAAAACCCTGCTCGCCAGCGGAACGCACCGCCTCATCTACCGTCCTCATCCGCGCAGTGGCGTGCTTGACCCCGCGTACAAGAAGGCCAACGAGTCGATCATCGCGGCGATCGCCAAAGCGAACGCCGCGGACCCCTCGGCGCAGCACATCTTTGACGAGAGTCCCGATCTGGGTTGGCAGCTGCTCACGCCTGACGTGGCGATCACCGACATCTCGGCCATGATCTACGACCGGCTGGCGACGGGCAGGCCGATCATCGTCACGAAGCCGGTGTCCGAGGAGGCGGAGATCGACGAGGGCGGATTCCTCGGCTCCTGCGAATGGCTGTTCGCGTCCCGGGCATCCGACATCGTCTCGCTTGTCGAGAAGGTGCAATTCGATTCGAGTGCGCAGAAGAGCCTGAAGTTCTGGGCGGAGCGCCATTTCGGCGACACGAGCCCGGGAGTGGCGACGACGCGGTTCCACGCGGCGATCGAGCAGCTCATGCAGACCTGGAACAAGCACAACACGCTGCACGCACGCGACCCCAGGGAAGCCGACTCGTTCGGATCCGACGAAGACGAAGACCCGAACCCCGAATAGCGCGCGCGATCAGCCGCTCGCCAAGGATCGAGCCGCCGCCCGACATGTACGCTGCTGTACAATTAGCGCATGTTGGAACTTTCTCTCAGCGAGGCGCGCGCACGCCTCCCTGAACTCCTCGACAGGGTGGCCGCGGGCGAAGAAGTGCACATAACGCGGCATGGCAAGCATGCGGCGGTTCTTGTCGACAACGATCGCTGGATGAAAACGCGAACGCACGATGTACTGGTTCAGGCGCGAAAACTCCGGCGGGATCTCGAGGAGGCGCGAGGCAAACCCCTATTGGTTGTTCCAGCAGAACACTGGGACGTTGACGCCCACGTTGCCGAGATTCGTGAAATGCGCGATGACGATCCGTGGCAAGGAATCGAATGAGCGATGCTTTCGACGCCGATGTCATCATCTATGCGTCAACCGACACGCAAACTGGTAGCGCTCTCCGCAAGCTGATCGACGAGGTCGTCGGTCCTCTTGGGTCGGTGGTTCTGCTTCCCGAGACCCTCAGCAAACCGCTCCGGGACGCGAACGCGTCGGAGTGCGAGGCAATTCGAAGGCTGCTGAGCCGCTTTGACCTCAAGGAGGTCGACCTCGAGATTGCCGATGCCGCGGCGACCCTCGCCGCGAAGTACCGCCTGAGGGCGGCCGATGCCATCCACCTCGCGACCGCCGTCGTGTGGGGTGCCGAGCGTTTCCACACGAACAATCGCAAAGACTTTGGCCCGCACATTCAAGAAGTCGAGGTGGTGTGGCCAGCGACTAGCTGAACAATGCGGACAACTTAGAGAAGTGTTGGCTGCACAGTCGCTGTCTGTTCGAGGAGGCGAGCTTGACCAAGTAGCTGTGCGACGCTCGCACCCTTGGTGCGCCACTCATCGATCTTCTGGCCACCTAGAAGAACGTAACTCCAGAGGAGCCCTCCGCGCTCGTCAGCGTCGAGTGCGTTGACCTGCTCAACCCAGGCCAGAGCAGATCGCCTCTTGCGCTGCACGTTGGCCTCGTTGACCAGATTTTGTCCTTTCGTCTCGACCAGGAAGAGGCCATCCGCGGTCCGCACAAGGAAGTCCGGCGAGTAGTAAGCGGGCATCCCGTCAGCTTTCAGGTAAGGGCGGTGTAAGAACCAGTGGCGAAACTCGTCAATCTTTGCGATCGCTTCGACGCTTGCGTCGCTGTCGGCCCATTCAATGAACAACCGCTCAAGCCCCCCGCCGCGAGGTGGCACAGGGAGCTTTTCGAAGATCGACTTGTGCACTGGCACGGCAGCACTCGACCGCACCTTGACCGTCGAGATTTCTGAGACCCAATGGTGATCAATCTGCGCGGTGTCGACCTGAGCGTTATCGAGGAGATCCACGAGCGCGCTGGAAAAGTTCGCCGCGAGGTCTTCGGATACATCCCCAACGAGCAGGACCCTCCAGTTCTCCCCAAGCAGTGGGTCGAAGCCCTGCCCGAAAGCGCGTTCTCGGATGTAGTGGTCGACCCATCCCACGATCAGTGGCTTGAACGTCTGAAGGAGGGGATACTGCGCCGTTCTCGTGTACTGGCCTCGGTCATGGCCTTCGGCCCCGATGAACGTGCGACTGAGGGACTCAGTAAGACGATTGGTTATTCGGGCCAGATAGTCGTTATACCCGGTGGCTGTCATGACCCCGCCGTCCACCCGGTAGTCTCCGAACCGTGTCTTTGTCTGTGCGTCTTCGGACGCGAACCGGTCGCCCTTACCGATCTGGTTGAGCAGATCCGCAATCGGATACTTGCTAATGGGCATTCTGGCAACGTCTACTGACGGCGCGCGCAGCTCCTCCTCAGCATCTCGAAGAATTACCGGAATCTCGAAGTCGAATGCGCGATAGTCGGTGCGAAGCTCCAGCGTCTCGAGGTCCCCGGTTACTGACACCTGAGTGATCTCTGTGGTCAGCTCGATTGCAAGTCCTTCGCCTAGTAGCTCCTCGTAGAGGTTGACGAAGCGCGGGTGCTCGACGATGAACAGCACGTCGAGGTAATTCGTCGGGGCCTGCCGGTTGTGGATGCGTTTTCGGCTTTCGCGCTTCAGATCTTCGATCGCTTCATCACCGCGCCACATGAGTCGAAGCCCACGACCAATCGTTTGCTCCGCGAGGATGCCACTCCCCGCACTACGCAACGGGACGATGACGCAGATGTTGTTAACGTCGAAGCCCTCTCGCAACATGAGCACGCTCACGACAACCTTCGGCTCCGCGAGAACGTCGATGCCGAAGAGTTTCTCCTTGATGGGCCCCCACTCCTTTTCGCCGACCTCGCCCTTGCGGTTGGAGTCAACCCTCAACACCTCGTCCTCAGTGAGGCCGCATTCCGCCAGAAATTCGACAACTACTTTGGACGCATTGGTGTCCTCGGTCATGATCAAGAGTTTTGGATGCTTGTAGGGGTCGTGTGGGATGAACTGTTCTTCGAGAATGGCGAGCTTTGCCAGGCCGGCCCGGATCATCGTTCTTTGGCCCTCGGAGAGAGAAAGGACCGTACCACTTTCGTCTCGCTCAACTCGAAACTCCAGGTCGTCATTCGATATCGATGCGACCTCGCTTCGCTTATCGATGGCGAGGGCCTTCACGAGGCCCTCGCTCATCGCCGCGTGCAGGGGGAAATCGACAACTATGTGATCGAAGTAGAGTCGCTTTGCGCGTAACCCGGTCCCTTGCTCGTTGTATGGCGTCGCGGAGAAGTCGATTTGCACAAACCTCGCGGCTTTGGTCGCCGCGATGCGACTAAGGCTGCGCTGCCAGACAACATCGACTACTTCATCGCCGCGCTTGAACTGGTGGATATGGTGGGCTTCGTCGTTGAAGACCACCAGACTTGGCAGGTTCACCAGCCAGTCCAGCGCACCGCCTCGGGCGTATCGGCGGTCGAGGGTTTCGAGGGAGTTCCCGGCAGTCGTCCCCGGCGTGAGAGGGACAAAGCTGGTCGCGGCCGCACGTTCGTCAAGGTCTTCGCCAGGAGCGTCGATTTCGAGTTCATCATCAAGAAACTCGGGGTCTTCCTCGCCCGTCAGCACGTGCCAGTTAGTTATCGCGATTACTCCGCCGCCGGTAACCTTTCTGCCGATCTCTCCCTTCGTTGCGACGGATGTCTGGACAAAACTGAAGACACCATTTCGCCGGTCCGGCGGAAGGAAGAGTTCCCGATTCACGTAGATGTCACTGGTCTCGAACGCACGCTGCTTGCCGCCCGCATGGGTCGGTGATCCCGCGGGGATCTTGCCAAGGAACGAGTCCAGAAGCCTTTCGTAGACGACCAGGCCCGGAGCGACCACGAGGAAGTTCGCGCTGAACCTAGTGTCGGAGGGGTTCGCCCGGTGGTTGAGGTACTGCCAAATCAGCAGAGCGTTCAACACCCAGGTCTTTCCAGTGCCGGTGGCCATCTTTGCCGCGTACTTCGGATGCGCGTTCTCGCTGTTCGTTACCCGCCCAAGTCGACCATCAGCTAGCAGCGCATCGGGCCTCATCTGGTTGTAGAGGTCATACAGACTCGTGCTGTTGAGCACCTCATGGGCGTAGATTATCGCCAGTATCGCGTCGCGTTGACCGGTATGAAAATTGGCGTCGCGACTGTCGCGGTAGTCGAACTGAAACCACCACCTGAGTAGCTCTTGTGTGACCGACGTAACCGCATTCATGAACGCATTCGGGGTGCCTTGCTCGATGTTGTAGCGATCGTCCGAAATTCTCTCAATGATGGCTTCCGCGAGGGGGAACCGCTCATCGGCAGGCGCCGCGCTCACGGTGTTCCGGCTATTTCGACTGTAGATTCGGACTCGAAACCAAATACATCGACTGCACGCACGCACACTGTTCTGGGTGAGGGGCGACGCTCGACTGTGATCGTCGTGGTCGTGACCACACGGAGTGGGTCATCGTCGTTGAGGGTGTTTCCGCGGTAGTCCTGCCAAGCCGAACGAAATACCTGCCCGTCATAGTCTGGGTCAACTGCCCAGTACTCGATCAGTGCAAGGGGCTCGCGGTTAGCGAGCTCGCGAATAGC
>SCSV01000088.1 GCA_004297555.1 Salinibacterium sp.
GGCTCGCGGCCGCGAGGGCGGCGGGGGAGGGCCAGCGCTCAAGCCATTCGGCAAGCCGGGGGATGACGCGCGCGACCGGCGTCTGCTGCAGCATCATCTCGCTCACCAGGATGCCCCAGGCGCCGAAGCCTTCGCGCCGCCAGGGCAGGTCGCGCCTGTGCTCGAGAAACCAGGCGTTGACCGACTCGGCGATGCCGACATCCATTGAACGCAACGAACTCAGTGTTCGAACCGCCCGACGACTTCTTCTTCGGTCAGGAAGGTTCCGCTCGCCTCCACCTCGTGCACGAGTTCGACGAGCTTGGCGTTGACCGGGGCGAGTCGCTTGAGCTTTGCCGCAGCCCGCACGACTGCGCCATTGAGCGAGTCGATCTCGGTCAACTGGCCGCGGCTGATGCTCTGCAGCGTGGACCCCGGGTTCGGCACATTGCCCATCCGTGCACTCATCATCGCTGGTAGCAGTTGCCCGATCCATAGCGGCAGGAGGGAGAACACGCGCAGTCCGCGCTGGTCGAGACCGTTGAGCTTCTCGAACCGCACACGCCCGGCGAAGGCGATCCGCACGTTCTCGCGCATGCTCGCGGTCATGATTCGGCGCAATTGCGGATGCGCGATGACCTCTTGGGCGCTCAGCCCGGTGATAGCCGGGAGCGCATTGATTTGGTTGACGACGAGCTTCGTCCACTGGGCACCGGTGAAGTTGGGCACGAGGCTGGTCGGCATCACGGCATCGAGCACTTGCGCCGCGTAGCGCGCGGGCAGATCACGGTCCCCGACAAAACCGAGATAGGTGGGGCCGGCCGCGGTGACGTTGATCTCGCCGGGGGAGAGGTAGGAGGATGCGAAGCTCGCGAGCCCGCCGATGATGTCCGATCCGGGTGAGGCTGTCTTGGCGTTCGTGATCGAATCGAGGCCATTCTGCACGACGAGCACGGGCACGCCGCGCAGCAGCCGCAGGTTGTCGTAGATCGCCTCGACGGCATCCTGAGCCTTGGTGGCGACGATGACGAGTTCGGGCGATCGAGTCAGCACGCTGCCTGCTTTCACGCGCGCAGTGTACTCGCCCCAGGCACCCGTGAGGTGGATGCCGTTGTCTTGAATCGCCGTGAGGTGATCGCCACGAGCAGTCACTTCAACGTCATGGCCGGCGCGGCTCAGCAGCGCGGCAATGGCACCGCCGACTGCGCCAGCCCCGACGATGCCAACCTGCATGCCTCAGAGACTACAACCGCATGCTCTCAAGCACGGGATGCTCGCCCAGACGGCAACGCGAATGCAATTACTGCAGACAGCGCAAGAACACAGGCTCCGACGAAAATGGCGGGGATAGCGGCGTCCACGTAACCGGTCGGCGTGAGCTGTCCGCCCGCTCCGACGAAGATCGCGGTGAGCGTCGCGATGCCGAGGGCGACACCGATCTCGCGCACGGTCGCGTTCGTGCCACTGGCCTTGGCGTGGTCATCCTGTTTCATCGTCGCGAGCACCGCGGTTGACAGCGGTGCGAAGACGAGGCCCATTCCGACGCCGGCGAAGATGAACGCCGGGAGCATCTGCAGGTACACGGCGTCCGCGGTCATCACCAGGGCGAACCAGAAGAGTCCGATCGACTGCAGGGTCAGCCCGACGATAATCAGCAGTCGCGTTCCGACGCGCGGCGCGATCAGACCGGCGAGGGGTGCGACGACCATGGGTGCCATCGTCCAGGGCATCGTCATGACACCGGCTTGGAGCGGGGAGTGACCCTGCACGATTTGCAGGAACTGGATCAGGATGAAGATCGCGCCGAAGACTCCGAAGCTGAAGGTCAAGCCGATCACGTTCGCCACGCTGAAGCTGCGGTCGCGGAAGAGATTCAGAGGCAGTAGCGGCGCCGGCGTGCGAGCCTCCCAGGCCACGAAGGCGACGAGCAGCAGGCCGCCGAGCACGAGAGTGCTGATCACTTCGAGGCTGTCCCAACCCGCGTCATTGCCGCGCACGATGCCGTAAACCAAGCTCAGCACACCGAGGCCGACGAGCAGCAGGCCGACCACGTCGGCGCGCACTTTGGCGCCGAAGGTGTTGGGCAGAGCGCTGAGTGCGAGTGGAATGGCGATCACGCCGACCGGAACGTTGAGCCAGAAGATCGCCTCCCAGCTGAACCCTTCGACCACGGCCCCGCCGATTAGCGGTCCGAGCGCGACGCCGAGGCCGGAGATTCCACCCCAGATGCCGATGGCAAGGGCGCGTCGATGCGTCGCGACCGACCCGGCTAGCAGGGTCAGCGAGAGGGGCATGACGGCGGCCGCACCAAGGCCTTGCACTGCGCGGCCGACGATGAGCATCCAGGATTCTGTGCTCATCGCCGAGTAGGCGGATGCGAGGGTGAAGATGGCGATGCCGACGACGAACACGGTGCGCCGGCCGAAACGATCGCCGAGCGCCGCCGACATGAGGATGAAGCTCGCGAAGCTCAGCGTGTAGGCGTTGACGAACCATTGCAGTTCTTCGACGCTCGCGCCCATGTCAAGGCGGATGGCGGGGAGGGCGTTGGTCATCACGAGGTTGTCGAGGGTGGCCATGAACATCGGCAGCGAGGCCGCAATGATCGCAAGCCAGATCGGGATGCTGCGCTTCGCGGAAGCGGTGGGGGCTTCGAGTACCTCGACAGTGCCGGACATGCGTTCCTCCGAATAGGTAATTGAATGATTACTAAGGTCACATTAGTTATCGACTGATACCATGTCAACATGCGCACTGAAGCCGAGCCGATTCCGCGCATGCGAGCCGAAGACCGGCGCGAATTGGTGCTCGAGGCCGCGACCGGCGTCTTCGGCGAATTCGGCTACTTCGGAGCCACCACTGACCAGATCGCGAAAGCGGCTGGCGTGAGTCAGCCCTACGTGGTGCGGATGTTCGGCACGAAGGAGCAACTCTTCCTCGACGTGCTGCAACGCGCGCTCGATCGACTGCTCGAAACGTTCCGTGGCGTTCTCGCCCAGGGGGCGGGCGAGGATCTCGGCCTTCGCATGGGCACCGCCTATGTGGAACTACTCACCGACCGCGGGCTGCTCTTGTCGCTCATGCACGGGTTCGCGATGGGCAGCGACCCGGTGATCGGTGCCGTTACGCGAGACGGCTTTCTGCAGGTCTACAAGTTTCTGCGCGAAGAGGCCGGGTTCACCCCCGAGCAAGTGCGCATGTTCATCGCCAACGGCATGCTCGTCAACACCCTCGTCGGCCTTCGGATGAGCGACGAGTACGACACGAATCCACTCGCCAAAGAGTGCCTCTGCGTTGCGCTCCCGGAGAAGCTGGAATTGGTGCTGGCGCTCCGCGAGAGCCAGCGGTGAGCGCAGCTCCTCGCGACGCGAGAAGCGGCATCCTTCTGGTCGACAAACCGCAGGGCATCACGAGCCACGATGTCGTGGCCTGCGCGCGCCGCATCATCGGCACCCGCAAGATCGGCCACGCCGGCACCCTCGACCCGATGGCGACCGGGCTGCTCGTACTCGGCGTGAACAGCTCCACGCGACTGCTCACCTGGGTGGTCGGTCTCGACAAGGAGTACCTCGCCACGATCCGCCTGGGCGCGGCGTCGACGACGGATGACGCGGAGGGCGAGCTACTCGAACGCTCGGACGTCTCGGCTGTCACCGACGAGCTGGTGGCGGCGGGCATCCGCAATCTCACTGGAGCGATTTCGCAGCGGCCGAGCGCGGTGAGCGCGATCAAGGTCGACGGCAAGCGCGCCTACGCACTTGTGCGGGAGGGCGTCGAGGTCGAGCTGGCGAGCCGCTCTGTGACGGTGTCAGCGTTCGAGGTGCTGGGAGTGGAGCGCGGCGAATGGCTCGACGTGCGCGTGCGGGTGGAGTGCTCGTCGGGGACGTACATTCGCGCGCTAGCCCGCGACCTGGGTGAGGCGCTCGGAGTGGGCGGACATCTGAGGGCGCTCAGACGAACCCGCATCGGCCCATTCACGGTAGCGGAGGCTTCAGCACTCGACGACTCGCTGCCCTCGCGATTGCTGGCACCCGCCGCAGTCGCGAAACAGCTTTTCGATCACATTGACCTCAGCGCCGAGCAGGCCGTGGATCTTGCAAATGGCAAGCGCATCGCCCTGCCCGCGAGCGCGAGCGGCAAGCCCATCGCCACGATCGGGCCGCACGGGCGTCTCATCGGCCTCGTGGAAAACATCGACGGCAGGGCGAAGGTGCTCGTAAACTTCCCGACGGACGCACTCGGAAACGGAGCCGGCGAATGATCGAGTGGTACACCGCCATCGAAATTGTGGTGGCCCTGCTGGTCGGCCTGGTCTGCATCGTCTACGGCCTCGTCGGCCGCGGCCCGAACGACTACACGCTCGGCGCCACTCTCTTCGTCGAGTTGCTGCTCGTGGCCCAATTTGTCATCGCCCTCATCGCCCCGCTCTCCGGCAACATGCCCACCGGCAGCTTGCTCGAGTTCTGGCTCTACCTCGGCGTCGCGCTCATAATCCCGCCCGCTGCGGTGTTCTGGGGTCTGGTCGAGCGCACACGCTGGAGCACGGTCATCCTGGGCGCCGCCTGTTTCGCGATCGCCGTCATGCTGTACCGGATGACCGCGATCTGGTTCATCCAAGGCACCTAGCCGCCCGTGCCCTCGTACTGGGCCGCGCGCAAGCCTCGCTACAGTTAATGCCGATGGCTAACAACGGTTCCTCGCGGGCGGTGGGCGCGGGCCGCGTGCTCATCGCCGTATATGCGATTCTCGCGCTCGCGGCAGTGGCACGCTCCGGTTTTCAAATCGCCACCAAATTCGACACCGCTCCGGTCGCCTATCTGCTTTCCGCGCTCGCCGGTGTCGTGTATGTGCTCGCGACGATCGCGTTGCTCGGACGCGGCACCACCTGGTATCGAGTGGCCTGGGGCACGATCGTCTTCGAGTTCATCGGGGTCGTCGTGGTCGGTGCGCTGAGCCTCTTCGATGCCGCGCTCTTCCCCGCCGACACCGTGTGGTCGTATTTCGGTCGCGGCTACGGATTCATCCCGCTCGTTCTGCCAGTGCTCGGCATGTTGTGGCTGCGCAAGACTCGGCCGCCGAGGGCGGCATGAGGTGCTGACGTTCCGTTCACCCGCCGAACTGCCGGTCGACTTCGGCCCGAGCGCGGTCACGGTCGGCAAGTTCGATGGGGTGCACGGTGGCCACCGCGCGGTCATCCAGCGACTGCGCGCGATCGCTGAGGAGCGCGGTCTCTCGGCCGTCGTAGTGACGTTCGATCGGCATCCACTCAGCCTGTTGAATCCGGATTCTTGTCCGGAAGCGCTAGTCAGCAATGAGCGCAAGATCGACTTGCTTGCGAGCACCGGCATTGACGCAACCCTGATTCTGACCTTCGACCGAGCGCTCAGCGACTTATCGCCCGAGGCCTTCGTGACATCGACGATCGTGAACGCCCTGCACGGAAGAGTCGTGCTCGTCGGCGCAGACTTCCGCTTCGGTGCCGGCGGCGCGGGTGACGTCACGCTTCTGAGAGAGCTCGGGCGCAAACACGGCTTCGAGGTGCTCATGGTCGACGATGTGACGCCGGACGGGGAGCGGCGGGTGTCGTCCACCTGGATTCGCGAGCTGCTCGCCGACGGTCAGGTTGAGGCGGCCGCCGCCCTCATGGGGTCATTGCCGACAGTGCGCGGGGTCGTGGTGCACGGGCAGCACCGCGGCCGCTCGATGGGCATCCCGACCGCTAATCTCTCGCCTGAACTCGAAGGCTACGTGCCCGCCGACGGCGTCTACGCGGCGTGGTTGAAGACGGATGGCCGCGTCTATCCCGCAGCCGTCTCGGTCGGCAACAACCCGACGTTCGAGGGCGTTCCCGACAAGCAAGTCGAAGCCCACGTGCTCGATGAGGAGTTCGAGCTGTATGGCGAGACGGTCGAGATCTCGTTCGTGAAACGAGTGCGGCCGATGGAGAAATTCGCGGATGCCCGAGCTCTCGCCGCGCAAATGCAGGAGGACGTGCGCCAAATCGCCGAGGTGCTTAGCAGCGAGTAGTCGCTCGCATTCTCTCGGGAGCATGTCAGCACGCGACCGTACAGTGTTCGCATGACCCGCCGATCGTTCCGCTTTGAGCGCGACTACGGCCTGCCCCGCGTCATTGTGTGGGATGCCCTCATCGACCCCGATCTCGTGTCGGGCTGGCTCGGCGAGGCCGAGATCACACCGGAGATCGATGGTGAATACGACCTGCGGGCCCACCCGGAAGACCCGTCCCGAAAGACCCTCGGTCGCATCGTCGCGCTGCGGCACCTGGAACGACTCGACGTTGAGACGAGCGATCTCGGCCTCATAAACTTTCGCCTCACCGAGCTGCCCGGCGGCAGCCGCGGCACGAGCACTCGAGTGCAGCTAGCGGTCGAGGTCGAGCTGGAAGACGGCGCTGACACGATCGATGCCGACTGGGAGCGTCGGCTCGACCAACTCGGGGCGCTGCTGCGCGGGCATCCCGTCGATTGGGCGAACTGGGAGAAGGCCTGAGCCCACAGGGCCGCGCGTAGACTTGGGAGCGTGAATGCAACGGAGCACGCCGCAGCGCACACTGCCCTCGCGCCGGCCGAGCGGGCCCTCGATCTGATCGGCAGCGACCTCACTGAGACCACTCTGCGGCTGCATCTCGAAGGCCTGTCCGGAGTCGACGCGGCCGGGCTCGAACAGCGCGCCGCGGGCCTGGCAACACGCTCCATCAAGACCACGTCGAAGGCGCTCGCGCTCGACACGATCATCCGGCTCATCGACCTGACCACGCTTGAGGGAGCTGACACCCCCGGCAAAGTTCACTCGCTCGTTGCCAAAGCGATGAACCCGGATGCGACGGATGCCACAGTTCCGCGCGTCGCCGCGGTCTGCGTCTACGGCGACATGGTGCCCTACGCGGTCGAGGCACTCGGTGCGGCCGGCACCGAGTCGCAGCGTCATGAGGGTATCCAAGTGGCCGCCGTTGCGACGGCCTTTCCGAGCGGTCGGGCCTCGCTCGCGGTCAAGCTCGCCGACACGAGTGAAGCGGTCGCGGCCGGGGCGGACGAGATCGACATGGTCATCGACCGTGGAGCGTTTCTCTCCGGCCGGTACGGGCTCGTGTTCGAGCAAATTGTCGCGGTCAAGGAGGCCTGCCGGCGCCCCGACGGCAGTTACGCGCACCTCAAGGTGATTCTTGAGACCGGGGAACTCGCCACCTACGACAATGTGCGACGGGCATCCTGGCTCGCCATTCTCGCCGGCGCCGATTTCATCAAGACCTCGACCGGCAAGGTGTCGCCGGCGGCCACGCTCCCGGTGACGCTGCTCATGCTCGAGGTCGTGCGCGACTGGCACCGCCTCACGGGCGAGCGCATCGGTGTGAAGCCGGCGGGCGGCATCCGCAGTTCGAAGGATGCGATCCGTTATCTGGTCACCGTCGCCGAGACTGTGGGCGAGGAATGGCTGAAGCCCGAGCTATTCCGTTTCGGCGCCTCGAGCTTGCTCAACGATGTGCTGCTGCAGCGGCAGAAGCTCACCACCGGCCGGTACTCCGGCGCCGACTACGTGACGATGGACTGACATGGGTTTTCTCGAATATGCACCGTCCCCCGAATCGACCGCGATCCTCCACCTCAAGAAGAGCTACGGGCTTTTCATTGATGGCGAGTTCCGCAAGGGCCACGGCAAGGCCTTCGTCACGATCTCGCCGTCGACCGAAGAGCGCATTGCCGATATCGCGAACGCCTCCGAGGCGGATGTCGACGCGGCCGTCAAGGCCGCCCGTCGTGCTTACGAGCGCACCTGGTCGAAGCTCAGCGGCGCCGACCGGGGCAAGTACCTGTTCCGCATCGCGCGGCTCGTGCAAGAGCGGGCGCGAGAGCTCGCGGTCGCCGAGAGCCTCGACAACGGCAAGCCGATCAAGGAGAGCCGGGATGTCGACGTTCCGCTCGTGGCGGCCTGGTTCTTCTACTACGCCGGCTGGGCTGACAAGCTCGACTACGCCGGACTCGGTCCCGCACCCGCTTCGCTCGGCGTGGCCGCCCAGGTCATCCCGTGGAATTTCCCCCTGCTGATGCTCGCCTGGAAGATCGCTCCAGCCCTCGCCGCTGGCAACACCGTCGTAATCAAGCCAGCGGAGACGACCCCGCTGAGCGCGCTCATCTTCGCCGAAATTCTGCAGCAGGCCGAGCTTCCTCCGGGCGTCGTGAACATCATCACCGGCGCGGGCGATACCGGTAGCGCACTCGTGAACCACCCGGATGTCAACAAGGTCGCCTTTACCGGTTCGACCGAAGTGGGGCGGTTGATTGCCAAGTCCACCGCGGGCAGCGGCAAGAAGCTCACGCTCGAACTCGGCGGCAAGGCAGCCAACATTGTCTTCGATGATGCGCCGATCGAAGAGGCGATTGAGGGCATCGTCAACGGAATCTTCTTCAACCAGGGTCACGTCTGTTGTGCCGGCTCACGGCTGCTCGTGCAGGAAAACGTGCACGACGAGGTCGTCGACCGGCTCAAGACCCGGCTCTCGACTCTGCGGCTCGGCGACCCGCTCGACAAGAACACCGACATCGGGGCGATCAACTCGCGGGCGCAACTCGACCGCATCCGCGAACTGAGCGACATCGGCGAGAGCGAGGGTGCCGATCGCTGGACCGCCGAGTGCGTTATCCCCGACAAGGGCTTCTGGTTCGCGCCCACGATCTTCACCAACGTCGAGGCGAGCCACCGCATCGCCCGTGAGGAGATCTTCGGCCCGGTGCTCTCGGTGCTGACCTTCCGCACTCCGGCCGAGGCGGTGGCGAAGGCGAACAACACGCCCTACGGTCTCTCCGCCGGAATCTGGACCGACAAGGGGTCGAAGATCCTCGCGGTCGCCGACCAGTTGCGGGCAGGTGTCGTGTGGGCCAACACCTTCAACCGCTTCGACCCTTCCAGTCCCTTCGGCGGCTATAAGGAGAGCGGCTACGGTCGCGAAGGCGGTCGGCACGGCCTTGCCGCCTATCTGCAGTCCTCGGGGTGGGGAGCGAAGCGATGAGCCACCTCGCCGTGCCCAAGACCTACAAGCTTTACGTCGGCGGCGCCTTCGCCCGCAGCGAGAGCGGCCGCACCTACGAAGTGCTCTCGAGAAAGGGTGCCTTTCTGGCGAACGCGGCTCTCGCGAGCCGCAAAGATGCTCGGGATGCCGTCGTGGCAGCGCGCGCAGCGCTCGCCGGCTGGTCCGCAGCCAGCGGCTACAACCGTGGCCAGGTGCTGTATCGAATCGCCGAATTGCTCGAAGGGCGCCGGAACCAGTTCATCGACGAGGTCGTTTCGACGGAGGGTGCCACGAAGGCCGCCGCGGGCAAGCAAGTCGACACCGCGATCGACGCCTGGGTGTGGTACGCGGGCTGGGCTGATAAGTATGTGCAAGTCGCGGGCAACGGCAACCCGGTCGCGGGGCCCTACTTCAACATTTCGACCCCAGAATCAACGGGAGTCGTCGCGATCGTCGCGCCGCAGGCATCCGCATCGCTGCTCGGCCTGGTGTCGGTGCTGGCTCCAGTGATCGTGAGCGGTAACACCGCCGTCGTTATCGCCAACCAGTCGGCCCCTCTGACGGCGATCAGCCTGGGCGAGGTGCTCGCGACGAGCGATGTGCCGGCCGGGGTCGCGAACATCCTCACTGGATCGCCCGCCGAGATCGCCCCCTGGCTCGCGGCACACGCCGACGTCAACGGACTCGATCTCGCCGGCGCTGGCGGGCTCGATTGGGTCGCGCTCATGGTGTCGGCGGCCGAGACGCTCAAGCGCGTGCTCGCGCCGGAGGAGGGCATCCCGGCGCCTTCTCTTGAGCGGATCGTGGCCTTCACCGAGACCAAGACGGTCTGGCACACCAAGTCGCTGCGCTAGCGTCGCGCGCGAGCGGCGACGCGTGGCGCTATGGATACTCCAGGTCTCGTGGCGCATTATTGATGAACACCCCAGCTCAATCTCGAATCGGAAGTGACCCATGTCAGAGAGTCCACTGTCCGAACCGCTGCGGAGTGTGGCCTTCGTTGGCGACAGCATCACCGCGCACGGCGACTGGGCGGCCTGGTTTCCCGAGCTGGAAACACACAACTGCGGGATCAGCGGCAACAAGACCGATGATCTGATTGCGCGTATCGACGGGGTCGTCGAGCTGCAACCGGATGCCGTGGCCCTCCTGATCGGCACCAACGACCTGGGCGCACGGCTCTCGGTCGAACACCTCGTGCGCAACGTCGAGTTTCTCCTCGTGCATCTGCGGCGTGACCTGCCGGGCACCCGCACTCTCGTGCAGTCGATCATGCCTCGGCGACGCGAATTCGCAGACCAGATCGAAGACGCCAACCGCCATTTGCGGCAGTTCTCGCCCACCATTCATGCCCAGTACCTCGATCTGTGGCCGGCCCTCGTTCGCGACGATCGCGAGATCAACCCGCAGTTCTCCGACGACGGTCTGCACCTCAACGACGCTGGGTATGTGGCCTGGCTCGGCGAATTGCGGCCGGCGATCGAGCGATTGGCGGATGCCCCGCCGATGAGCAACCCCATCCACGTGGTCGGAGAGCAATAAGCGCTCTTCCTCTCGCCGGAGCGATCCCGCTAGCTTGGACTCAGCGTCCGCCTCGAACAGGGAGTCCAGCCGATGGGTCGTGCGAAATCGCTGGTGGCGGTGGTGTTCGCCGCGGCGTTCATTCTGTTGAGCGGCGCTTCGGCGATGGCCGGCACCGGGCGACCCGATGGAATCGTCAGAGCCGGGGTGGACGACTTCACCTTCGACAGCTTCAGCGCCGACTACTACCTCGACACCGACGCCGAAGGCCGCTCCACACTCAGAACGGTCGAGACGTTCGTGGCGGTCTTCCCCGATTACGACCAGAACCACGGCATGCGTCGTGCCATCCCAACGACGTACAAGGACGTTCCGACCGACGTTGCCGTCGAGAGCGTCACCGACGAGAACGGCAACCCCCGCCCTTTCAGCACCAAGATCGATGACAACGGGTTCTTGGTCGTGACAAGCCGTGCCGACGGCTTCGTGCACGGTCGCCAGACCTACGTGTTCACGTACACCCAGCACAATGTCACGAGGTACTTTCCTGACACGAACGACGACGAGTTTTACTGGGACACCAACGGCACGGGGTGGGCACAGTACTTCGGCACGGTCAGCGCTCGAGTGCACATTCCTGCTGACCTCGCCAAATCACTGAGCGGCGACAACGGTTGCTACTGGGGCTACGAAGGCTCCAACGATTCGTGCGAGGTAACCGTGGAGCACAAGGCCGATGGCACTGTGCTGAGCGCCTCGGTTACCGCGCTGAATCCGTACGAGAACATGACCATCGCGATCGGGTTCGCTCCGCATACCTTTGTTCCCCGCGATGATCGCTACTTCTCCACGCCAGGCGGCTTCCTGCAAGTGCTCTCGGCCGCGCTGAGCCTCATCGCGCTGGTCTGGGGCATCGTGTTTCGGTTCACGGTCTTCTCAAACGGTCGTGGTCGTCCGACCATCATCGCCGAGTACGCCCCGCCCAAAGACCTCGATGTGATTACGGCTGCTGTGCTTCTCAAACGCACTCGTCGCGCCGCCGCCGCGCAATTCATCGACTTCGCGGTGAAACGCAACATCCGGATCGTGCAGACCGAGACGCCCGGATTCTTTACGTCACACACGACCTATCAGCTTGAGCTCCAAAATGCGACGGGCTTGGAGGGTCCGCCCCGTCAGCTTGCCGACGCCCTCTTCGGCCATCAGCTGGTGCCCGGTACTTGGTACGTCATGTCAGGCAAAGACATCGTGCTGAGCGAGAAGGTGCGTGGCATCATCCAGACGGCGAAATCGGGGGCGAAACAGCACGGGTACCTCAAACGAGGCCTGGTGGGTCACGCACTCTTGTCGCTGTTGCTGGCATTGCTCGGGTTTGTCGGCACGATCGTGTTCGGCACGCTGTTGATCACGGATGCCCGGGGTGGCTGGTACCCCGCGCTGCTCATGCTCCCGGGCATCCTCGGTATGCTCGCGGTGCTCGGAACCATCACGCGCAGCCCGCTCTCCGATAAGGGGGCCGAAGCGCGCGACCATCTCAAGGGGCTCGAGTTGTACATCCGGCTCGCTGAGGCGGACCGGCTGCAGATGCTGCAGGGCCCGGCCGGTGCGGAGCGGGAGCCGATCTCGGCAAACGACCCGCGAGCGATCGTCGACCTGTACGAGAAGCTGTTGCCCTACGCGGTGCTGTTCCACCTCGAACATCACTGGGCCGGTGAACTCGGCAAGTACTACACAGACTCCCCGCCTGACTGGTACTCGGGAACGAGCGCCTTCAACGCGGGCATGTTCGCCTCAAGCATCAGTTCGATGTCGGCGAGTGCTGCGAGTTCGTACTCGGGCAGTTCATCAAGCAGCTCGAGCGGCGGTTCCGGTGGGGGTGGCTCGTCCGGAGGCGGCGGCGGCGGCGGCGGGGGCGGCGGGGTCTAGTCTCCAGCCCCGACCGCGACGAGCCTCGCTCAGCGTGCGAAGCGCAGATCCTGAAGGCCGAACCGGCCTGCTTCGGGCAGGCTCTGCGTGATCTGTTCGTCGCTGAACAGCCGATGCGGCGCGAGATCAGCCGGAACCTCATCGGTGGGCGGCCACGGCTCGGCGACGCCCTCGGCGAGCATCCGCACCTGGGCCTTTGAGGCGAGCGGCACCTTCATCGTCCACTCGGTCAGTTGGGCGAGCACATACTGGGCCCAGACGGGAGCGGGCACAACCCACACCCGGCGACCGACAACCCGAGCCACGCGCCGCACGGCTTCGCTCAGCAACAGTTCTTCCGCTCCGACAACGGCGACTGTCTGACGCAACATCCGGCCAGTGACAGCCGCGTAGAGCACGTCGATCAGATCGTCGACCGGGATGGGCCGGATCGGCTTCTCGCGAAAGCCCACCGTCGCGAACAGCGGGAGCGTGTGCACGGTGTGGCTGAGGTGGTCGATGAGGTGATCGCCGACCCCGTAGATCATCCCCGCTTTCAGAATCGTGTAGTCGAGCCCGGATGCCCGGACGAGTTCCTCGGCGGCCCATTTCGACTCGTGGTACGGCGAACCGCAGTTGGCCCGTGCCCGCAGAAAGCTCAGCATCACAATCTTGCGCACGCCGGCCCGCTTGGCCGCCTCGATAACGGTCGCCGTTCCCTGAACGTGCACGCGCTCGTAGGTCTGGTCGCCGATCTCGCGGTTGATGCCGGCGCAGTGCGCCACGACCTCGCAGTTCGCGAATGCTTCGGCGAGGGCATCCACATCGCTGACATCGATGCCGGTGCGACGCGAGACCGAGACAACATCGGAGGGGTCGAACCGTTTGGCCAAGTTTCTGCCGACGAAGCCAGATCCTCCGGTGATCGCGATACGCACGCTCATGCCGCCATGATCGCGAAACCGACGACAAACGAGAGACCCATGATGATCGTTCCCCAGAGCGGGGCGGGCCAACTGCGCCGGCCGGTCGCCATGCGCGCGAGGTAGATGATCGTCGTGATGACGAAAGCGATGCCGCCACCAAACAGGGCTATGGCGAAACCGGCGGTCAACTGGTCGGCGGACCGGCTGTACTGTTGCGCGTCGCCGAATTCGTACATCGCCTGGAGCACCTGCAGGCCAATCGAAATCTCGGCGACCAAAATCACCAGTCCGACGAGCGCATCGAGACCGTGTTCGCTTCCCCGAAGCCGGGGGCGCTTCCCCATTTGTGGCGCGCGAACATACTCCGGATTGAGGTGACTCATGCGCCCAGCCTAGAGGTCTACTTTGCGGCTCCTGCGGCCCAGTCGACAACGATCTCGTTCGGACCGTCGCCGAGCTTCGCGTTGAGTCTCGAGCCCGGGAACAGCAGCGGCAAAGCGCTCGCGGGCACTGCGTTGCCGACCTGCACCTGGTAGGGCGTCTCGACCCCTTCGGCAACTGTGAGCGTCAGCGCGTGCACCGGGTCGCCCTTGAAGTTCTTCACGCCGATCGGCTGGTTGGCAACGAGCACGACGACGATGGGCTTGCCGGTTTCGAGGATGCTCGCCGCGCTGCCTGGTCCGGTCGTTTCGGGCAGGCGCACTTCGGGCGGCTGCGTGGCGAAGTCGATCGCGACGCGGGAGTGATCGGCGGGATCGACGCGCACGGCGACCGTGACGCCCGGCTGCTGCAGTTGCGGCAGGTTGATCTCTTGCACCCGCTGGTTGACCGAGGCCTGGAACGGCGGCTGCAGGTCGAGAATGACATTGAGTTGGAAGGTGCAATTGCGCTCGACGAGGCCATTGCCGACGGTCACTGTCGTGCCCGAGAGGCTCAACCCGACGATCTCGCCGCGGCCCAACTCTCCAGTGGCCAACAGCTCTTGGTCCACGCCGCCAGTGATGTCTCTGAATCCTTTTGCGATGCTATCGAACAGGCCCATGCGGATTCCTCTCATTCGGTGTCGGCCACAGCGTAGCGCTCGCGGTCCGCCCTGCGATATCCCTTGTCGGCCTTTAATTCGGGATGCGACTGGGGCGCAACGGGGCGCGTCGATTCGTCGTACAATGGCTGCAACGCCTGCAGAGTCCACCGGTCGCATCGCAACCGGGTCTGGGAATCCTGGCTGGGCGCCGTCATCCGAGTGGACGTCCTCGCATGGCACCAACTCGCATACCCGTGCCGTTCGAATGTTCGGCACAAGGAGACCAATTGGCAGGTTCGGGGCAGACTGAGCCAGGTCAGCGGCAAAAACGCCAACGACCGGCAGCTCAGCGACAGTCGACCGGGCAGCGCCGCAAGGTGCGTCCCGGTGACGACGTGGGGGTTATTCCGGTGCTCGCCCGCGCGGCGCGCGAAGTCGAAACCGCCGTGCAGAAAGGACCGCTCAAGCCCGCGAACCGAGCCCGCTTCCAGGTCGCCGCACTGCTGCTGCGCGAGGAGCGCACCCGGGTCAAGACGGACAAGACTCTCACCGACGCCGAACGAGCGAACGAACAGAAGCGACTGGATGGCCTAGCCGGCATCCTGGCCAAGACGGCGGCCCGCGACACGAGCCTCATCGCAATGCTCGCGGACGATGCACCCGTGACCGCCGCCGCGAAGACACTCCGCCGCGACCTGCTCCTGGCCGCCGGCGTGGAGCTGAGCCCCGACGAACTCATCATCACGACCGAGCCGAAGCCCGTCGACCGCCAGGTGGAGAAGCAGGTCGTGCCGGCATCCGTTCGTCAGATGCAAATGGCGAACCCGTTCCTGGCGCCCGACTTCAGCGCCGTCAAGGCGAAACCGACCACGGTCAAGCGCCTGACGAACTGGGAGCTCATCGAGCCGCTGTTCCGCTCGTTCGAGTACGGAGCTGGTGGGGGAGCAGCGACCATGGACCTGCCTGAGGCGGGTTCTTTGCACACGCTCGGCGACCTCGACCTCATGCGTCACCAGGCGCGGTTTATCGAAGAGGTCAAGCGCGGCCACCGCACGTTCCTGCTCGCCGATGAACCAGGGCTCGGCAAGACCGCTCAGGCGCTGCTCGCGGCTGCTGCATCCAACTCCTATCCACTCTTGGTTGTCGTGCCGAACGTCGTCAAGACCAACTGGGCGCGCGAAGTCGAGCTGTGGACTCCTGGCCGCACCGCGACGGTGGTGCACGGCGACGGCAAAGACGTCGATGCCTTCAGCGACGTCGTGATCGTCAATTACGAGATTCTCGATCGGCACATCGGCTGGCTCGGCCGATTCAATTTCAAGGGCATGGTCGTCGACGAGGCCCATTTCATCAAGAACCTCAAGTCGGAGCGCTCGAAGCACGTGCTCGCGCTCTCGCGCAGCATCCGCGCCACGTACCCCAAAGCGCTCATGATGGCGCTCACCGGAACGCCGCTCATCAACTCGATCGAGGACTTCAGCGCGATCTGGCAGTTCCTCGGCTGGATCGATGACAAGAAGCCGCTGCCGCGCCTCATGGACAAGCTCGAGGAAACCGGGCTCACGCCCGCGGACCCGGGCTTCTTTGCCGAAGCGCGCCGGGCTGTCATCGACATGGGTATCGTGCGGCGCAAGAAGGAGGATGTCGCCGCCGATATTCCTGCTCGCCGCATCGCCGACATTCCGGTCGAACTTGATGACGATCTCGGCCGTTCGATTCGCGCCGCCGAGGCCGCTCTCGCCGCGCGCCTCGTCGAGCGCTTCCGCCGGGTGCGCGCGCTCAAGCCCGATGCGAGCGACGAAGAACTCATTCGCGTGGTGGCGCACGCCGAACTCGAGGAGTCTAAGGGCGCAACGACGGGCGAGAACGTCTTCACGATGGTGCGCAAGATCGGCCAGGCGAAAGCCACCCTCGCCGCCGACTACACCGCCCAGTTGGCCCGCTCGGTGGGCAAGGTGGTCTTTTTCGCCAAGCACATCGATGTGATGGATGCGGCGGAGGAGCATTTCGCAAGAGTCGGGCTGAAATCGGTCTCCATCCGTGGCGATCAGTCGGCCAAGGCGCGCCAGCACGCGATCGACTCCTTCGACGCCGACCCAGAGGTTGCGGTTATCGTGGCATCGCTCACTGCGGCCGGGGTGGGTATCAATCTGCAGGTCGCATCCAACGTCGTCCTCGCCGAGCTGAGTTGGACGAGCGCCGAGCAGACGCAGGCGATCGACCGTGTGCACCGCATCGGCCAGGAGTTGCCGGTGACGGCCTGGCGCATCATCGCCGCGCACACGATCGACGCGCGCATCGCCGAGCTCATCGACAGCAAGGCGGGTCTCGCGGCGCGCGCTCTTGATGGTTCCGATGAGGATGTCGCTGCCGAGTCGAATATTCAAATCGAAGCTCTGGTAGGACTGCTCACCGAAGCTCTCGCCTAAAATCTGGTCGTACGTCGACACGTCGCCAATCAAAGGAGATTCGATGACCGTGAGATCGCATCCGCCGGGCCCGAGTTCATATGAGCAGATGATCGCCGGCGATGAGAACTCTCCACGGCGGGCCTATCTCACGGCTCTCGATGCGACGACCGACGCCCGCACCGAAACCGACTCGCTCGGCTCGATGCCGATTCCCGCCGGCGCATATTGGGGCATTCACACCGCGCGGGCGCTCGAGAACTTTCCGATCACTCGCCGGGCGCTCTACAACTACCCAGATCTGGTGCGCGCCCTCGCCCGAGTCAAGCAGGCTGCCGCGCGCGCGAACGCCGAACTCGGAGTGCTCGATGCCAAGAAGGCCAAGGTCATCGACAAGGTCTGCGAAGAGATCGTGGCCGGGGCGCTGCATGCCGAGTTTCGGGTAGGCGTCATTCAAGGCGGTGCCGGCACCTCGACCAACATGAACGCCAACGAGATCATCGCGAACCGCGGCCTGGAGCTCATGGGCTTCGCCAAGGGCGAATACGAGCACCTGAGTCCGATCGACGACGTCAACCGCAGCCAGAGCACCAATGACGTGTACCCGACCGCGGTCAAGCTCGCGATGGTTTTCGGCATCCATCGCCTGCTCGCCGAGCACCGACTACTCACCGAGTCATTCGCGGCAAAGGGCGTCGAGTTCGCGGAAATCCTCAAGATCGGTCGAACTCAATTGCAGGATGCCGTGCCGATGACCCTCGGCCAGGAGTTCAGCGGGTTCGCGCACACGCTCATCGAGGATTACGACCGCCTCAACGAGACGGTGCCCTGGTTGAACGAGATCAACATGGGGGCGACGGCGATCGGCACGGGCATCACCGCCGACCCGCGCTATGCGGCGGCCGTGCTTCGGCACCTCGTGGAAGTGACGGGCATCCCCATGGTGACCTCGCCCGACCTGATCGAGGCGACGAGCGACGCCGGCATCTACATGACCGTGAGCGGCACGCTGAAGCGGGCGGCGGTCAAGCTCTCGAAAATCTGCAACGACCTCCGCTTATTGTCGAGCGGCCCCCAAGCCGGGTTGGGAGAGATCAATCTCCCGGCGCGCCAGGCTGGTTCCTCGATCATGCCGGGCAAGGTGAACCCGGTCATTCCCGAGGTGGTCAATCAGGTCGCGTTCAGCGTCATTGGGGCGGATGCCACGGTGACGGCCGCTGCAGAGGCCGGGCAATTGCAGCTCAACGCATTCGAGCCGGTGATCGCCCACTCGATTCTGCAATCGCTGTCGTGGATGACCAACGCCTGTTACACGCTGCGTGTCAATTGCATTGACGGCATCACGGCCAACGTCGAGCGCCTCGCGACCGAGGTGGAGACGAGCGTCGGCGTGGTCACAGCTCTCACGCCTTACATCGGTTATGCAGCCGCGGCCTCGCTCGCGCACACCGCACTCACCACTCACGCCTCGATCGCTGACCTGGTGATCGAGTCGAAGCTCATGAGCGCGGAGGACGTCGCACGAGTGCTCTCGCCCGAGCGACTCAGCGGGCTCGTGCCGATAACCGGCCAGATCAAGCCAATCGTGCGAAAGAGGGCCAAGGACTAGATAGTCGGCTCGTCCTCGTCATCGTCGACGAGATCCATTACTCGATCCCGGGCCTCTCCCACCGCGTTGACTGCGCCGTCGACGACGCTGTCGCCGCGCGAGCGCAAATCGCTCGCGGCCTTCTTGGCCTGATCGCGCACGTCTGAGGCGGTGTCCGCAACCTTCTCTTTGACGTCCTTTGCAGTCGCAGACGCTTTGGCAGCAACGTCTTTCGCGGTGGTGGAGACTTTGTCGGCGACGTCCTTCGCGGTGTCTCGTACTACGCCAGGAGTGGCTTTGGCGACCGCCTCGGCTCGTTCCCGAATGATCGGGGCCTGCTGGCGGGCGAACTCCTGCACGTCATCGCGTGCCTTCGCGACGCGCGGGTCTTCCCACAGCGCGGTCACTTTCGCCTTCATCGCGTCGTACCGTGCTCGCCCGTCCCGAGTGCCGAGCACGTAGCCGATGCCGAGTCCAATTCCGAGGAGAAGCAGTCTGGGGTTCATGTTTCCAGCCTACGGTCGAACGGCCTCAGTGACGAGGGATGCGCGGTTCTCTGTCAGCGAGCGCGCGGTCAGGGCGCCTCTCGCTGCACATCGGCGGGCGATTTGTCCGGGCGCCAGCCCCGCCAGCTCGGGTGCCGCAATTTTTGGGTCGGAGTCCACTCCGAGAACTCCACCTCACCGACGAGGGTCGGCGTGACGAAGTGTGCGTCGGCTGCGTCGGCGGGCGGCAGCGCGGCGAAGGGGCTGGTCTTGCGTTCCAGTTTGCGCAGGCGCGGGGCCAGGGCATCCAGTTCCCGCTCGCTGAATCCGCTGCCGACCCGGCCGACATAGACGAGCGCGTCGCCAGTCGGGATGCCCATGAGCAGTGACCCCACGCGATTCGCCCGACTGCCCGAACCGGGCCGCCAGCCGCCGATCACCACCTCTTGGGTGCGCTGGTGCTTGAGCTTGAGCCAACTCCGCACGCGGCGCCCGGGTGAGTACTTGCTGTCGCGCCGCTTCGCGAGCACCCCCTCAAGCCCGAGCTCGCGGCTGGTTTCCATCGCGGCAGAAATGTCGCCCTCGAACACGGGCGGTAGCTGGATCGCGCCACCCGGCCTGACGGTGCGCTCCAGAATCTCGCGCCGCTCGCGATAGGGCCGCGCCGTGAGACGCTCGCCGCCCAGCTCAAGCACATCGAAGACCATGAAATGCACCGGCACGCTCGCGCGTGCCCTCTCGACCTCGCCCGGCTTGCTCAGGTTCATCCGCTTCTGCAGCACACCGAATTCGGGACGGCCGGCGCGATTGAGCGCGACGATCTCACCGTCGACGATGACGTCAGCGTTCACGCTCGAGGCGAGCTCCTGGACTTCGGGGTAGGTGGCCGTGAGGTCGATGCCGTTGCGGCTGGCGATGCGCACCGCCCCGTCCTTGACTTCGGCGATCGCGCGGATGCCGTCCCACTTCATCTCGAAGGCCCAGTCCTCGGTGTGCGCGAGCTCGGTTTCAACGCCGGGGCTCGCGAGCATGGGGGCGGGAAGGCTGTGCGAGGGGTCGGTCTTCGGCGACGGGGTGACCCGGCGACGGGCATCCGCCCGGGCGGTTCGTGGCGCCTGGTCGCGCGCCGGTTTCATCAGGTGGATGAGCCAGTTGTTCGCATCGCCGTCACGACCCCCGGTGTGGATGAGGGCGTAGCGGTTGCTGCCGTGGTTCGCGCCGTGCAGGGTGACGATAACCTCGCGGCCCTCGTGCCATT
>SCSV01000089.1 GCA_004297555.1 Salinibacterium sp.
GATCGAACAGTTCAGCATGTACCCCTCGACGAGCACGTCGTCGTACTGGAGCATGATTGTGGCTTGGTTCTTCACCGCCTGTGACCCGCGCAGGTAGTTGTCGTAGTTCTCCTGGAACTCGTTCTTCCAGTCGTGGTTCTTGGCGTTGAGCAGGGTCCCGCTGTAGCTATAGATCTCTGGACGTCGACCGAAAAAGAAGGCCACCCACTCGCCGAAGGTGTCGATGATTTGAACCTTCTCTTCGCGGTTCTCCTGTACTCCCTCGAGGAAAAACTTCGTGTTAGGGGGGATGAGATTCTCCCACGGCACGACACCCTCAGATCCTGAGCGCTTGGCGAGCTCGTCCTTGTTCAACCGACGGATGAGGCGGATGACAGCCGAGCGATCTTGCTTGTCCTGGATCTGCCGAGCCAGCGAGTTTTCGCGCAGGCTATCGAGGTCGTCGGTGGAAGCCTGGACGTCGATCTCGCCATCTAGGTCCGCGACGACTCTGTAGCCAGGGGAGCGGCGATTCACGAGATGACGAGACGAGCGGTAGGAGTCGTCGTTGTTGATGCCGTCGATCTGATCGGGGGCGCCTGGTACGTCCATGAACCGGAGCGAGCCAACGGCGCCGCCAAACGCATCAGTGAGAAAGACGTTGTACTTGACGATGCGCTCGCCACCGAGCGGCCCCGACTCGTCGAGAACAGCTTCCATCTCCAGTCGATTGGTTACCGCGCGTACCATCAGAGCCTCCTGCGACCGGGTTTGCTGGCGGGACTAGCGGTCGTGTCCAAGCGCTGCATGCGAATGCGCAGCTGCTCGTTGAGCGAGGCCGCCAGCGCGCGATCGACGACATGACCATCGATCGTCCGGCGCTGCAGCAACTGCTGGCTGATGCCGAGCGGGCCGAAGATGGAGTCGAACAGGCGAATGCGCGGATCGGCCTCGGCCGGGAACCGGAGTTCGAAATCAGCGTAGTCGTAGCCGAATTCGATCTCCGACTCGTCCGTTGCGATCAGGTTCCGCACCGTCAACCGATACGTACCTGCACCGCCCCCCGCATAGCGCAGCTGGCCGATATCGAGACGACCCGAGCGAGCCAGGACCTCGGTCAAGACTAGCGGCTCGGTAGCGGTGAGCGGCGTGACTGTCCAGTTGGTGAGAAGGTAGTAGTTGACGTTGAGCTGCAGCGGCCGGTTGAAGTACGCGAGTAACGTGTTGCTGAACGGATTCTGGACCTGCAATAGGCGCAGCGCAGCGCCGACGTAGAAGACGTAGACCAGCGACGCCACCTGCGCCGTGATGTTGGCCACGAAGACCTGCACCTCCTGGGTGCTGGCATTGGCGAACGGCTCGGGCAGCTGCAGGGAGATGTCGAAGCCGTTGAAGGCATTTGCCGAGGACGCCATTATGGCACCACCGATCGCAACGCCACCGACGACCCACGAGGTGCCGCCGATGATGATGCTGATGGTGGCTGGATCGACACCAACGTCGTCGGTGAAGCGGAGGGCGACGGGGGCGGACTGGCCGACGCCGGCGGCGCCGTCGACGGGGCTGAGCGGGATGATGAGCGGCGCACCCTCGAGCGAGAGAGGTCCGCCCCATGCGCCAGATCCCCACGGACTTCCACCAAAGCCTGGCATTTACTTCGGCCCCTTCGCTGTCGTGGTCGGGCTCGGTGCGCCGCCCTTGCCCTTGCCGGCGTACAGGTCCGCTAGCGCGCGCTCCGTGCTCTTGAGCGAGCGACTGATGCTGGCGAGCGCGGACTCCTGCTCACCGAAGCCCACTGCTCTCTCAATCATCCCCTGCGACTTCCTCTTCGTCGACTCTGGTTTTTGGTGCTCGGCGAGGCCACTGCCAACGAGGTTCTGGCTCTCTATTGCCAGCGTGGTGGTCTCCTTGGCTTTCGCATCAGCCTCGGCGTCAAGCCTGGCGGCTGTGGCTGCGCCGCCAGGCAGATTGCGCCAGCTCGCAGCCATCTCTCGCAGATCCTCGACGTTCTCATCGGCTCCTGGTCGTTTGACCGCAGCATTTGGATCGATCGTCGGAAGATCCATCATGCGGGTAGACTTGTTCTTCACGTGTGCCGACTGCATTGCACGCTTGCGGCGTGCGTCCTGTTGTGGGCCTGCGGGCATCGACTGCGACTTGATCCAGTCCTCGTTCGAGACCACATCCATCCAGTAAGCCTCGCCAAGTTCGAGGTGAGATGTGCCGCCAGGCCCCTTCGCCGTTCCGAGATACGTGCGATTGAGCCACTTCACCTCATCTGAAATGGCACTACCCTCGGTCGTCGCCATGCTGTAGGCGCCTGCGGCTCGAGCTCGGAGCGCGGCCTCGGAGCGCGGGTCGACGTCAAAGACAGAAGACCCGGTGACCTCCTTGGCGTACGCCTGAACCTGGCGAATGTCAGCATTGATACCCTTGCCGGCCAGCATCTGATCGACGACGCCAAGCAACTCCTGTTTCTTTTTGCCGGCAGGAGCGATCTCGACGAGGTGGCGCATGTTCCTCCACGTGTTGAGACCGTTCGTCCATGTCTCGGCCGCGATTGTTCCGATGTCTTCGATCCGCTGAAGGTCGCGGGTCGCGCCGGTGCTTGCGTCGTGAGCAAGGTCCTGAATCGCTGCCACGTCTTTGCTGGCGAGTGGCTTGTTCGATGACCACGCATTACGCCGGCCGAGCGCCTGAAC
>SCSV01000090.1 GCA_004297555.1 Salinibacterium sp.
ACTCGTGAATGTCACGTTGCGCAGCGTGATCGTGAGCGGCGACGATGTGCCAAGCTCGATCGCATGCGTTGCAGTCGACCCCTTGGTGAACAAACAGTTGTCGAGGAGACCGTCCGTATCAACGTTCGTGCCCCAGAACAGATAGCTGACATCGGCCGCCCCTGTGCACCCTGTGAACTTCGACCCACGCAGATCTGCCGCGTCCCCAACGATCTTGAGCCCGTTGATATAGACCGTGCTCTGGGCGTTGACCTTGGAGTTCCAGTCGATCTGCCGAAACACACTGAACGTACTGCTGGATACGTCCAGCGTCCCAGAAGATCCGACGATGGTGTAGTCCGGTCGCGTGTCATCGCTGCTGGACAGTGCGCCGCGACCCGAAAAGAAAAACGAGGTCGCAGACAGCACCGTGCTGGCGTTCTGGATGTTGAAGTCGATGCCGCAGAACCCGTTGGTCACGCGATGGTTCGGAAACACGAGCACCTGATTGGAGTCCGTGAACGAGGTCGCTGTGCCGCTGGCGCCGATCGTGATGACCGCGTTGATGTAGTAGATGCCGTCGCGCGACTGGATGATCCCCCAGCGGTTGGTCGCGTTGCCTTCGTCGGCAGCCAGAATGAGCGCCATCGTGCCGTCCGGATCGGTGCTGTCTCCGCGCGTCGCCGTCAGCCCCGCACCGCGCGTCACATAGTCGATGGCGTCGGCGGCCATGTTCTCCGCCTTGGAGGTCGCCGAGAAGTCGGCGCGGAACGCCCAGTAAATAACGGCCGCCAGGTTGGGCGAACCCGTGGTCGACGATCGCCATTGCGATACATTTGGATCGATCGCAACAATCTGCCAGCCGCCGGGGATCGGATACGTGGTGGAAGTGAAGACGTTGTTGTACTGGTAGTACGCCGAGGTCGAGGAGCCGATGCGAACCACAAACCCGTTACCGTCGAGCACATCCTTGTTGGTCGCGAGCACCTTGAGCAGCGCCACCCGTGGCGTCGTCAGGTCTTGTGATGACGAGGTGTAGTAGAAGCCGATCTCTGCGGTCTTGATCTTCGCTGAGATCGACCCAGTGCCCTGATAAAAGAAATCGGGCTCAGCGACCGGAGTCGCGGAATCGGCCGTCCAGCCCGTCGTCGTCGACGCATCGACGACGCGCGTGCCGTCAAACGCAATGGTGAACGTCGCCATTAGCCGGCCCTCGCGAACGCGAATTCGTAGACCATGACGTCCGGAGCGAGAGTCGCGACATAGGGGCCGCGCATGGCAATGGCCCGCAGAACGTGTTCGCGCTTGAGGACGAGCAGGTCTCCGACGTCATCTGGGGGGCGTCGATCATGGAGGCTGACAATGAGCGGAAGTCGGGTCTGCCGTACGAAGTCGACCGCCATCTCCTGTGCGGTGGTGCGCAGAGCGTTGGCAACGAGCTCGATGGCAAACCCGACATGTCCGTTATCGGTCTTGCGGATCCAGAACATCGCGCCGACCTTGTTGGGCCTGGCATCGTCGGCGCCGACGCCCCCGTGCCAGGCGCAGCGGAAGTCGGCGCAGACCTGGGGGCGGCCGATCTGGGCGGTGTAGATGGCGCAGCCGGTGGCGCATTGATGGACGCACCGCTGCCATGCGGGCTTGTCGACGACGCCCTCTTTGATTGCCGGGATGGTACAGCACGTTTGGCAGTCCTCGCAGGCGCGCACTGTCTCTCCGTGGGCTAGGTGTCAGCGGTTCGGATCGCCGTGGTTGATCCACCGGCCGATCCCAGTGTACCCGTGGTTTCGAAAGTCTTGATGGGGGTGGAGCCGCCGTCGCGGACGCGGATGAACAGCGACCGAGAGGCGGTGAACACGACAGTGAAGGACTCCGTGGTCGATGTCGCCAGCTTGTCGAGGTAGGCGATATAAACGTTGCGGGGTGCGGTTGCAATGTTGGCGCCGGTGAAGTCGGTTGCGCCGATCGTGAACGTCGAGCCCGACCACGCCGTGTAGGCGACCTTGCGATAGGTGCCGTTGTCGAGCTGGATGCGGATGAACCCTGTCGTGGGGGTGTCCGATGGAATGGCCACGGTGACGACCACCGCCGTCTCGCCGGCTCCAGACAGGGTGGTGTTGAGGGTCCGCTGGTTGAAGTCGATTGTTCCGGTGTCCTCCCAGGTGACATGGACGTAGTCCTCGCCCACCACCAAGCCGCCCACCGAGAACGTGACGTTGTTGGGCGGCTGGCGAGCGGTATTTGATAGGTCGGTGAGGAGGTCCGATGCGGTCAGGTCTGTCGACTGGATGCCGACACCGTAGGCGCCGATGATGGCGGCGCCCGTCGACTGGCCAATGAAGGTCGGGGTGACCGTACGCGCCGTCACCGTCACGTTGACCTGCGCAGTGGCCGACGAGCTGCCGCCGGTGATTACCGCGTTGTCCACCGGCACCACGCCGGTCAGCAGCTGCACATAGAAGTTGCCGGTCGCGCCGTCATCATCGAGCGCGAGCAGCGCGGCCGTACCCGCGGTGGCGCCCGAGCCCCACGACAAGATCTCGTTCTGGGTGAACGGACCACCGGTTTCGGTATCGTAAACGATCGAATGGGTCACGCCGCGGAACAGCTCGCCCGGCATACCGTAGAGGCTGGGGCTCGTGAAGACCTTGAACCACAGGTCCTCGGCGGCCGCGGCGGTCCACGATCCGCTGTAGGTCGCGGCATTGCCCGCATGGGTGCCGGTGGAGTCGCCCTCGAGATGGACGTAGTTCGAGCCGTCACCGCCGGAGTACTCGAACGAGATCTCGTAGTTCGTGCTCGCCGTCATGACCGGCTGGTTGGCGAG
>SCSV01000091.1 GCA_004297555.1 Salinibacterium sp.
AACCCGACCGGCGAAATCCACGGCTGGAAAGCTATCCTGAACACACTCGCAATAACCTACGGCGACCGCCTAGGACTGAACTAGCCAAAGCCACTTACACAAAGAAACAGACAGACCCCAGGCGGTGCAACGTCAGCTGAGAGAAGTTAACGTGCGCGAAATGTGGCACCGGAGAACTAGCGAGTTGTTGCGACGAACACCGTGCCGTGGCCGGCGACGCTGAGTGATGCCTCGTCGGGGGTGACATAGACGCAGTCGCCGCGTGAGACGCTGGCCGTCGAGCGACCACCCGTGACGACGAGATCACCCTCTGTGCAGACCACTATTGCGGGGCCGCTTAGCGCGAGCATCCCCTCGTCTTCGATTCTTGCCAATCGAAAATTCGCGTCGGGGGCAAAGACCTCGACCCCGGGCGACGGCGACTCGGGGGCGAGGTACGACACGCCTGAAGGCGTGAAGTCGAGCACCGACAACAACTCGGGTACGTCGACATGCTTCGGCGTGAGACCGCCGCGAAGCACGTTATCGGAGGCGGTCATCAGCTCGACGCCGAGCCCATCCAGATAAGCGTGGATGTTGCCAGCCGGCAGATACAGCGCCTCACCCCGCCGCAACTGCACGTGGTTGAGCATTAGCGAGATCACGATGCCCGGGTCGCCCGGATACGCCTCGGCCAGGTCGACGATGGTCGGGAACTCCGCCGGGTTTGATCGAGCGATGGACACCACGCGCTCGATGAGCTCGGGCACGCCCCCGCCGCGCGAGATGAGCCACTCGAACACCGGTCGAAGCGCTGCGTCATCCACCAGCCGGTCGCGCCAGTCACGAACAGGCGCCGAGGTTTGCAGTTCGATCAGTCGGTCGATCGTCGCGCGAATCTCGCTCGCCGGCCGAAAGCCGCAGAGGGCTTCGAAGGTCTCGCTCAGCGCGTAGATGAGCTCGGGCTTGGGAAAAGGGTCTTTGTAGTTGCGGTTCGCCGCGTCGATCGGGATGCCCGCCGCGTCCTCCCGCGCGAAGCCCTCGGCTGCTTGCTCTGCAGACGGGTGTGCTTGCAGAGACAGCGGCGCCGCTGCCGACAGAATCTTCAACAGAAATGGGAGGCGCGCGCCGGAGCGGAGAGCAGTCGCGGCATCGGCCGCGATCCACTCGTCGAGGGTCTTGTGGCCTCCGGTTTGAGCCGGGTCGAGAATGCGGCTCGGCGAACCGTGGTGCGCCCCGAGCCACAACTCCGCCTCCGGCCGACCGGTCGGCTCAAGACCGAGCAGCGAGGAGATCGCGCCCTCCGAACCCCAGGCGTAATCACGCGGGGTGTTGGTGAGACGGACGAACATGCTGCTCCCTCAAACGAAACGCGGTTCTCCAAAGTACCAACCCCTAGGGATGCCGCCCGCACGGCCATAGGCTTTCGACAGGATCTCGACAAGCCCTCGCACTGGAGCCGACCATGTCATTCGAGTCATTGAGCAGCGACTTCTACGGCTACGAGAGCAAGCTCAGCGATCGCGAGAAAGAGCTCATCGTCGAGCTGCGCGCCTTTCTCGAGACCAAGGTGCGCCCGATCGCCAACGACCTGTGGTCGCGCGCCGAGTTCTACCCGCGGGATATCGTGCAGGGCCTCGCCGACCTCGGACTCTTCGGGCAACCCTGGGAGGAGACGCGGCGGTTCGAGAACTCCGCGGTGTTCCGCGGTTGGGTGGCGCTCGAACTCGCCCGAGTCGACGCAAGCGTCGCCACGATCGTGGGCGTGCAGAACGGCCTCGTGATGGGCTCGATCGCCGTTGCGGGCTCGCCGGAGCAACGAGCCGAATGGATGCCCCGGCTCGCGTCCGGCGAACTGCTCGGTGCCTTCGCCCTCACCGAACCGCTCTCCGGCTCCGATGCCTCACACGGTCTGCGCACCACGGCTAAGCGAGACAGCGACAACTGGGTCATCAATGGCGCCAAGCGGTGGATCGGCAACGGCTCGATCTGCGACATCACGATCGTCTGGGCGAAGGACGTCGCCGATGGCCAGGTTAAGGGCTTCATCGTGCCCACGTCGACCCCCGGATACTCGGCAACAGTCATCGAGAACAAGCAGGCCCTGCGCATCATCCAGAACGCCGACATCGTGCTCGACAACGTGGTGGTCGCGGAGAGCAACCGGCTGCAGGAATCCCATTCGTTCCGCGAGACCGCGGCCGTGCTGCGCCGCACCCGGGCAGAGGTCGCGTGGGCGGCCGTCGGCAACTCGGTGGGTGCCTACGACGCAGCGGTGAAATACGCGAGCGAGCGCATCCAATTCGGCAAAGAAATCGGGGAGCACCAACTCGTGCAGCAGTTGCTCGCGAAGAGTCTCGGCAATATCACCGCTTCGATCGGTCTGGTCACCCGCGTCTCCGAAATGCTCGACGAGGGCACGCAGAAAGACGAGCACTCTTCCCTCGCAAAGGAATACACGACGAGCCGGATGCGCGAGACGGTCGCCTGGTGCCGTGAACTGCTCGGCGGCAACGGTATCGTGCTCGACTACGGGGTCATGCGCCATTTCGCCGACGCCGAGGCGATCTACTCTTACGAGGGCACGCGAGAAATGAACACGCTCATCGTGGGCCGGTCAATCACGGGCCACGCCGCGTTCGTCTAGCCTTGCCAGATGCGGATCGTTGACAACCCGGGCGCCAGATTCGCCTATCTGCTCGTCGCGCTGACCTGCCTTCTTGCGGGGGATGCCCTGAGGTTCACCTTCGGCTGGTGGGCGTTCGGCATTCTCTCGGGCACGGTCGTCGCCGTGTCGGTATGGCTGCTTATCGTGCAGCGTGCGCGTTGGCGCCTCAGCTCGCTGCCGTACCCGTTCATCGCATTCCTGTTGCTCGCGACCGCATCGATCGCCTGGTCGGCCTACCGCCCCGAGACGGCGCTCGGCTTGATGACGACGTGGTGGATCGCCTCGACCGCGGTTGCCGCAGCGGTGACGTTCAGTTGGGCCGAGATCGTGCGAGCAATGAGCATCGTCGTGCGCGTCATTCTCGGCCTCTCGCTCGCGTTCGAGTTGTTCGTCTCCCTCGTGCTGCGCCACCCGATCCTGCCGTTCAACACCCAGCCCGGGGTCGACTACTCGCAATACAAGAAGATCCCGCTGCTGCTCTACTGGTCGCGCGATCAACTCTTCGATGTGTTCCACGAGGGGCGCATCCAGGGCATTCTCGGCAACGCCAACAACCTCGGCGTGATCGCGCTAATCGGTCTTGTCGTGTTCGCCATTCAGACGGCGGACCGCTCGATCAGACGGCGGTGGGGGGTCCTGTGGATCGCCGTCGCCCTCGCCACACTGGTCTTCACCCGGTCGGGAACCATCACGGTCGCCCTCGTTGTCGTGTGCTTCGTGACCCTGGCCGTGCTGCTCGTGCGGCGAGCGCAAACACCGCGCGCTCGCGCACTCACCTACGGCGGGCTGCTCGCTACCGTTGCGATCGGCGCGGTCGCAGCAACCGCTTGGCATGGCGCGATCCTTCAGGTGCTGGGCAAGAGCGCCGATCTCACGGGTCGGGTCGGCATCTGGCAAAGCGTGATCGGCCTCGCGCAGCAGCATCCGGTGTTCGGCTGGGGCTGGGTGAGTTTCTGGATGCCCTGGGCCGCGCCATTCGACAACCTCGCGTTCCGCAACGGGGTGCGGCAACTGCAGGCGCACGATGCCTGGCTCGATCTCTGGTTTCAACTCGGCATCGTCGGCGTAGTCGTGTTCGCACTTCTCGCACTCACCGCGCTCGGCCGATCGTGGGCTCTCGCCGTCGACCGGCGCCAGACACAGCGCGATCACGCGGAACGATACGACGCGCTCAGCCTCTTCCCCCTCTTGATGCTTGTGCTCTTGCTCGTACAGAGCGTGGCGGAGAGTCGATTGCTCGTCGAATACGGGTTGTTCTTGCTCGTCGTGATTGCGGTCAAGACAAAGCGTTCGGCGCAGTCCCCCGACGAGGCTGAAGTTCCGGCCCGAGCGGCTATATGACCAAACCAGCGGCGTCGCTTGATGCGACGCTCGAGTTCGCGGCGAACCCGAGCGTCGCGGCCGCGTTGAGCCTGTGCATTGTCGGCACGGCGTTCGGTTCGCACCTGATCGAATCGCTTATCGGCAGTGCGGGCCTGATCGGAATCGTCGCCACTCTCGTCGTGCTATCGGTGCTCGTGCTCGTCGCGCGCTGGGGAACGTTCGAATGGCAATGGCTGCTGCCCATCTCGCTCCTGGTGTTTCTGGCCTGGTGCGCGTTGTCGACGTTCTGGAGTTCATACCAGTGGCAGTCGGTGGGCAGTGTGTGCGCGCAATTCGCTCTCGCCTATCTCGGCATATTCGTTGCTGTCGCGCGAGACGTCATTCAAATCGTGCGGGCATTCGGCGACGTGCTGCGCGCGGTCATCGGGCTCTCACTCGCGATCGAGGTTCTTGCGGGGCTGCTAATCGACTCACCGATTCGCTTCTTGGGAGTGGCCGGAGACCTCGCTGAGGGCGGGCCCATCCAAGGCATCATGGGCACCAGGAACCAGCTCTCCCTGATCGCGATCCTGGCGATCATCACATTCATCATCGAACTCACGACCCACTCGGTGCGGCGCGGCGTCTCTGGCGCCTCGATCGCCGCCGCGAGCCTCACCCTTCTGCTCACCCAATCCTCGATCGGCATCGGCGTGCTGCTGGTCGTGAGCCTGGCCGGATTGGCGCTGCTCGGTTTGCGGGCGTTGAACCCAGAGCAACGAGTGCGAGCCCAGATCGGTCTCGCCAGCCTCGCGATCATCGCCCTGGCCGGTGCATGGGCGTTCCGTTCCGTCATCGTGAACTGGCTCAACGCATCCGACGACCTCGCCTACCGACTCGGGGTCTGGAGGCAACTGCTGAACCTCGGCAGCGTGCACACCCTGGAGGGCTGGGGTTGGACGGGAAAGTGGCCCACTGACCTTCTGCCCTACTCGGCCATCGAGACAGCAAATGGCGCGCAGTACTCCTCCGCCTACAACAGTTACCTCGACGCCTGGTTCCAACTCGGCTTGATCGGCCTGGCGATTCTGCTGATCCTGGTCGCCCTCGCGTTCGTTCGATCGTGGCTCCTGGCCTCAGGGCAGCACAGCCGGGTTTTTGTTTGGCCGGCGCTCGTGCTGGTGGCTCTCCTCGTCACCTCGCTCGCCGAGAGTTCGCTCATCGTGAGCTACGGCTGGCTGACCCTTGTTATCTGCGTCGTGAAGTCCGCGGAGAAGCTCAGTTGGCGACGCCAATTGCCCGATTGAGTCTTCAATCGAAATAGTCAATGAGTTTCGCGACATCGTCGATGAGAGGTGAAGAATCGCGGATGCCCCAGCTCGCGTATGCAGCGCCGAACGCTCTGGCAATCTCACGCTGGCCCCGACAAGCCTCACTCTCCTCAGCGAGAGCGAGTAGAGCCTTTGCGTAGCGAGCGCCAGTGAAGGTCTTGCGCGCGAAGTTGCGAGCCCGATCGCCGAGTGCTTTCGCCCCCGCCGGATCTTCGCTCAGTGCCTTAAGCGCCGCCGCGATCGCCGACTCAGGCTCATCGGGGTCGATCTTGATCACAACGTCATCGGGCAGCTCCGAGTAGAAGCCGGTATCGGCGACGATCGTCGGCTTCGCAGACAGCATGGCCTCAATCGCCGAGGCGGAGGCGGCCTCGATGCTGGGCAGCCGCACGCAACAGATCACATCGCTTGAATCGATAGCGGCGGCCAACTCCTCATCGGACACCCGTCCATGGATGCGGAGGGTGACGCCATGCTCGACAGCAAGTGCGGTGAGGTTTTCGCGCGTGATTCCCGGGATCGAACCGACCAGATGGTAGTGAACCAGTGAGGCCAATTCGGCGTCGGCACCGATAGCCCGAATG
>SCSV01000092.1 GCA_004297555.1 Salinibacterium sp.
GGCGCTGTCGCCCGCGCCTTCCTGCTCGGCCTCGGCATCGAACTCGTGAGCCACACCCTCTCGATCGGCACGGTGCGGGTTCCGGACGGTAGCCCGCTTCCCGCTCCCGGCGACGTTGAGGCGCTCGACACCGATCTGATGCGCTGCTTCGACCCCGCGACGTCCACCGAGATGGTGGCGGAGGTCGACCGCGCGCACGAAGACGGCGACACGCTCGGCGGTGTTGTCGAGGTGCTCGCCTACGGCGTCCCGCCCGGGCTCGGCTCCTACGTGCACTGGGATCGCCGACTCGACTCACAGCTCGCGGCTGCGCTCATGGGCATTCAGGCGATCAAGGGTGTGGAGGTCGGTGACGGCTTCGCGACCGCTGCCCGCCGCGGTTCCCAGGCGCACGACGAACTCGTGCAATCCGCGAACGGAATCGCCCGGCTCTCCGACCGCGCAGGCGGAACCGAGGGAGGCATGAGCACGGGCACGCTGCTTCGCGTGCGCGCGGCGATGAAGCCGATCTCGACGGTGCCGCACGCGCTGCGCACGGTCGACATCGCGACGGGCGAAGCGGCCGAGGCGCACCACCAGCGTTCCGACGTCTGCGCGGTTCCCGCGGCAGGCGTCGTCGCCGAGGCGATGGTCGCACTCGTGCTTGCCAACTCGGTGCTCGAGAAGTTCGGCGGCGACTCGCTCGGCGAGACGAAGCGCAACCTCGACGCGTACCTCGCAGCGATCCCCGACGCTCTCGCGACGGCGCGGGCATCCCAGAGTGAATGATGACGGTGCCGTCGTCGTGCTGATCGGAGCACCGGGCGCCGGCAAGACCCGCACCGGAAAGCGCGTGGCGCGCCTGCTCAACGTGCCGCTCATCGACACCGACAAGCGCATCGTTGCCGAGCACGGCCCGATTGCGAACATCTTCGCGACGCAGGGCGCAGAACATTTTCGAGCTTTGGAACGGGATGCCGTCGCTCGCGCGCTCACCGAACATGCGGTCGTCACTCTCGGCGGGGGAGCGGTGCTGAACCCCGACACCCAGGCCGACCTTGCCGGCAAGCGCGTCGTGCAGTTGACGGTCAGCCCGGAGAGTGTCGCGCTCCGCATCCTTGGCGGAAAGCGCCCGCTGCTCAAGGACGGCGTCGCCGCCTGGTCCAAACTTGTCGCGGAGCGGCAGCCGATCTACGACCGACTCTCGCAATTGACGCTCGACACCTCGCACCAGTCGCTCGACGGTATCGCGAAGCAAATCGTGAACTGGCTGCAGGCGTCATGACGACGATCATCCCGGTCACCGGTGCCGATCCCTACGACGTGATCGTCGGGCGCGGAACCCTCGCGACGCTCGCCGAGCAGATCGGTCCGCGCGCGGCGAAAGTTCTGATCATTCATCCACCGACCCTGGCCGCGCGCGCCGAGGCGCTTCGTGACTCACTCAGCGGCTACCAAGTGCTACTCGCCGAGGTGCCGGATGCCGAAGACGCCAAGCGCGTCGAGGTCGCCGCCTTCTGCTGGCAGATCATGGGCCAATCTGACTTCACCAGAACGGATGCCGTCATCGGCTTCGGCGGCGGCGCCACGACCGATCTAGCCGGGTTCGTTGCCGCGACTTGGTTGCGCGGGGTGCGGCTGATCCAGGTGCCGACGAGCGTGGCCGGAATGGTGGATGCCGCGGTCGGCGGCAAGACCGGCATCAACACCGCAGAGGGCAAGAACCTCGTGGGCTCTTTCTACGCGCCCGCCGGCGTGGTCGCCGATCTGGATGTTCTGGAGACCCTACCGCGCAACGAAATTCTGGCGGGTTTTGCGGAGATCGTGAAGTGCGGTTTCATCGGCAAGAACCAAATTCTGGACATCATCGAGGCTGATGTCGACAAAGCCACCGATCCGCAAAGCCACGAATTCCAACAGCTTGTCGAGTCGTCGATCATTCTGAAGGCAATGGTCGTCAGCCAGGACTTCAAGGAGTCGGGTCTGCGCGAGATCCTGAACTACGGCCACACTCTCGGCCACGCGATCGAGCACGCCGAGCGCTACCGCTGGCGCCACGGTGCCGCCATCTCGGTCGGCATGGTCTTCGCCGCCGAGCTGGGCCGAATCGCAGGCTCCCTGAGCGACGCGGCGGTCGACCGGCACCGTCGTATCCTCAGTTCGCTGACGCTGCCGATCGATTACCCGCTGGGCCGCTGGAAGACCCTGCTCGCCACCATGCAGCGAGACAAGAAGGCCCGTGCTGGAATGATGCGCTTCGTCGTGCTCGAAGAAATCGGCAAGCCGACGATCCTCAACGGCCCCGACGAGTCGCTGCTCTTCGCCGCGTACCAAGAGGTCGGCGTCTGAGCTACCTGAGAACGAAAAAGTCTGCCTTCTCGTTTAGATGATCTAAAGTAGAATCCAAACGTTCGAGGAGGCGGCTGTGGCGCACTACATAGAACGCCTCTGGAACCCCGGTGACGCCTCGGCGCTCGGTCGACGCGATCGTTCTCCGGGCCGATACCAGGCATATGTTCCGGATGAGCTCGGCAAGCAGCTTCCACAGCTCGGTGCTGCAGCGAGCGCGGCCGCAGAAGATGCCCTGACTGTTCTCGCCAGGGCCGATGAACGCATCGGCTCGCGAGGCAGCTATCTCAACCACCTGCTCATTCGATCCGAGAGCATTTCGTCGTCGTGGATCGAAGGCAACAGGGTCACGCCGAAGCGACTCGCGATCGCCGAGATCTTGCACGAGGGCAGCCGAGTCGCGCTCGACGTCGTCGCGAACGTTCGCGCTACTGAGAACGCCATCGCTGAGCTCGCCGAACGCGACCATGCCATCGCAACTGGCGATATTGAACAACTTCAGCACGTCATCGAACCCCGACTCGAATACGGACTGCGGCAGGAGCAGAACTGGGTGGGTGGGCCCGGCTGGAGTCCGCTCCGCGCTGACTTCGTTCCGCCGCCTGAAACCGAGGTACAGCGACTCGTCGACGACCTCGCCCAGTTCGTGACGGCCACCGACGGCAATCCCGTCGTCCGCGCTGCCATCGCTCACGCGCAGTTCGAGACGATCCATCCGTTCACAGACGGCAACGGTCGAACTGGCCGAGCCCTCATCCACACCGTCCTTCGACGCGCAGACGCGCTCCGCAATGTGCTCATTCCGATCAGCACCGTTTTCGCCGGAAACACTGATGCCTACATCGCCGGCCTG
>SCSV01000093.1 GCA_004297555.1 Salinibacterium sp.
ACCGCAGCAACGAGGCGGCAGGTCAGCTCAAGAAGGGCGATTTCAACTGGGAGGAAATCTTCGGCTCCGGCGTCCGCTGGTTCCATAGCGGTGGTATCTTCGCCGCCCTCTCGGAAACCACCGGCGAACTCATCGTCGAGGCCATGAAGGCCGCAAAGGCTCACGGGGCCGTCACCTCTTTCGATCTCAACTACCGCCAGAAGCTCTGGGATATCTGGGGCGGCCAGAAGAAGGCGCTCGATGTGCTGGGTCGCATCGTCGAGAACGTCGACATCCTCGTCGGCAACGAAGAAGACCTCCAGAAGGGTCTCGGCATCGAGGGCCAGGACGTCGAGTCCAAGTCCAAGCTCGATTCCTCCGCTTTCGTCGCAGTCATCGAGAAGGCCGTAAAGAAATTCCCGAACGTCAAGAGCGTCGCCACCACCCTGCGCGAAGTGCACTCAACCAACCGCCACACCTGGGGCGCTGTCGCCTGGCTCAACGGCAAGACCTTCACCTCTCCGACCTGCGAACTCGACGTCATCGATCGCGTCGGCGGCGGCGACGGCTATGCCGCAGGTTATTTCTACGGGCTGCTCTCCGGCGCCACGCCGCAGGAAGCAGTCAACCTCGGCTGGGCCCACGGCGCGCTGCTCACCACCTTCCCCGGTGACACCACCATGGCGACGGTCGATCAGGTGAAAGCCTTCGCCAAAGGCGGCTCCGCCCGCATCCAGCGCTAAGCGCTAGTTTCGAACAGAAGGAAACGAAGCGATTTCCGGTCCGCACCGTCCGGGGACAGAGCAGCATCAACCCAGGTTCGTGCTGCTCTTTCTCGGAGCCTCGCATTCTGAGATCTCCCTCTTCGTTTTCTTCGCGGCTTCTGTTCAGATTCCGTTTTCCTGCTCCTTTTCCCATCCCTCCCATGCTCTACTTCGAACGCGGCTCAGTAACGGACAAACTGTCCATCGACGATCTTCGCGCCGGGCTCTTTCAGGCGCTCGACAAGATCGGCAAGCGCAATCGCGTGCTTGTGATTCCGCCCGACTTCACCCGCTTCCACTCGCAGGCGGGCAAGCTCACGCGGCTGGCCTACGACTACTTCGGCGCACGGGTAACCGATATCCTCCCGGCCCTGGGCACTCACTCGCCCATGACCTCGGAGCAGATCCATGAGATGTTCGAGGGCGTTCCGGAAAGCCTCTTCCGCGTCCACAATTGGCGCACCGGCATCACCACTGTCGGCGAAGTGCCCGCGTCCTTCGTCCGTGAAGTGTCGGAGGGAGCCGTCGATTTCCCCTGGCCGGCCCAAGTGGCCAACCTGCTCGCCAACGGCAAGCATGACCTCGTTCTCTCCATCGGCCAGGTCGTGCCGCACGAGGTGATCGGCATGGCCAATTACAACAAGAACATCTTCGTCGGCACCGGCGGCCAGGAGGGCATTAACAAGAGCCACTTCATCGGCGCCGCCTATGGCATGGAACGCATGATGGGCCGCGCCAACACGCCCGTCCGCCGCGTCCTCAATTACGCCGGCGAGAATTTCACCAAGCACCTGCCCATCGTCTACATCCACACGGTCATCGGCCGCGCCGAGGACGGCAAGCTGTGCATCCGGGGCCTCTTTATCGGCGACGACGCGGAGGTCTTCAACAAGGCCGCCGCTCTCTCGCTCGAGGTCAATTTCCAGATGCTTGACGCTCCGCTCCCGAAGGTCGTGGTCTTCCTCGACCCGTCCGAGTTCAAGAGCACCTGGCTGGGCAACAAAGCTATTTACCGCACCCGCATGGCCATGGCGGACAAGGGAGAGC
>SCSV01000094.1 GCA_004297555.1 Salinibacterium sp.
GGAGCGACATCCGCGGGGCGCTCCCGGGAGCCGCGGGAAGCACGAGCGCGCTCGTGGTGATGTGGCCGCTGCCAACCTTGCGGTTAATGGTCGTTTCGGGCAACTCGTCGTCGTCAACATCGGCCTGGGTCGACCAGTGACCGACCGGGCGGGTCATAACCGTGGTCTGGGCGCCTTCCGCGGCAGCGAGTGCATCGAACTCAGCGATCGCGTTGGTGAGCGCGGTGTTCGCGGCGGGCTCCGGCGCGACCGTCGGCATGACGACCTCGGGCGGCGGTACCTGGTATGACTCGGGTGGCGGTGCGGGCCGGTAGACGGGGGCGGCGTGCGCTTGTGGCTGCGCGACTTGGGGTTGCTGTTGCGGGGCCTGTGGCCGTTGCTGCGCCTGCGGCTGAACTGGCTGAGCTTGCTGCGGTTGCGCATGCTGCGGCTGAGCCTGTTGGGGTTGCTGAGCTTGAGGCCGCTGGCGCTGGGGCTGCTGCGTCTGCTCGGGAGCTTGAGCGTATTGCGGCTGCGCCTGCTGCGGTGCCTGTGCATACTGGGGCTGCGCGGGCGCTTGCTGCACCGGCGGGGCCTGAACCGGAGCGGCGGATGCCTGTGGGTACGCTCCCGATAGCTGCTGCGTTGCCCGGGCGCGCGCCTCCTCCTCGGCTTGCATGAGCGCGCGCAACTCGCGGCGCGAGAGGGTCTGTTCGACGGGCAGCCTCTGCTCGGGTGCCTGGGTGGGTTGCGCGACCGGGGCTTGCTGGGCCGGAGCCGGCGCGGCGGCCTGCGGGAACGGCTGCTGCGTGTACTGCGGCTGCTGCTGGGTCGGCTGGGGCGCTGCCTGACCGTAGCCAGGCTGAGCAGGAGCGGCGGGAGCGCCATACCCCGGGCGCGCTTCGGTGTGGTAGTTCAGGTCGCTCGGCGGGCCGGGGTTCTGCGGCAGACCGGAAGTCCAACTGGGAGTCTCGGCAGGAGCAACCCGGCGGCTTTCTGGGCTGAAGTCGCGCACGCGGTAACCGGCGGGATCGCTGGGCGGAGCACTCTGAACCGGCGGGAGCGGTGCGGAGGTCTCCTGGCGGGATACCTCGTCCAGTCGACTGCGGAATGACGGGCCCTCGTAGGAGCCGGTGGAGCGAGACTGGGTGCTGTAGTTGAGCGGTTCCGCGCCGGGGGCCGGGTTCGGGGTGCCCGCTGCGGAGCGGCGGCCGCTTACTGGAGCCTGGGCATCCGGAGCCTGTTGCGCAACGGGAGGAATCTGGGCGGCGCGACGAGAAGTGGTGTCCCAGGTTTCGCGCGGAGCGTTTGGATCAGCGTAGAACGGGGGCGCTCCCGTGGGCTGCGGCGGCGGAAATTGGAGGTCGGCACGTTCATTCTGCCGAACCGCACGCCGCGACTGCGGTGGCGGATCCTGGAACGTGGTCATCAACTACTCCGATACAAGTGATGCTTGGCGATGTACTGGACAACGCCATCGGGGACCAAGTACCACACCGGGAACCCCCGACTGACCCGGTTGCGACAGTCTGTCGATGAGATCGACAGAGCCGGCACCTCAAGCGAGCTTACGCCTTGCTCTGGTAAACCGCTAATGGTGAGCTGGTGCCCTGGCCGTGAAACTGCCACGAAATGCGCGAGTTTCCACACTTCTTCGACGTCTCGCCACTCCAAAATCTGAGCCACCGCGTCGGCGCCACTGATGAAGAAAAGGTCGGCATCCGGGCGGGCTTTTCGGATGTCGCGCAGCGTGTCGATCGTGTACGTGACGCCCGCGCGATCAATATCGACGCGGCTCACGGTGAAGCGGGGGTTCGCCGCGGTCGCAATCACGGTCATGAGGTAGCGGTGCTCAGACTCGGTGACCGAGGGCTTTGATTCGGGATGCCCGGTCGGCACGAAGATCACTTCGTCGAGGTCGAACTGCTGCTGCACCTCGCTCGCGGCGACGAGGTGGCCGTTGTGGATGGGATCGAAGGTGCCACCCATGACGCCGACGCGCGCACGCTTCTGCGCTGTGCCGGCCACGATTTCGACCGTGCCTTAGTGGCCAGCGCCGTGGTCGCCGCGCGAAGTCTTGTCGCTGTGCCGGTTGGCCACATCGCGGAAACTCCACGAGACGATGGCGAGAATAACGAAGATGAAGACGGCGATGCCGGCGAAAGCAAGCGGCGGCAGCGCGAGGGGCGCGAGCTTCTCGGTCTCAGCAAGCACAGTGGTCAGCATCAAGTTTCTCCGTTCAGGGCCGAGACGATTCTAGCTGCGCACCTGACCGGTGCCGCGCACAACCCACCTGGTGCTGGTCAGCTCGGGCAGGCCCATCGGTCCGCGGGCGTGCAGCTTCTGCGTCGAGATGCCCACCTCGGCGCCGAAGCCGAACTCGCCACCATCGGTGAACCGCGTCGAGGCGTTGACCATGACAACAGCCGAGTCGACCTCGGCGAGAAAGCGCTCGGCGCGCGCGAGATCGTTGGTGACGATCGACTCGGTGTGGTGCGTCGAATAGCGGCGGATGTGATCGATTGCGCCATCCAGGTCGTCCACGACTTTCACGGAGAGGTCGAGCGACATGTACTCGGTGGCCCAGTCGTCTTCGGTTGCGGCGACGGCATCCGGGAAAATCGCGAGGCTGCGCTCGTCGGCGTGGATCGTGACGCCGGACTCACGCAGGCGGGTAAGCACCGCGGGCAACAGGCGGGGGGCGGATGCCGCATTCACGAGCAAGGTCTCCACCGCGTTGCAGACACTCGGCCGTTGCACCTTGGCGTTGTGCACAATGTCGACCGCGGTGTCGAGGTCGGCGGACTCGTCGAGGTAAACATGCACGACGCCGGCGCCGGTCTCAATCACGGGCACGCTGGACTCGGTGACGACCGAGTTGATGAGGTTGGCACTGCCGCGGGGAATAAGCACGTCGACGAGGCCACGGGCGCGCATGAGTTCTTTGGCGCCCTCGCGACCGAACTCGTCAATGGTCTGCACGGCCTCGAACGGCAGGCCGACCTCGGCGAGCGCCGACTGGATCACGTCGACAAGCACGCGGTTGGTGTTCTCGGCGGCCGAGCCACCGCGCAGCACGACAGCGTTGCCGCTCTTGAGCGCGAGCGCTGCGATGTCGATCGTGACATTCGGGCGGGCCTCGTAGATGGCCCCAATCACTCCGAAGGGCACGCGCACCTGCGTGACGTTGAGCCCGTTCGGCAGAACAGAGCCGCGGATGACCTGACCGATCGGGTCCGTCAGGTCAGCGATCTCCAGCACGGCATGGGAGAGCCCGGCAAGTCGCTTCTCGTCGAGGCGAAGCCGGTCTTGCAGGCCCTCGCTCATGTTGTTCTCGCGACCGTTGGCGAGGTCGAGCTCGTTGGCCGGGAAGATGCGACTCTGGTTGCGCATCACGGCATCCGCAATGGTTCGGAGGGCCTTGTTCTTGGTCGCGGCATTGGCTTGCGCGAGCACGATCGAGGCCTCGCGAGCGGCGACCAGCTTGTCAGTAAGGGTGGATGCGACTACCGCGGTCTCAGACATGGGTCGAGTTTACCGCTCGCTGAGCAGCGGTTCCCCGGACTCGATTCCTCTTGAGACCGCTATGCAAACTTTCTTCATCTAATCGCTCAGCACACAACGTTTCCGCGCTCAAGCGAAGAACCCGGGCCGTCAGTCAGCCCCGGTTTCACGCGTAAGACGCGAATCCATCAACGTGGCCTCCGCGCGACCTTGTTCGAGCAACGCGTCGTAGTCGAAGCCCGAAAGCACGATCGATGCCTCTCCCTCGCGGAGGGCCAGTAGTTGATATGAGCTCGTGGACCGTTCGGTCACTGTGAACTTCCAACCAGGAAGATCGGGAAACTCGACTTCTCTATGCACCTAAGACACGTCCTGTGGGACTCCGCGTTTGAGTAAAGATGGTCACACGGCCAGATCGCCGAGGGCATCCATGAAGAGGCTCTCTGCAAGGTCCGCCAAGGGCTCCCCGCCCGAGGCAAGGTAGTCACGCCGGTTGAACACGCCGACGGAATCTTGTCTGCCCGGCAGCTTTAGGGCAACTTCCAACTCAGAGCGCAACATCCGCGCCTCAACCGAGGTGTTCTCTTTAAGCAAGTCAAGGACCCGGCGAGCGACGCGCGGAAAGCCAGGGATTGCATAGATCCCCGGTATCCGGGGTAGTTTCACGCCGTCAAACCGGCACCCTCGAAACTCCACGTCTTCAAAAGTGGCCTCGTCGAAGTCAACGTTGACCATTACGCTGGCCGTCGGCTTGCCAGGCAGGTCACGGCAGTCGAACAGGGTGTCCTTCATCGCACCGGAGAAGGTACACTCGCGCATCGTCACGCCCTGGAAGTGAACGTCAACTAATCGCGACTGGCGGAAACTGCACCCAACCAAGTGGCATCCCGAGGCCAGCACCCCGCGCAAGTCGGCCCGGTCAAACGACACGGACCGCCAAGAGTTGCCCTGGCCCTCATGCCACGTACCGATCGCGGAGTCCCGAAGATCGCACCCAACAAACGAGCATTCGCTCACCTCGCTCGCCCAGAGCCGCCAGTCACGACAGAATCCCTCATCGAATCGGCAACCCTTGACCTGGCTTCCAAAGAACCGCAAGCTGGGCAGCCGTGCGTGGCTCAAGTCCAAAGCCTCCCATAAGACCCCGCGTATTTCGACAAGTCCAACCGCGACCTCGGCGAAAACCCCCCCGGCGGAAACTCGGCCAGCAACAGCCGGTGATGAAACCACGAGGCCTCTGAGGTCTCGACGGCCCTCGTGGGTCCCGAAGCCCTCGGGCACCCCCAAACGCACGCCGGATAGGTACTCGATCGCTTCCGCCGCCAGCTTGCGGCCGTCTGGCGTTTTCCATCGATCAAGCAGCATCTTTGAGTTCATCGCGTGAAAAGACTAATCCGGGTCTGTCGGGATTTTTGTGTAACTGGTTCGGCGTGATGCTGCAGCTTTGGGGCTGTGGCGTGGAGATGATCACGTATGAACGAGATTCAGAGTTATCGGCAGGTTGATCCTCAGACG
>SCSV01000009.1 GCA_004297555.1 Salinibacterium sp.
CGACACCGCGCTGAGCGTCGTGGACTGGTGCCGGATGCGCTGAACCGCGAGCCATCCCGCGATTCCTCCCACCGCACCGAACACGCCGTTCACCACGATCTGCACGGCGACCTCGTCAAAGGCGAGCTCGGCGGTCGCTAGCCAGGCGATCCACCCGATACTCAGAGCCACGACTGCGATCACACCCACACCAACGCGAATCGTCGCGGGCCGAGGGCGCGCTGCTTGCGGACCATTCGCAAGCAAGACACCGAGAGCTGCGCTGCCGCCCGCGACATTGACCGCGAGCGATCCGCCGTGATCCACAGGTACAAGCCCGAGCGCGGCCGAACCGAGCGTGCCCAGAGCGAAGATCGCGGTGGGCACGAATACGAGCGCGCTCCAGGCGAGCCCGAAAATCAGGGTCGTCAGGATGCCCGTGCCCACGCCGCGCACCGGCAGCGTCGCGAGAAAGGCCGCGACGCCCGCCAACCCGGCGATTGGGAAGAACAGGTCACCTGTGGCCTGGATCCCGACGAAGGGGGCCAGAACGAGCCAGGCGGCGGCACCGGTGGCGGCGCAGATGAGCGAGGTCAAACCGGAGCGAAGCCAGGGGCTCGCTGGGAGCATCCGCGAATCGATCGCGGCGAGAGAAACCAGCACGACGAGAACAGCCACGATGGCGACCGTGACGACTACCGAGTTACCCATGCTCTCCTCCCCTAGAGAACAGTAAGGGGCGCCGCTCTTGCGAGCGGCACCCCCCGAACTGCGTGAGGTTAGTTTAGGCGTCAGCCAGCACGTAACCCTCTTCACCGTGCACGACCTGGTCGATTCCGGCGATTTCATCTTCGTTCTTGATGCGGAAGCCGATCGTCTTCTCCAGTGCGTAGCCGATGATGAAGGCGAGCGTGAAGGAGTAGATCATCACAGAGAATGCACCGATCGCCTGCACTGCAAGCTGCTGCGGACCAGCGCCGTAGACCATTCCGGTTCCGTTGGCGAAGAAGCCCAGGTACAGCGTTCCGACAAGACCGCCGACGAGGTGGATACCCACGACATCAAGCGAGTCGTCGAAGCCGAGCTTGAACTTCAGGTCGATTGCCAGAGCGCAAACAACACCGACGAGGATGCCGAGGATGATTGCGTAGCCAGGGGTAAGCGCAGCACAGGCCGGGGTGATCGCAACCAGTCCGGCGACAGCACCCGATGCGGCACCAACCGAAGTGGGCTTGCCATCCTTGATCTTCTCCACGACGAGCCAGGCGAGTAGCGCAGCAGCCGGGGCAACCAGGGTGTTGATGAAGGCGAGAGCAGCAGTGCCGTCAGCCGCGACCTCGGAGCCGGCGTTGAAGCCGAACCAGCCGAACCAGAGCAGGCCCGCGCCGAGCAGAACGAACGGCGGGTTATGCGGAACGGTCATGCCCTTGGCGAAGCCAACACGCTTGCCGAGCACGAGCGCGAGCGCGAGCGCCGCAGCACCAGCATTGATGTGAACCGCGGTACCACCAGCGAAGTCGATCACGCCGACTCCGAGTGGGGTCTGGCTGAGACCGTAGACGATCCAGCCACCATCGGTGAGCTTGCCGTCGGTGAGCGTGAAGTTGAAGACCCAGTTCGCGACCGGGAAGTAGACAACCGTTGCCCAGATCGCGGAGAAGATCATCCAGGTGCCGAACTTCGCGCGGTCAGCAATAGCACCCGAGATGAGCGCCACGGTGATGATCGCGAAGGTCGCCTGGAACGCCACGAAGGCGAGCGGCGGGAATGCTGCGCCGTCCGGCACAGCTACCAGTGCGGCGAGGTTGATGTCCGCGGTGTCAATTCCGAAGACGCCATCAATTCCGTGGTAGGTGTCAGCGCCAGCGCCGGTGAAGGCCATTGCGTAGCCGTACAGCACCCACAGCACTGCGATAAGTCCGATAGCTCCGTAGCTCATCATCATCATGCTGATGACGCTCTTGGCCTTGACGAGTCCTCCGTAGAAGAACGCCAATCCAGGAGTCATCAAGAGCACAAGCGCGGCTGTCAGCAGTACGAAGCCGGTATTGCCTTGATCCATTTTGTACCTCTCTTTGTTGCAGCGAAGGATGCACCGTCGAGGCCGCATTGTCAGGGTCGCGCCACGGGTACGGAGCCAGTTTGGGGGGATGAAGTTACACCGCGTGTGTAACCGTGTTTCGGGCATGTTACGCGGGGCCGCGGAATGTAAACATCGTGTTTCGGCGCCCATCCGATCTGCCGAGAATCTGAGCCCGTCCGCGGAGCTTGCGTTTACTCGGTCGTCAGCGCATTCACGCGCGACATCGCGCGGCGGTATTTCTTGCTGTAGCCACCGGCGAGCATGTCCTCGGGAAACACGGTGTCGAGCGGAATTCCGTCAGCAAAAATGCGCACTTGCGCGTCGTACAGGCGGTCGACGAATGCGACGAAGCGCAGGGCATCCGTCTGATTTTCGAATGGATGCACGTCGAGAAGCCCGATCGCGGCGAGGCCGTCCACGAGCTTCACGTAGCGCGAGGGGTGCACCTGCGCGAGGTGCGCGAGTACATCGCCGAACCGATCGAGCGTGGTCGGCCCGTCGACGGCGGCCACCCCGGCGGCCACATCGTCGACGACGCGAGCGTGCGCGCTGACATCGCGATGCCGGTAGTCGAGGCCGTCAATGCGGATGGCCG
>SCSV01000095.1 GCA_004297555.1 Salinibacterium sp.
GGACTGCTCGCCATCGTGGGATTCGTCATCGTCAACCTGCGTGATCTGCTCATCCAGTTTCTCGTGGGCGGCACGAATGACGACGAAGACCCTTTTCTGTGGCTCCTCCAGAATGGCTTCGCGCCGGTGGCCATCGTGCTTATTTCGGCTGGTCTCGTCCTGTTTGTCGCCGGCTTCTACTTTTCCTGGCGCATGCACAGTTTTCGCATCACCGACGAAGTGGTCGAGGTGCGCAGTGGGATTCTGTTTCGCACCAATCGCCGGGCGCGACTTGATCGCATCCAGGGAATCAATGTGGTGCGACCCATCGTCGCTCGATTGATCGGGGTTGCGAAAGTCGAAGTGGATGTCGCGGGTCAGGGCGGGAAGGTGCAGCTTTCCTATCTCGGTTCGGCCGAGGCCGACGAGTTGCGACGCGAGATTCTGCTGCTGGCATCGGGCACGAGGCCGGCGCCCACCTCGGCAACACCCCGCGGCGGCAGTTTTCTCGAGCAGCGCGCAAGTGAGTTGTTAGGGCCGGAGCTCGATCCGGCTCTCGCCCCGCCGGCTTCTGTTGTGCAGCTAGACCTCGGCCGCCTGTTGGGCTCGATCATCCTGAGCGAGTTCACGGTCGTCATTGTGGTCGGAGCGGTGCTCGTCGCAGCGCTCGTCAGTGTCTTCGGCTCCCCGGTGTACCTCTTCGGGTTCATTCCAGGGATCATCGGCTTCGGCAGCTACTACGTGCGGCGATTCACGCGCTCGCTGCGTTACAGCATTGCTGGCACGCCCGACGGTGTTCGGGTCGGCTTCGGGCTGCTCTCGACGAGCAACGAGACCATCCCGCCCGGTCGGATTCACGCAGTGCAGATTCGGCAGCCGCTGCTTTGGCGGGCGCCGGGCTGGTGGGAGATCACCATCAACCGAGCAGCGTCGTCATCGGGCAACAACGCGAATGAGCAGGCGCAGACCACGATTCTGCCGGTCGGCGACCTTGACGATGTGCGGCGGGTGCTTGCGCTCGTGCTGCCAGCCTTCATGGATGCGACATCCATCTCACTCGTCGAGCGCGGGCTGACTTCGCGCGGGGGCGATGATGGTTTCGCGAACTCTCCCGCGCGCGCGACGCCGCTGCTCTGGTTCTCGCGCCGGCGCAACGGTTTTGCCCTCGCCCGCGATGCCGTGCTGCTCCGTCGGGGTGCGATCTGGCGCCGGCTCGTGATTGTGCCGCTCGCGAGAGTACAAAGTGTCGCTCTTCAGCAGACGCCGGTTTCTCGGGCCCTCCGGCTCGCGGCGATTCGCGTGCACACTGTGCGCGGACCCATCGAGGCTCGACTGCGCGGAATCGACGCCGACGGTGCCACGAGCTTCTTCATGGATCTTGCGGATGCCGCGGTGCGGTCGGCGCGCACCGACACCAGTCACCGTTGGCGCACCGCTTCATGAGCCGCCAGTCTGGGCGTTTGGGCGTCGGAATCATCGGGGCCGGCCGGGTAGGTCCCGTTCTTGGCGCGGCGCTCGCTGGAGCCGGTCACGCGATTGTCGGCATCGCCGCCGTCACCGAGGAGAACCGTGACCGCGCCCGCGCGATGCTTCCAGGCGTGCCGATCCTCGACATCCCACAAGTCATCGAGCGCGCGGAGCTCGTGATTCTGGCGATCCCGGAGAGTGCGCTCGAATCTCTCGTTGCCGGACTCGCCGCGACCGGGGCCTGGCAACCCGGCCAGCTCGTGCTGCACACCGCTCCAGGGCTGGGATGCGCGGTGTTGGCACCCGCGACGGCCGCCGGCGCGATACCGCTCGCGGTGCATCCGGCCATGGACTTCACCGGCACGAGCATGGACCTCGCCCGTTTGCGCGACAGTTACTGCGCAGTCACGGCGCCCACCCCCGTGCTCCCCATCGGGCAAGCACTCGTCGTGGAGATGGGCGCTGAGCCGGTGGTCGTTAGCGAAGCCGATCGACCCCGCTACGCCGAAGCGATCGCCACCGCGACGAGCTTCTCCGCGGCGATTGTCGGCCAGGCGGTCGCGCTGTTGGAGGGCCTCGGAATCGAGTCTCCCGGTGCCATACTTGCACCGCTCGTGCGCTCCTCGGTCGAGAATGCCCTGGCCCGGGCGAGTGCCGATACGATCGATTTGTCCTCGCTGGGCTTCGCCGAGCCAGAGGTGCACGGCGAGGAGAGTTCATGAGCGAGGGTTCGCGCCCGGTGGTGCTCGAGACCGTCGCGGCTGTGCGCGAAGCGATGGCGAGCGAGCGGGCATCCGGAAGATCCATCGTCTACACGCCGACGATGGGCGCCCTGCACGCCGGCCACATCGCCCATGTCGACCGCGCTGCCGAGATCGGTGACGTGCGCATCGTGTCGATCTTCGTGAACCCGATGCAGTTTGGTGCGGGCGAAGACCTCGACCGATACCCGCGCACTCTCGATGACGACCTCGAGAACCTCGGCGCCCGTGGCGTGCCCTACGTCTTCGCTCCCAGCGTCGCCGAAATGTATCCGACCGGGCCAAGTCAGACCGTCGTGAGCGCGGGCAAGATCGGCACGCTGTATGAGGGCGCGGCGCGACCGGGTCACTTCGACGGTGTGCTCACCGTGGTCGCCAAACTGCTCAACATCGTGCAGCCCGACGTCGTCACCTTCGGGCAGAAGGATGCCCAACAGCTCTTCCTCGTGCGCCGCATGATCACCGACCTCAACCTTCCGGTGCGCGTGGAGGTCATCCCGATCGTGCGCGAGGACGACGGTCTCGCCCTCTCCAGCCGCAACCGCTTCCTCGACGCCAACCAGCGCCGCGCGGCGCGAACCCTTTCGATCGCCCTCGAAGCGGCTGCATCGGCCGCGGAACGCGGGCTCGATGCCGCGCTCGCCGCCGCGCAGGGCGCCCTCATGGGCGAGCCGCTCGTCGACCTCGACTACTTCAAGATCGTCGACCCGGCCACGTTCCTCCCCGTCGACGACCGTCACAAGGGCCGGGCCACGGCGATCGTCGCGGCTAAGCTCGGCAGCACCCGCCTCATCGACAACGAGATGATCCACCTCGGCTAAGCCCGCGGGCGCCGCGCGCCGCCGCCGCTAGCATTGAACGGATATGAGCAACGACCCGAGCGCCACTGACACCACGGCCGAGCTGACCGAGGCCGAGATCTCCGAGCAGATGTCTGTTCGGCTCGAGAAGCGGCAGCGGCTCATCGATTCGGGCGCCGGGGCGTATCCCGTCGGTGTGCCGATCACCACGAGCATCCCCGCGGTGCGAGCCAAGTACCCAGCCCTCGAGGCGGATGCCCAAACCGGAGAGACCGTCGGCCTCGCCGGTCGCGTGGTGCATTTCCGCAACACGGGCAAGCTGTGCTTCGCCACGTTGCAGTCCGGCGACGGCCAGCGCATCCAGGCCATGGTGTCCCTCGCCGAGGTCGGGCAGGAATCGCTCGATTCCTGGAAGGACATGGTCGACCTCGGTGACCACGTCTTTGTTTCGGGCGAGGTGATTTCGAGCCGCACCGGCGAGCTGTCGGTGTTCGTCAAGGAGTGGGCGATCAGCGCCAAGACTCTGCGCCCACTGCCGAACCTGCACACCGAGCTGAGCGACGAGGCACGCATGCGCAGCCGCTACCTCGACCTCATTGTGCGCGAGCAGGCGCGCACCACGGTTCGGGCCCGGGCTGCGGTCAACGCGAGCCTGCGAAAGACGTTCAGCGATCGCGAGTACCTCGAGGTCGAGACGCCCATGTTGCAGGTGCAGCACGGTGGGGCATCCGCTCGTCCTTTCATCACTCGAAGCAACGCCTTCGACACCGAGCTATATCTGCGCATCGCCCCCGAACTCTTCCTCAAGCGCGCGGTCGTCGGCGGCATCGATCGGGTGTTTGAGATCAACCGCAATTTCCGCAACGAGGGCGCCGACTCGACCCACTCGCCGGAGTTCGCGATGCTCGAGGCGTACCAGGCCTACGGCGACTACAACCAGATGGCCGACCTCACCCAGGAGCTCGTGCAGAACGCCGCGCTCGCCGTCGCCGGCTCGCTCGTGGTGACCTGGGCCGACGGCACCGAGTACGACCTCGGGGGCGAGTGGGACCGCATCTCGATGTATGACGCGCTCAACGAGGCATCCGGTCTGGCGATCACACCGCAGACTCCGGCGGCTGAGCTCGAAAAGCATGCCTCGAAGCTCGACATCGAAGTGCCGCACGCGACCCACGGCAAACTCGTCGAAGAACTGTGGGAGCACTACGTCAAGCCCGCCCTCACCCGGCCGACCTTCGTGATGGATTTTCCCGTCGACACCAGCCCGCTCGTGCGCGACCACCGCTCGATCGAGGGCTTGGTCGAGAAGTGGGATCTTTACATTCGCGGTTTCGAGCTTGCCACCGGCTACTCCGAACTCGTCGACCCGGTGGTGCAGCGCGAGCGTTTCGTGGAGCAAGCCAAACTCGCCAATCGGGGCGACCTTGAGGCGATGCGACTCGACGAAGAGTTCCTGCGGGCTTTGGAACACGGGATGCCCCCAAGCGGCGGTATGGGCATGGGCATCGATCGCCTGCTCATGTCGATCACCGGACTCGGTATTCGGGAGACGATTCTGTTTCCGCTGGTGAAGTGAGCGTTGTGAGCAAGATCGGCTTGACCCGAACTCGCATCGTGGTCTGGTTGTTTGTGATCGGAGTCATGCTCTTTCTGGTCGTCACGGGAGCCATGGGCATCCTCACGAAGGTTCTCCGGTGAATCGGAAGTGGTCTCGCCTGATCACCGGGGCTGCGCTTCTCACCATGCTGCTGATCGTCGCGATCGCCTATCTCGTGAGCGGTTACCCTAGATAGGTGAATGCGGACTTCTGGTGGAACGCCCTCTACTCGGTGACCCCAGTGACCCTTGTCGGCCTGATCTTCTGGTTCGTGATGCGGTCGATCATTCGCGCTGATCGCACCGAGCGCAAGGTGTACGCCCAGATCGAGGCGGAAGAGCGCGCCAAGCTCGAGGGCCCGAAGGCCGAAGTCTGAGCTAAGGTGCGACTGAAGCCGTCGGCGCCGGTTGCTCAAGCAAGCCCGGCCCGCCTGCCAGGACGCGGAACAGCCCAAACCCAACGACCAGTACGACCGCGATCACGAGCACCGGCAACCAAACCTTGGCCGGGGGAACGTTGCCCTGGTTCTCTTCTGTGATGCCGAGTGCGTCCCGCGCGGATTGTCTCAAGGGGTCCACGGGCCGCGGGCGCGCAGGCTTCGCGGTCGTGTCCGGTGTCTCGTCGACCATGGGTGGTCCTCTCAAGTCGTTAGCTCTCATTCAACACCGTTGGGAGGTCAACCAATTCCACGTTGTTCCTCGGTGAGCTCCGGCACACCGCGGGTTGCAACAACGCGTTAACGCCTTGGGCGAACAGCGGACTATTCGGGCATCCTGCTGGTTAGTCTCTCTATATCGGCACCACATCCTGCACGGTGCTTTAGGAGTCGCAATGTTTGAGAGATTTACGGACCGCGCTCGCCGCGTCGTGGTCTTGGCCCAGGAAGAGGCCAAGATGCTCAACCACAACTACATCGGCACTGAGCACATCCTGCTTGGTCTGATTCACGAGGGCGAGGGCGTTGCGGCCAAGGCACTCGAGTCGCTCAATATTTCGCTGGATGCTGTGCGCGAGCAAGTGCAGGACATCATCGGCCAGGGCCAGCAGCAACCGACCGGGCACATCCCGTTCACTCCGCGTGCCAAGAAGGTGCTCGAGCTATCGCTGCGCGAGGCTTTGCAGCTCGGCCACAACTACATCGGCACGGAGCACATCCTGCTCGGCCTCATCCGCGAGGGCGAGGGCGTTGCCGCCCAAGTACTCGTCAAGCTCGGCGCTGACCTCAATCGGGTGCGCCAGCAAGT
>SCSV01000096.1 GCA_004297555.1 Salinibacterium sp.
TGGGGCGGGCTGCAAGCGAGCCCCGAGCTCGTGATCGCGTTCATCCCGAGCGAATCGCTCGTCTCCTCGGCCATGGAGGCCGACCCGGGCATCATGGACTACGCGTTCAGCAAGCGGGTCGCCCTCGCCTCGCCAGTCACCTTGTGGTCGGTGCTGAAGACCGTCGCCTTCTCCTGGCAGCAAGACGTGCTCACCGACCAGGCCAAGAACCTCTTCGACCTGAGCAAGGAGCTCTACCAGCGCCTGAGCATGCTCGCCGACCGGGCAAGTAAGTTGCGCCGAGCGATCGACTCAACGGTCACGAGCTACAACGAGTTCGCGAGCACCCTCGAATCACGCGTGCTCGTGACCGCCCGCAAGCTCAACGCCCTCGACGAATCCAAGGTGATCGGTGCCGCCGAAATGGTCGACGCGAGCCCCAAGCAACTCACCGCGGTGGAGCTCGGTTAGTCCATCCACTTCGCGGCGAGGTGGTCTGCACTCACGCGGCGGATCGTGCCCGAGCGGGAGCGCAGCACGATGCTCTCGGTGCGGATGATCGGGCCCAGCCGACGTACGCCGCCGACGAGCTCGCCATCGGTCACACCGGTGGCGACGAAGAAGGTGTTGTCGCTGCTGACAAGTTCGTCCGCCTCGTAGACGTAGTCGAACTTGAGGCCGGCGTCGATGCCGCGCTGGCGCTCCTCGTCGGACTGCGGGTAGAGGATCGTCTGGATGTGACCGCCCAAGGCCTTGATCGCGCAGGCCGTGGCGACGCCCTCCGGGCTGCCGCCGACTCCGGCGCACATGTCGACGCGGGTGCCATAGAGCGCCGCATTGATACCACCAGCGACATCACCGTCGAGCATCACGCGAGTACCTGCCCCGGCGGCGCGGATCTCGTCGATCAATCCCGCGTGGCGCGGGCGGTCGAGCACGGCGACAACGATGTCGCTCACCGACTTCCCCTTTGCCTTGGCGAGAGCGCGGATGTTCTCCCCGATCGGCTGGCGGATGTCGACGACACCGACTCCCTCGGCGCCGGTGACGATCTTGTCCATGTAGAAGACGCTCGAGGCATCCAGCATCGAACCGCGGTCGGACACCGCGATCATCGAGATCGCGTTCTGACGGCCAGCGGCCGTCAGCGAGGTGCCGTCGATCGGGTCGACCGCGATGTCGCAGACCGGGCCCTTGCCCGTGCCGACATGCTCACCGTTGAAGAGCATTGGGGCGTTGTCTTTCTCGCCTTCGCCAATGACGACGAGTCCGTCGAAATCGACGGTGCCGAGGAACTTGCGCATGGCATCCACTGCGGCACCATCAGCGGCAAGCTTGTCGCCCTTGCCGATGAACGAGACGGCACGGATCGCGGCGGCCTCAGTGGCGCGCACCAGCTCCAAAGCGAGGTTGCGGTCGGGGTTGGAAAGCAGCGTGCCGGACTTTTTTGTCACTGGGCGAAATCCTCGGATCGAAGGCTGGAGTAGTTGCGGGGCAATTCGCAGAACGAATAACGCGGCTACAGCCTACCGGTCGGCGCAATACGAGCTTCAGCGCTCTGCGGCGCTGGCTAGACTTTGAGCGCCACCACACGCGCTCAAAGGAGAATCAGCGATGCCCGTTGCAACCCCAGACCAATACGCCGAGATGCTCGACAAGGCGAAGTCACGAGGGTTCGCCTATCCCGCGGTCAACGTCTCATCGTCCTCCACCATCAATGCGGTGCTGCAGGGTCTGACCGAGGCCGGCTCGGATGGCATCATCCAGGTGACGACGGGTGGCGCGGACTTCTTCGCGGGCCAGAGCGTGAAGGCACGGGCATCCGGAGCTCTCGCTTTTGCCGCGTTTGCGACCGAGGTGGCCAAGAATTACCCGATCACTATCGCGCTGCACACGGACCACTGCCCGAAGGATGCCCTCGACGGCTTCGTCATGCCGCTCATCGAGGCGTCTGAGGCCGAGGTGAAGGCCGGGCGCAACCCGATCTTCCAATCGCATATGTGGGATGGCTCCGCGGTGCCGCTCGCCGAGAACCTCAAAATCGCCAAAGAGCTGCTGCCGCGCATGAAGGCCATCAACTCGATTCTCGAGGTGGAGATCGGCGTCGTCGGCGGCGAAGAGGATGGCGTCAGCAACGAGATCAATGAGCACCTGTACACGACGCTCGACGATGCGATCGCGACTGTGGAGGCGCTCGGTCTCGGCGAACACGGTCGCTACATGTCCGCACTCACGTTCGGCAATGTGCACGGCGTCTACAAGCCCGGCAACGTCAAGCTCAAGCCCGAGCTGCTCGGCGAGATTCAGGCCGGACTGCAGAAGAAGTACGGCACGGGGCCCAATCCGCTCGACCTGGTCTTCCACGGCGGCTCCGGATCAAGCGATGAGGAGATCGCCCTCGCGGTTAGCCACGGCGTGGTGAAGATGAACATCGACACCGACACGCAGTATGCCTTCAGCCGTTCGGTCGCCGACTCGGTGCTACGCAACTACGACGGCTTCATCAAGGTCGACGGCGAGGTCGGCAACAAGAAGATCTACGACCCGCGCTCCTGGGGCAAGCTCGCCGAGTCGGCAATGGCCGCGCGCGTCGTCGAGGCGACGAAGCAACTGGGTTCCGCGGGGCACTCGGGCAACTAGTGAATCGTTCTGTTCATGTAGTCCGTGAACGCGGGGTCACCCAACATAACCACGATCGCCCCGATCACGATGATGATCAGATTGAGTGCGCCGGCACTCAACGGCAACCAGAATGCGATGCGGCCACGTTGGAGAAGTCGAACCGAAAACATCGTCGTGATCATCAGTAACACGATGCCGAAAACATTGAGTCCGAGCCCGACGCCGGAGGCGAGTCCATAAGACGTAAAGGTGCCAACGCCCCGCATGTCGAAGGCCCGGGCGACTGCTGATCCGAAGTCATTGAAACCCTTGAGAGACCCGAAAACGTTCAAGGCACCCAATCCCAGCAAGATCGACGTGAGCACAATGTCCCAGGTGCGCCGCGCCACAGGTTTCGGGGCTATCGGGTACGGGTAAACGGTGTGCTCAGGCCCACCAGCAGGGTTCGAGCTGTACTCCCCGTAGCGCGGCTCCGGTTGGTTGTCAGTCATCGGTTACCTGCCAGTCAAGTTGGCGG
>SCSV01000097.1 GCA_004297555.1 Salinibacterium sp.
GCCGGATGCTCAACGAGAGACTCGGCAAGATTCACTTCTGGCTTTTGTTCATCGGCTTCCACATGACCTTCCTGATTCAGCACTGGATTGGGGTCATCGGTCTGCCGCGCCGCTACCGCACCTACTTGCCCGAAGACGGCGTCACCTGGATGAACCAGCTGTCGACGACTGGGGCCGCCCTGCTTGCGATCTCGATGATCCCGTTCCTGTACAACGTGTGGATCACCGCCCGCCGCGCCCCCAAGGTCACCGTTGACGACCCGTGGGGCTATGGCCGCTCGCTCGAGTGGGCCACGAGTTGCCCGCCCCCTCGTCACAACTTCACGTCCATCCCGCGTATCCGTTCGGAGTCGCCGGCGTTCGACCTCAATCACCCAGAGGCAGGCATCCCAGTCGGTATTGGTGGCTTGAAAGATGCTCCGGATGCCCCGGTGCGCGAGCTCAGCACGAACGAGGTGAAATAACCATGCGCACGAATACCCGCCTGTTCGTCATCCTTGCCGTGTTCTTCTTTGCGGCCGATGGGCTCTACGCCTGGTGGTCGCTAGTTGACAGCTACCACCACGCGCTCGAGATGGTCGGCACATTCGGCATCGCCCTCACAGGCGTGCTTTCGAGCCTCATCGCCTGGTATCTCTGGCTGATTCACCGGTCGCAGCACGGCCAGGAACTGCCCGAAGACCGCGCCGAAGCCCACATCGATGATGGCGACGCGGAGCAGGGCCATTTCAGCCCGTGGAGCTGGTGGCCCATTGTGCTCGCTGGCGCGGCCGCGCTGGTCGTATTGGGACTGGCGGTGGGCATCTGGATTTGTTTCATTGGTGGGGCTATCTTGATCGTCAGCATCGTGGGGTGGGTCTATGAGTACTACCGCGGATACTTCGCTCACTAGGCCCATCACGATCCGGCCCGCGAAGCCGGAGGATGCGGAGCGGGTTTTCGATCTGCTCAAGCAGCTCGCGATGACCTACGCGCCAGATCGCCGCGCCTTCGATGAGACATTCGCATTCCTGGTCACTGACGAGACCACGCTGCTGCTCGTCGCTGAGAATGCCACGGGCATGGTGCTCGGCTACGCGCTCACCACCATCAGCCCGTTGCTTCACACCAACGGCCGCTCGGCGCAGTTGCAAGAGCTCGTGGTCGACCATGACAGCCGGGGAACGGGCATCGGCACGGAGCTCATCGAGGCGATTGAGCGGCTCTGCCAGGAGCGTCAGGTGAAACAGCTCACGGTTCCGAGCCGCCGCTCGGCAGACTTCTACGAGCGACTCGGCTACACGTCTACAGCCGACTTCCTCAAGCGCAGCTTCGAGTAGTCGGGTCGGTTAGTGCCCTGACTTCGACTCTTCGATCTCGGGTGCATGGTGGCTGTCGTGCGACTGCTCCAGCTCGGTTTGGGTGACCGGGGCGATGCGGTCGCCGTAGTACCAGTTCGAGGCGACGGCCCGCGCGCGCTCGAAGACCGAGATGCGGCCCTTCTTGTCGGGGCGCAGCATGAGCGGCTTGTAGTCGGTGAAGCTCACGAGCTTCCAGCGCTCGTACTCGTCGAGCTGCTTGTGCACCTCGATGTACTCGCCACCCGGCAGGCGAACAATGCGGCCGGACTCATAGCCGTGAAGCGCGATGTTGCGGTCCTTCTTCTGAAGTCCGATGCAAATGCGCTTGGTCAGGAAGTAGGCAAGTGCCGGCCCGATGAATACGAGAGCCTGGATGCCGTGGGTCACGCCCTCGATCGTGAGCTTGAAGTGCGTGGCGATGAGGTCGGAACTTGCCGCCGCCCAGAGCACCGCGTAGAACGTCACGCCGGCAGCGCCGATCGCGGTGCGGGTGGGCGCATTGCGCGGACGGTCCGTCATGTGGTGTTCGCGTTTGTCCCCGGTGATCCACGCCTCGAGGAACGGGTAGAGCGCGACCGCGCCCAGGAAGAGCGGCAGTATGAGCAGGGGAACGAGGATGTTGAGCGAGAGCGTCCAGCCCCAGATCTCGATCTCCCAGCCGGGTGGCACGAGTCGCAGCGCACCGTCGGCGAAGCCGATGTACCAGTCAGGCTGGGTTCCGGCTGAAACTGGGGAGGGGTCATATGGCCCGTACACCCAGATCGGGTTGATGGTGAAGAAGGAGGCGATGAGCACAATCACACCGAAGATGATGAAAAAGAAGCCGCCGGCCTTCGCCGCGAACACCGGCATGATCGGCACGCCGACGACGTTGTCATTGGTGCGCCCGGGCTCGGCGAACTGGGTGTGCTTGTTGATCACGAGCAGCAGCATGTGCACGCCGAGAGCGGCGACCAGAATTGCCGGCAGCAAGAGAATGTGCAACACGTAGAGGCGCCCGACGATGTCTTCGCCCGGGAACTGTCCGCCGAAGAGCAAGTAGGAGATCCACGTGCCGATGATCGGCACGCCCTTGACCATGCCGTCGATGATGCGCAGACCGTTGCCGGAAAGCAGGTCATCGGGCAGCGAGTAGCCGGTGAAACCCTCGGCCATCGCGAGCACGAAAAGTACGAAGCCGATTAGCCAGTTGATCTCTCGCGGCTTGCGGAAGGCACCCGTGAAGTACACGCGCAGCATGTGCAGGCCGATCGAGGCCACGAACAGCAGCGCGGCCCAGTGGTGCACCTGGCGCATGAGCAAGCCACCGCGGATGTCGAACGACAGGTCGAGGGTCGACGACATGGCGGCCGACATCTCGACGCCCTTGAGCGGCACCCAAGAGCCGTCATAGATGACGGGGGCCATCGAGGCCTGGAAGAAGAAGGTCAGGAACGTTCCCGAGAGCAGAATCACCACAAAGCTGTAGAGGGCGACCTCACCGAGCATGAACGACCAGTGGTCGGGGAAGATCTTGCGGCCGAGTTCGCGCACGAGCCCGGAAATGCCGGTGCGCTCATCCAGATAATTGGCGGCGGCGCCAGTAAATCGCTGACCGCGAGTCGGCTCGATTGCACCGCCCTGTTCTGCCGTTGTCATTGCTTGCGCTCCCAGAAGCTTGGTCCTACAGGTTCCGTGAAGTCGCTGCGCGCCACCAGGTAGCCTTCCGAGTCGATCGTGATCGGAAGCTGGGGGAGGGGGCGCTTGGCCGGTCCGAAGATGACCTGCGCTTCATGGGTGATGTCGAATTGCGACTGGTGGCACGGGCAGAGCAGGTGGTGTGTCTGCTGCTCGTACAGCGCCACCGGGCATCCGACGTGGGTGCAAATCTTCGAGTACGCCACGATGCCCTGGTAGTTCCAGTCCTCGCGGCCGGGGGAGACGTGCAGGTCTTCCGGCTTGAGGCGCATAAGCAGCACAGCCGCCTTGGCCTTCTCCTCGAGCTTCTCCTCGGCGTTCTCGAGGCCCTCGGGGATGACATGGAAGACCGAGCCGAGCGTGACATCCGAGGCTTTGATCGGTGTTCCGGACGGGTCGCGGGTGAGCCGAGTGCCCTTCTTCCAGAGCGTGTGCTTGAGCAATTGCACGGGGTCGGCGGCGGGGGCTAGATCGCGGAAAATCACGAGACCGGGGAACACTGAAAGGATCGTCGCCCCGATCAGAGTGTTGCGGATCAGTGCGCGGCGGTTGAAGCCGGACTCCTTATTGCCGAGCTCGAAGACCTCGATGGCCTTCGCGCGGGTCTCGTCTGATCCGCGGGTCGGGTGGCGGTTCTCGGCGAGATCGTGGC
>SCSV01000010.1 GCA_004297555.1 Salinibacterium sp.
AACGAATGACCCGCCCCTTGACGCGACGCCCAAAGCGTCGGACAACAAGGGAGCCAAGGACGCCGGCAAGGCGGCCGACAAGACTGCAACCCCCAGCTGAGGAGAAGGCGCCATGCCGGACGACGAGAGCGAGAGCGAGAAGGAGAACCCGTTCGAGGACGAGGCCGACGACGACGAGGAAGACGAGAGCGAAGGCTCGGACGACGACGACGACGAGGAAGAGGAAGAGGGCGACGAGGAATAACCTCTAGCCATCTGCTCGAGCAACAGGCCGGTTTCTAGCCGGCCTGTTTCTTTTTTAGCCCGCTTGACTTTCTTGTTGGGTGTGAGGCAGTGTGACAGAGGATGAGTGACCAACCCTCGCTGCCGATCACCGCGGGCTACACACCGTTCGATCCGTCCCACCGCCGCGACGAGGTCGACAAGATCATCTCCGACATCACCGCCGCTGGCGCCGCCGTGACGGGTGTCCACTTCTCGTCTCCGCAGGGGCCGCCGCGGTTCTTCATTCAGTTCAACGCCGACGAGCCGCAGTGGTCGGTGCGCGCCAAGCTCGAGGCCAAGCACTACGACGTCGGCTCGAGGCTGGGCCAGAACGACCTGACGTTCTACGTCACCAAGCGGATCGAAGACACCAAGGGTTGGTCGACGTGACATCCGCCAAGCGCGTGCGCGCCCAGGTCGCCGGCGGCTATGTACGCAAGACGGTCAGCCTGCCGGCCTCTCTGGTCGAGCAGGTCAACGCGTCACTGGAACCTGGCGAGACCATTTCGCTGTTCATGACGATGGCAGCGGCACACCACCTGAACCGCCTCGAGCGGATCCGCAACAAGAAGAGGAAGTCCTGATGCCGACCTACGACTTTCGGTGCGAGGACGGTCATACGTTCGAGCACGTCTGCAAGATTGCCGAACTCGACCTCCCCGTCGCCTGCACCCACGACGGCTGTGCGAAACCTGCAGCGCAGGTGATCGGCGGCGGCCACCTGAACCACGGCATCGGCTGCTTCGGTGACGCCGACAAGGAAGGCCGGTTCGACGAGAACAACCTGTCGTCGCGCTACATGTCGAGTGGTCGCGCCGCGGCCCAAAACAAAGGACGATGAATCATGAGCGAATTCAAGACACCCGATGTCCGTCCGGTCATCCGCAACGGCGAGAGTGTCGTAGAGCTGGTGCAAGATGGCGAAGTCATCGGCACCCTCAACTTCACCAAGATCATGGCCAACCTCTTCGACGCCTTCGGCATCATCAAGAAGCCCCGTTACCTGACGGTGGTGAGGTAACGCCGTGGCGATGGACAAGTACGGCGTTCGGCAGATCAAAACCATGCAGCAGGATGCCCTCGCCGAGGTGCGCGCCAAGCTGAGCGCCCTGCGCCATCTCCACGATCACGAGAAGACCGCCGAGGGAGGCCAACAGCTGACCAACCTCGAGCGCCAGGAACGCGAACTCGAGGAGGCGCTGGCCCAGCCAGACCCCGAGACATAGCCCCTTTTGGGGCACAAGGACCTTCGGAACCCACCGGCGCCTGGCAATGCTGCCTCGGCCGGTTTTTACGCCC
>SCSV01000098.1 GCA_004297555.1 Salinibacterium sp.
GTCGAGGCTGCCGAACTGGTTAATCCACTTCACGGCGGTCTTCTCGCCGACCTTGTCGATGCCGATGAGGTTGTCGCTGGTCTCGCCGACTAGCGCCGCGACATCCGGATACTGCTTCGGTTCGATGCCGTAGCGCTCGACGACAGCAGCGTGGTCGTAGCGCTTGAGCTCAGAGACGCCGCGCGCGTTCGGGTAGAGCAGGGTGACGTCGTCGTTGACCATCTGGATGGCGTCGCGGTCGCCGGACACGACGAGCACACGGTATCCCTCGACGGCCCCGCGGGTGGCCAGGGTGGCGAGGATGTCGTCGGCCTCGTAGTCCTCCTTCGAGACGGTCCACACCCCCATCGCTTTGAGTGCCTCTTCGAGCAGCGGCACCTGGCCGACGAATTCGGGCGGGGTCTCGCCGCGCGTGGCCTTGTATTCGGCGTACTCGCGGGTGCGGAACGAGTAGCGCGAGATGTCGAAGGCGACCGCGAGGTGGGTCGGTTTCTCGTTCGAGAGCAGCAGGATAAGCATCGAGAGAAAGCCATGGATCGCGTTGGTGTGCTGGCCATCGCGGGTGGTGAAACTGTCCACCGGGAGGGCGTAAAACGCCCGGAACGCTAGAGAATGGCCGTCAACGATCAGGAGGGTAGGCTTTTCGGAGTCCGGCACGCAGCTAGCCTAGCCGCGTCATCCGACAGCCTTCGAGCGGAGTCAGACTGTGAAATTCCCCGACGATCTCGACCCCTCGCTCGTCGAGCGCCTGGTCAACTCCGGCGGTGGCGAGCTCGCGATCAAGATGGGAATCGAGTACCTCGAACTCTCGGCTTCGCACTCCGTCGCGACCATGCCCGTCGAGGGAAACCGCCAGGTCGTGGGCATCCTGCACGGCGGCGCTCACGTCGTGCTAGGCGAATCGCTCGGCTCCCTGTCGGCCGCCATTCACGCTGGCCGCGACCGCATCGCAATGGGCATCGAGGTCAATGCCTCCCACAGCCGCGCTGTCTCCTCCGGCATCGTAACCGCAACCTGCGATGCCATCTCCCTCGGCCGCACCCTTGCCACCCACGAGATCGTGATTCGGGATGACCAGGGTCGCCGCCTCTCGACGGTGCGGATCACGAACTTCCTGCGGGATAAGTAGCCGTCATTCTCCCCACGGATCCACTTCGCCTGGTTGCCGGTCGATCAAGGCCGGTTCGGGCGGCACGAACGGTTCGCCGAAATTCTCGCCATGAGCCAGACGAGACTCGGGAAAATACTTTCTTTCAGCAATCCACGCATCATGGATGGACACCGGCCATTCAATGTCGCATCTCTCCAAGTTCTCAGCGGCATTCTTGTCGTCTCGTGAGAACACGAACGTGTCCTCATCCGTCATCTCGAAGAACCCATGGAATGGGGCGAAATCCACTTCCCAAAGCCCGGTAGAACCCAGGGGCCAAAAGAGAATGTAGGAACCAGACGCTTCTCCCGCGCGACAGTAACCGATGGCCCAGTGCTCTTGAGCCAATACCTCCTCTACTCGCACTCTTCCTCTCCTAACAGAACCAGAAACACTGAAGTCGAACATGTTGGCTGAAACGGTTGCCTTCGCGAGTGAGATTGGCCTTCAGCGCACCATCTTTGAATGTATTCCCCACTCCCGCGCGAAAAGTATTTCCGCTGAGACCAGTTCGAAGGTAGCTACCTAGATGACTTCCGGGAATCGTTTTGGTCCCGCGCAACCCGGTCCATATCCAACCAGCAAGATGGGTTGCAGCCTTCGAAGCAACGATCTCCTCGCCACCCTTGGTCACCATGGTCCGGGCAGTCGCGCGCAAGACCATTGCCGCCCCGCCCCCCACGACACCACCGCCTCCAGGCACGAGTCCAGCGATGCCACCTATTGCCGTCGCTTGCGCCATTCCCTGAGCGGAAAAGTGCTTCGTCCCTGCGTTCGCGGCAGCGTAGGTGGCCGCGCCCGCAGCCGCCCCAATTCCCACTCCAATTGCGATGCCTGCAGCGACTCCGCAGACAACTGACGCAACACATGCGGCAGCAGCTACTGCCCCACCCACCACCGCCACGACGTCGATTGTTATTGCGAGTGCTGTCCGCCACCATTCACCGCCGTCAGACTCGCCACTTAGATCTAAGCGATTGATGGGATCGCCGGGGTAGTCGTAGTCGTTAGAGACACCGCCCTCAATCGGGTCGACTTCCAGGAACCGACCGAGGGCTGCAACATACTGCCGCGCTCCCATCTCGATGGTCGCGATCGAACCGGGTCTGTCTGTTTCTTTGTGTAAGTGGCTTTGGCTAGTTCAGTCCTAGGCGGTCGCCGTAGGTTATTGCGAGTGTGTTCAGGATAGCTTTCCAGCCGTGGATTTCGCCGGTCGGGTTTG
>SCSV01000099.1 GCA_004297555.1 Salinibacterium sp.
CGTCTGTCGGGCCGAGAAGCGCAGCTTGCGGCCGGCCTCCTGCTGCAGTGTCGAGGTCGTGAATGGGGCGGCGGGCCTGCGCGTGTAGGGCTTGGATTCGACGCTCGTGACGGTGATGGATGTCGTCGGCTCGCGAAGGGCGGCGGCCAAGGCTTCGGCGGCTGCCTCGTCGAGAGCGACCACATCGCTCTTGAGCGTGCCGCGATCATCGAAGTCGCGACCGGCCGCGATGCGCTTGCCATCGAGGCGGGCCAGTCGGGCCTCGAAGCGCTGGTTGGCGGCATCCGGAGTCAGTCCGGCGATGAGATCCCAGTAGCTCGCGGTGCGGAAAGCCAGGCGTTCGCGCTCGCGCTCGACGACGAGGCGCGTGGCGGCGGACTGCACGCGGCCGGCGGAGAGGCCCGGTCCGACCTTGCGCCAGAGCACGGGCGAGACCTCGTAGCCGTAGAGCCGGTCGAGGATGCGCCGGGTCTCCTGGGCGTCGACGAGCGAGGTGTCGATCTCGCGCGTGTTCTCGGTGGCGTGCTGGATCGCCTCCTTCGTGATCTCGTGGAAGACCATGCGGTGCACGGGAACCTTGGGCTTGAGCACTTGCAGCAGGTGCCAGGCGATGGCCTCACCCTCGCGGTCCTCATCAGTGGCGAGGAAGAGTTCGTCGGCCCCGGAGAGAGCTCGCTTGAGTTCGGTGACCGTCTTCTTCTTCGCGTCGGAGACGACGTAGTACGGCTCGAATCCGTTTTCCACGTCGACGGAGAACTTTCCGAGCGAGCCCTTCTTGAGCTCGGGCGGCAGATTCTTGGGCTCGATCAGGTCGCGGATGTGCCCAACAGAGGAATGGACTTCGTAGCCATCCCCCAGGTATTGCGCAATCGTCTTCGCCTTGGTCGGCGACTCGACAATCACGAGCTTCTTCGTGCCCGGCACTGTACTCCTTGGAACCTTGCAATTTCGCGCGGCCCCATGGCCACCGTCAGCGACACCATACACACCCCGAGCGCGTTCCCGCCTATTCCCTCCCACCCCAGTTCGGTCCGGCGGTTGCCCGCTCTCTCACCGCAATGCCCAGAATCGACCTGCTCGCAGTGACCGTAACGATCAAGCCATCGACCTCACACGCGGTGAGGGATGCCCCATTCGCCGAGGCAACTCGCGCTGCCGTTTCACAGGAAAAACCTGGAGCGCGACCGGCGGCGACATCGGCGGCGGCGAGCGCGGAAGCGTCAGCGGCACCGGCTACGGACTGGCGAACTGCAAGGGTGCAGTAGACCGGCACGACGAGCACGGCTAGTGCGGCGAGCGCTCCGACAAGTCCGACTGCGAGCACTGAGCCGGATCCTCGTTCGGCGTCGAGCCGCTGGCGCGCAGTCATCGCCCGCCCGACAACGCGCAGCTTGAAGCCGTGAGGTTGAGTCCGGGCAGAGCACTCGGAGCCCGCAAAGTCACACAATCAAGGTCCCCGGCGGCCCGCTCGCTCAGACTCGCTCCCGCGACCATGCGGGATGCCCGCGTCGCCGCCACACCTTCACCCTCCCCGCGCGCGACCGACCGCGCCGCCGACGCAGCGGCATCCTGAAGTCGCAACTGCAATCCCGCGATCTGCATGGCGGAAAGGCAGCCCGCCAGCACGATCACCACGGCCGGTAACGCGACCGCGAATTCTGCCGTGACGCTGCCCCGCTCAGCCCGGAATTGAAAGGGCATGGCGAATCACGTCCGTGAGCATCCCGCGCACCTCATCGGAGCGCAAGATCACGACGAGCAGGCCGGCGAAGCCGACGGCTGCCATCGTGGCGATGGCGTATTCGGCGGTCGCGGCCCCGCGCTGCGAGCGCGAGCGTAGCTTTTTCATTCCTCTTCCTATCTCGGCCCAAGTGTGACAAGCGTCGCGCGACGGGCGAGCTTCCGCACCTGGGCAACGGCCATCGGTGCATTTCGCTAGAAAGTCCCCACTGTGGACGAGATGACGGTGACGATCAGCGGAAACACGCCGAGCACCATGAAGGCCGGAAGCACGCAGAGTCCAAGCGGAAGCATGAGCCGCACCGAAAGAGCGGCGGCACGCCGTTGCGCTTCTGCTTGGGACTGCCGCCGGATCTCCTCGGCCTCGCTGCGCAGGAGTTCGGCTGCGGGTACCCCGGCACGGTGCGACAGCTCGAGCACATTGTCTATTCGGCCAAGGTGGGCCGCGACCGCGAAATCGCGGATCGCGCGTGTGACGGCCTCTCGCGCCCGGTCCATTGACGCACCACCGCTTGCGGCGATCGCCATCAACTCGCATTCGATCCCTGGCGATGCCTCGCTCGGTTGCGCCGCCGCGATGAGCTTGCGATTCCACCGCCGCCCGAACGCGATGAGCGCGGAGCCAACGACGAGGCAGCACCAGCCGACGGGCGTTGCAACAAGCGTTTGAGCCGTATTGAAACCTAGTGCCATTCCGAACAGGACTCCGACGAGAGGCAGAAAGGTCACCATGCGCGCCGTCGCCACCGGCGCCGCAAGCGCCACGGCGATGTCGCGCTGAATCTGGGTAAGAGCGCGCAACGACACGGCATACGACCGCAGCGCCGCTGCGAGGGGCGCACCAGCATCCGTGGCGACCGACCAGGCAGCGGCGAGACCGCGCCAGCCTGCCGACTCCAGGGCGTCGAGTCCCTCAATGGCGCCGACGAGACAGGCCGCGATCTCGCCCGAATCGGCGCTGGCGCGCACAACACGACGAGGCACCGGAGATGACGAGCCGTGCGCCACGTGCAGCCACGCCGAACCCGGCGCGACGCCGGCGCCCAGCAACACGGCGAGCCTCTGGGTCACGGCGGCGACCTCTCCAAGCCCTTCGCCGCTCACACCGTCCCCACGACTCTCAGGCGATCACGCCCGTCGAGTTCAAGAGTGCCGATTTGCGCGAGCCTGCGCTGCCCGGCCTTTCGCTCGACATGAAGCACAGTTCCGATCGCGCTCACCGCCTGCCGGGCAGTGGCTGCAGGGCTCAGTTCCGCGAGTGCGCCCAGCGCTTCGAGCCGCGAGGGAACATCGGCCAGGGAATTCGCGTGCAGAGTGCCCGCGCCGCCGTCATGACCCGTGTTGAGCGCGGCGAGCAGCTCGCGGATCTCGGCGCCGCGGCACTCGCCGAGCACGAGGCGGTCGGGGCGCATCCGCAATGCCTCGCGCAGCAGTTGGGTGAGGCCAAAGCCCCCTGCGCCCTCGAGGTTGGCCTGCCTCGCCTCGAGCGAGATGAAATGCGGATGCGCCACGCGCAACTCGGCCACGTCCTCGATCGCGACGATGCGTTCCCCCGCAGGTGCCTCGGCCAGCAGCGCCGAGAGAAACGTGGTCTTGCCGCTACCGCCGGCCCCAGTGATGAGCAGGTTCTCGCGGCGCGCGACGAGTTCGCGCACGATCTCGGCGGGCACAAACTCGAAGAAGCCCGCCTCATCAAGTGACTCGATCGAAAACGCCTCGCGGCGCGGCACTCGGATCGACAGGAGTGTGCCGCACGGGGAGATCGGCGGCAGCACCGCGTGAACCCGAATGCCGTCGTGCAGTCGAACATCCACGCAGGGGTTCGCCTCGTCGATGTGCCGCCCACCCAGACCGACCAGGCGAATCGCGAGAGCGCGCAACTCGGGCTCGCCAAGCCGCAGCCGGTCTTCGCGCACCAACCCGGCTCCGCGGTCGACCCAGACCTCGCCGGGGCCGTTGGCAAAGACATCCGTGACATCGGTCTCGCAAACAAAGCGCGCGAGCGGCCCGAACTCTCTGGAATCGTGGTCGGCCGGGCTACTCTGGCCGGCCGGGCGCGGGGCACGGGCGACAAAAGGGGCCGGATCCTGATCGTGCACGGAGGAAGGCTAGGCCGACTTCCGGGCTGCCTTCGCACCGCGCCGGAATCGGCGAATACAGCGCGAAAGGAAGACCTGTTGAGGAGTGGCCGCTCATGAGAGGGGCGGCGCCCATTGGGGGGAATAGGCGCCGCCACAGCAGCGCGGGATTGGGGGGAATCATGCGCGCTGCGCGCCAAATATAGATTTGGCGCCCTTAGTTTACCTGAGGAACCCTGATGCGCAATGGGAGGAATCGCGGCAGTCTAGTATCAATTCGTTAGGCCGCCCCAACGTGATCGATGAGGATCAAAATGCCCGAAAACTCGATTGACAGCCTCCTGCGCGAGTCTCGCCTTTTCCCACCGAGCAACGATTTTGCCGCCACGTCGGTCGCGTCGCCGGAGCTGTATGAGCGGGCCGCAGCTGACCGATTGGGCTTCTGGGCCGAGACCGCCCGGGAACTGTTGCACTGGCACAAGCCCTTCACCGAGACCCTCGACTGGAGCAATGCGCCCTTCGCTCGATGGTTCGGCGACGGTGAACTCAATGTCGCTTACAACTGTCTCGACCGTCACGTTGAAGCCGGCAACGGCGACCGCGTCGCCATCCACTGGGAGGGCGAGCCGGGCGACAGCCGCACCCTCACGTACGCCGAGCTCACCACCGAGGTCAAACGTGCCGCCAACGCCCTCACCGCTCTCGGCATCGGCCAGGGCGACCGCGTCGCGATCTATCTCCCGCTCATTCCCGAGGCCGTGATCGCCATGCTTGCCGTCGCGCGCCTCGGCGCGGTGCACTCGGTCGTGTTCGGCGGGTTCAGCGCCGAGAGTCTCTCGAGCCGAATCCACGACGCAAGCGCCAAGCTCGTGATCACTGCCGACGGTGGCTGGCGCAGAGGAAAAGTGTTTCCGCTCAAACCCGCTGTCGATGCTGCGCTCGGGATGCTCGCCGCGAGCGGCGCCGAGTCCACCGTCAGCACCGTGCTCGTCGTCAAGCGCGGCGAGAACGACGTGGAATGGACCGAGGGCCGCGACCTGTGGTGGCACGACGAACTCGCGAAGGCCGACCCGGAGCACGAGGCCAAGGCCTTCAATGCCGAGAACCCGCTGTTCATCCTCTACACCTCCGGCACCACGGGCAAGCCCAAGGGCATCCTGCACACAAGCGGTGGCTACCTCACCCAGGCCGCGTTCACGCACCAGAATGTCTTCGACGTCCACCCCGAAACCGACGTGTACTGGTGCACGGCAGACGTCGGCTGGGTCACCGGTCACAGTTATGTCACATACGGGCCGCTCGCGAACGGCGCGACGCAGGTGCTCTACGAGGGCACGCCCGACACGCCGCATCCCGGTCGCTGGTGGGAGATCATCCAGAAATACAAGGTGTCGATCCTGTACACCGCGCCGACCGCCATCCGCTCGTTCATGAAGGTCGGTCGCGAGGTTCCGGATGCCTTCGATCTGTCCTCCCTGCGCGTGCTCGGCTCTGTGGGCGAACCAATCAATCCCGAGGCGTGGATTTGGTACCGCGATGTGATCGGGGCCGGCTCGACCCCGATCGTCGACACCTGGTGGCAGACCGAGACTGGCGCCATCATGATCTCCGCCCTGCCGGGCATCACGACTCTCAAGCCCGGATCGGCGCAGGTTCCGATCCCCGGCGTCAAAGTCGATGTACTCGGCGAGGACGGAGCACCGGTCACACCGCCGAGCGGCGGCGCACTGGTGATCTCTGAACCGTGGCCTGCGATGCTGCGGGGTATCTGGGGCGATCCCGATCGATATGTCGCAACCTATTGGGCCAAGTACTCGACCCCGCAGAAGTCGATCTATTTCGCCGGCGATGGCGCTCGCATCGATGAAGACGGCGACATTTGGCTGCTCGGTCGAGTCGACGACGTGATCAAGGTGTCCGGCCATCGACTCTCGACCACAGAGATCGAGTCCGCGCTCGTCTCACATCCGATCGTGGCCGAAGCGGCCGTCGTGGGTGCGGATGACAAGACCACCGGACAGGCCGTGGTCGCATTCGTGATTCTGCGGGCCGGCAAGGCGGAAGGCCAGAGCACGGAAGAGACGACCACAGCCCTCGCCAAGCAGGTCACGGAGAAGATCGGCGCCATTGCACGCCCCCGGCAGATCTTCATCGTCGCCGAGCTCCCGAAGACCCGCTCGGGCAAGATCATGCGCCGCCTGCTGAGGGATGTCGCCGAAGGCCGCGAAATCGGCGACACGACGACGCTCGCTGATTCAAGCGTGATGTCGCTGATCTCCGAGAAGTTCCACGCGGCATCCGGCACCGAGTAGTTCGGCCGGGATCAGGCGAATTCGAAAACGAACTCGATCTCGACAGGAGAGTCGAGCGGCAGCACTGCAACGCCGACGGCGCTGCGCGCGTGCGCACCGGCATCACCGAAAATCTCGCCCAGTAATTCGGATGCCCCGTTGATCACGCCAGGCTGCCCGGTGAACGAGGGGTCGGATGCGACGAATCCGACGACCTTCACCACTCGCGTGATGCGGTCGAGCGAGCCGATGGCCGTTCGCGCGGCGGCGAGGCCATTGAGCACACAGGTGCGGGCCAGCAGTTTGGCGGTGTCGGCATCGACCTCGGAGCCCACCTTGCCGGTGATGCCCAAGACTCCGTGCACCATCGGCAGTTGGCCGGATGTGTACACGAGGTTCCGCGAGGCGACCGCCGGAATGTAGGCGGCGACTGGTTTCGACGTCGCGGGCACTTCGAGCCCGAGTTCGGCGAGCCGCGCCTCCAGTTCAGACATCATGCGCCCGGTTCTGCTTTCTCACGCTTGAAATAAGCCACCAGACCGCCCTCGGGGCCCGTGACGACCTGCACGAGTTCCCAGCCCTCGGAGCCCCAGTTGTTGAGGATCGCGGCGGTGTTGTGCACGATGAGCGGAGTTGTCAGATACTCCCACGAAGTCATGTTCGGCGTCCGTTCAGGTTGGCGATCCAGTAAGACCAGTATCCTCGACTCTATGTCTGCCCAAAAATCCCCTCCCAGCAGCGTGCTCACGGCCATCGCCGGACTCTTCAGCTTCAGCGTTATCGCCGGCTTACTCGTAACTGCGTTGGTCGCTCCTGCGATCGCCGTTACTGGAGTTGCAGCGTCGAGCAGCATCGGACTCTTCGACAGTCTTCCCGAATACATCGAAGTTGGACATCAGGCAGAACGCAACACCTTGTATGCCCACTCCACCGCGCCCGGAAACGTGAATGGCTACGTCCCGATCGCCACGATTTATGACCAGAACCGGCAAGAAGTTTCGTACGACGACATCTCGATTTACGCTCGCGAGGCCGCGATCGATGGCGAAGACCGCCGATTCTTCGAGCATGGTGGCATCGACGTGCCTTCCCTTGTTCGCGCTGGACTTTCTCGAGGGCAGGGCGGCGGCGCATCGACACTGTCGATGCAACTAGTGAAGAACATCTTCGTGCAGCAAGCGCTTGAGCAGCCCACAGAGGAGGCACGCAAACGTGCCTACAACGAAGCCGTTGCCGCGACGCTTGATCGCAAGCTCAAGGAGATGAAGCTCGCGATCGGGCTCGAGAAGAAATACACCAAGAAGGAAATCCTTACCGCGTATCTCAACATCGCCTTTTTCGCCGACAACACGTATGGCATCGAACGAGCGGCGCAGCGGTACTACAGCGTGAGTGCCAAGGACCTGACCCTGCCCCAAGCGGCGAGTCTCATCGCGATCGTTCAGTTTCCTAATTCGCGGGGACTCGACGACCCCAACAACTTCGGGCGAAACAAGGCACGACGCGATGTGATCCTCGCGAGCATGCTCGATGTCGGTGACATCACCCAGAAGCAGTACGACGATGCCGTCGCAACTCCGGTTGATGAGTCCACGCTCAAGCCGTCGGAATCAACGAGCGGCTGCATCGGTGCCAATAAGTACGCCACCTGGTTCTGCGACTTCGTAGTCAAGAACGTCAAGAATTTCGAGTTTCTCGGCGAGAACGAAAAAGAGCGAGTAGCGAACTGGAAGCAGGGCGGCTACAAGGTTTACACCACGCTAGACATGGACATTCAGGTCACCGCTCAACAACTCGTCTGGAAATACGTCAACAACAAAGAAACCGCCCTCCATCTTGGATCGGCGGCAGTCTCGGTAGAACCTGGCACTGGCCGAGTTCTCACGATGGCGGTTGACAAGGTCTTCAACGACTCAGGCACAGGAGGCGGTCGCGGCACGGGCGCCGTGAACTACGCGACCAGCTACCAGTACGGCGGCTCGAGCGGCATGCAGTCCGGTTCAACGTACAAGTTGTTCACTTTGATCGATTGGTTGAACCACAACAAAGGCCTCAACGCTCGAGTGAGCGGCGATGCCCGCGTCGTCGACCAGTCCAAGTTCCGCGATAGTTGCGCAGACGGAGGTGGTTGGGGCGGACCCTTCAACGTGCACAACGACTCATCCGGGGAAAAGGGGGCATGGTCGGTTATGAACGCGACCGCGGCCTCGGTCAACGGGGCATTCGTGTCGATGGCTCTGCAGCTCGATCTCTGCGACATCCGCCATGTTGCGGAATCGCTCGGCGTGGAGCGCGCTGACGGCACGCACCTGCAGACCAACCCGTCATCAGTGCTTGGTACGAATGACGTAACGCCGTTGAGCATGGCCGGTGCGTACGCCGCTATCGGCGCAGGGGGCAAGTTTTGCCCGCCAATCGTCATCGACAATGCCGTCAGCCCCGATGGCAAAGACCTGGACGGACAGGTGAGTGACTGCCAGCAGGCGATCGATCCCGACGTTGCCAACACGGCGGCCTATGCACTTGCCGGCGTACTGAACAACGGCACCGGTGCGAGGTCGAATCCGCACGACGGTACCCCTGTTGTCGGCAAGACCGGAACGACCGACGCCGCGATCCAGACCTGGATTATCACGACTACCCGCAAGGTAGCCACGGCGATCTGGGTCGGCAACACGGTCGGTCGAGTGTCGCTGCGCCAGTATCGATACAACGGCATCCAAGGCGCCTTACTCCGGCACGAGATGATGCGCAATCTGCTGCTCGTAATCGACCGCAAGTACCACGGTGGAGCCTTCCCACCACCCGCGGACGCACTCTTGAGCGGGTCGGGTCTTGCTGTTCCCGATGTACGAGGTCTGACTCCTGAGGCGGCAAAGGCCCTTCTCATTGGACTGGGCTTCGACTACAAGGACGGCGGCAGCATCGATTCGCCGGTCGAAGTAGGCAGGGTGGCATCCACGAACCCATCGGCCGGAAGTCAATCCGGTACTGGCGCAATTATTACCGTGTACACCAGTCGCGGGAATCAAGTGCCCTTCCCCAATGTCGTCGGCAACGGCACCGACTTCACCTCGGGGCAAGCGCACGCCGCATTGAACTCGGCCGGATTCTCTGACATCACCGATGTGTGTGCTGTCATTTCTGATCCGACCCTGCCATCGGACCCTCGAGATGGCAAAGTCTCCGCGTCAAACCCGCCCCCGGGCAAGAACGTGAAACTCACGGTGGCGATCACGCTGACCATCACCCAGTTGACGTGCCCATAGCCAATCGCAGTGCGGCCGCTGCTCTCGGAGCGGTGGCCGCACTGGTCCTCGGGGCGCTGGCCTGGGGAGTTCTCGTCGAGCGCAATCGATTCACCGTCCGTCGCGAGACATTGCCTGTTCTGGAACCGGGCGCAGCACCGCTTACGGTGCTACATCTGGCTGATCTGCACCTCGCCCCCTGGCAGCATCGAAAGCAGCAATGGGTAAGATCGCTCGCCGATTTGAATCCCGACGTGGTCGTGAACACCGGCGACAACCTGGGCCACGGAGACGCTCTTGAGGCGCTTGAATACGCGCTCGAACCGCTTCGGGGCATCCCGGGCGTTTTCGTGCACGGATCCAATGACTACTTCGGCCCCGAACCGAAAAACCCCTTCGCGTACCTTCTGAAGCCATCAGGGCATTCAGAACGTGCCGCCACGCTCAATACGGCAGCCCTTGAGTCATTCTTCGAAGATGACTTGGGGTGGCACTCCCTCAACAACCGGGCGGCCGCGCTTCTCATCAATCGAACCCGGGTGGAGTTCTTCGGCGTCAATGACGCCCACCGCGGCTGGGATCGCCTTGAAGCGCTTCCCGGTGCGATCGAGGCAATGCACGAGAATTCTGAAGACGGTGAGGAGACCCTGGCTGTTGGCGTCACCCATGCTCCCTACCGGCGCGTGCTCGACTCGTTCGTGACACATGGCGCTGAGGTGATTTTCGCCGGGCACACCCACGGCGGCCAAGTGCGCATCCCGGGTCTGCCGGCCCTCGTCACGAACTGCGACATCCCCAATGCGCAGGCCAGTGGGTTGAGCGTGTGGGAACACGCGCAGCGCGGCGCCTTCCTGAACGTCAGCGCCGGGATCGGCACGTCGATCTATGCGCCCGTGCGTTTTGCGTGCCCGCCCGAGGCTGTACTCGTGACGTTGACCTCAGGAGATTTCAGCTATTCTTGACGAGGCTCGCGCCGCTGAAGGTGCGCGCCATCGGGGTGTGGCGCAGCTTGGTAGCGCGCTTCGTTCGGGACGAAGAGGTCGTGGGTTCGAATCCCGCCACCCCGACATAAGGCAGGATCGCTGAGGCGGTCCTGCCTTCGTCAACAAAGGGCGGGATCGCTGACGCGGTCCTGCCTTCGGGTTAAGGGCGCTCCTAGGTGAAGTCAGCGTCCGGTCCGTTGCGGTAGCTGAACTCGCCCGTGGGCCGCCAACCGCTACTCAACACTCCACCGCTCTCTTCGAGGTAGCAACTCGCGCAGAGCGCCTCGTAAGTGACCTCGCCGCCATCGTCGATGGCCACTTGGGCGCCGTCGAACACGTAGCGATCGCCGCTCTTGCGCGCGTTGAAGATCGCCTTGCGGCCGCAACGACAAATTGTCTTGAGCTCCTCGAGCGAGTGGGCGATCTCCAGAAGGCGGCGACTGCCAGGGAAGGCGGCCGTCTGAAAATCAGTGCGGATGCCGTAGGCCAGCACCGGCACATCCTCCAGGATCGCGATGCGCAAGAGGTCGTCCACTTGGCCTTCGGTCAAGAACTGGGCCTCATCGACGAGCAAGCATGCAACGCGCATCCCGGTTCGGGCCAAAGTCTTGGCGCTCTCATCCGCGAACTTCTCGTAGATGTCTTCGCCGGGTGCGATGGTGAAGTCGACCGGACGGCTGAAGCCGAGCCGGGAGACGATCGCTCCGCGGCCCTTGGTGTCGGTCTCCGGCTTTGCCAGGAGCACCTGCTGCCCGCGCTCTTCGTAGTTGAACGCGGCCTGGAGTAGCGCCGTGCTCTTGCCACTATTCATCGCGCCGTACCGGAAATACAGTTTGCTCACTAGCTCAGATAACCATCTTCTGCAGCTCGGCGGATGAGTTCGGCCTTCTTGCTCGCCGGCCTGTCGACTTTCGCGTACTTTTCGCGCACCCGGCGCAAATAGGTCTTCGCGGTCTCGTACTGCACTTGCATGCGGTCGGCGACCTGCGAGGTGGTGAGTCCGGCGACATAGAGGCGGAATGCCTCAGTCTCGCCGGGGCTGAGCTTGGGCCTCGTGCGCATCGTCGCACCGGAGGGCAGTGGCCGCCAATCGCGCTGCAGCCGAGGCGTCGATAGGTGCACGCCCATCAAGTCGCGTGCGGCATCCATGATCCCGCGCATCGGCAGTGACTTGGCGAGGAACTTGGCTGCCCCGGCCGCGAGCGCCCGCTGCCGCAATTCGTCGGAGTCCATGCTCGACAGTACGATGACCTTCGCCCCCGCCGCCCGGCAGGTGCGCACCCGCGCCTCAATGGAAACCGGCTCCGGCAGTTGGAAGTCGAGGAGCACGAGGTCGGTGGGAAAATTGTCGCTGTGTACGAGCTCAAGCCAGGTGCTCGCGCAGAGCACCACTTCGAAGTCGGCGGCGTGCGAGCCGATCCAGCTGCTCATGCTGTCGAGCAACATCTCGTGATCGTCGAGAATGGCCAGTCTCACGCGCGAACCCGCTAGGGCTTCTGCCCCTAGTGTTGCGGGATACGCTTCAGCACTACTCATGGAGCTAGGCACCTTTGACCGACGAAAATCTCGAAAAAGACACAATCGGCTCGCGCAGAACCAGAGAGTCACTCGCCCCGATCGAGTCCGGCTCTAACTATGTCAGCCCCCGCAAGAATTCTGTACCCCGCTCTCGGGGGCCTCTCTTGCGCGCCCTGAGGCAGCCGCTCAGCGGTTGATTCGCAGGGTTTTCGCCGTCGACGTGAGCGTCTTTTCGATGAGGGTGGCGTTCTCCAGGAGCGCCTGCCCGTAAGTCGGGATCATGTTCACGAGGGCAGGTTTCCACGACTCAATCCGGTCGGGGAAGCACTTCTCGATGAGCCCGACCATGATCGCCACAGCGGTCGATGCACCGGGGGATGCGCCAAGCAGTCCGGCGATTGTGCCATCGGATGAGGAGACCACCTCAGTGCCGAACTGCAGCACACCAATCTTGGTCGGATGCTTCTTGATGACCTGCACGCGCTGGCCAGCGGTGATTCGGTACCAGTCTTCGGGTTTGGCCCGCGGGAAGAACTTCTGCAGTTCGGCGAACTTCGTGCTCGGGCCCGCGAGCAGCTGGCCAATGAGGTAGCTGACGAGACCGAGATTTCCGAGACCAGCGGCGATCATCGGAATGATGTTGTGCCAGCGAATGGATGCGAACAGGTCGATGATCGACCCGGTCTTCAGGAACTTGGGGCTGAAGCCCGCGTAAGGCCCGAACATCAGGCTTCCGGTGCCGTCGACCACGCGAAGGTCGAGGTGCGGCACCGACATGGGCGGTGAACCGACCGCAGCCTTGCCGTAGACCTTCGCCGAATGCTTCGCGACGAGTTCCGGGTTGTCGGTGCGCAAAAACTCGCCGCTCACCGGGAATCCACCGTATCCGCGAATCTCTTTGATTCCCGATTTCTGCAGAAGGTTGAGGGCGTGCCCGCCGGCGCCGACGAAGACGAAGCGCGCACGGACATCCGGCAATGTGGAATATCCAACGTCGTGGCGAAGGCGCAGCCTCCAGAGGCCGTCCCGTTGCCGGGTGATGTTTGTGACGAGCACACCGGTGTTGATCGTCGCGCCGTGAGCGGCGAGGTTGGCGGTGAGCAGATGCGAGAGAGCGCCGAAGTTCACGTCCGTGCCCGAGGCGATGCGGGTTGCCGCGATCGGCTGGGCCTTGCTGCGGCCGGGGATCATGAGCGGGGCCCAGGTGCGAATGGTGCGGGCATCCTCGCTGTATTCCAGGCCCGCGAAGAGGGGGTGGTTCTTGAGCGCCTCGAAGCGCTTGCGCAGATAGTCGACGTTGGACTGGCCCCACACGAAGCTCATGTGCGGCACGGGGCTGATAAACGAGCTCGGATCGGGCACGGCACCGCTTGTGACCAGGTGCGCCCAGAACTGGCGCGAGAGTTGAAACTGCTCGTTGACCTTGACCGCGGCAGAAATGTCGATCGAGCCGTCAGCGCGCTGTGGCGTGTAGTTGAGTTCGCACAGGGCCGCGTGACCGGTGCCCGCGTTGTTCCACGGGTTCGAGCTCTCTTCGGCCACATCGCCGAGCCGCTCAAAGATCTGGATGTTCCAACTCGGTTCGAGTTCTTGAAGGATCGTGCCGAGCGTGGCACTCATGATGCCGCCGCCGATCAGGGCGACGTCAATCGGTTCGTTCACTACTTCGCCGCGACCGCGAGGTTGGCCGCAACAATCTCCGCGATCTGCACCGCATTGAGCGCGGCACCCTTGCGCAAGTTGTCGTTGCTGATGAACAGCGCGAGACCGCGACCGCCCGGCACACCCTCGTCTTGGCGGATGCGACCGACGAAGCTCGGGTCTTTGCCCGCAGCTTCAAGCGGGTTCGGGATGTCGCTGAGCACGACCCCAGGAGCCGTCGCGAGCAGTTCGCGCGCGCGTTCGACACTCAGCGGCTCGGCGAACTCGGCGTTGATCGAGAGCGAGTGGCCCGTGAAGACGGGAACTCGCACGCAGGTTCCGCTGACCAGAAGCTCGGGTAGTTCGAGAATCTTGCGGCTCTCGTTGCGGAGCTTCTTCTCCTCGTCGGTCTCACCCAGCCCGTCGTCGACAATGCTGCCGGCGAGCGGGATGACGTTGAACGCGATGTTCTTGGGGAACTTGTTGGCCGCGGGCAGGGTGACCGCGGAACCGTCGTGCACGAGCTCAATGGCGTCTTGGGCGACAGCCGCCGAGGCCTGCTCGAGCAATTCCTCACCACCGGACAGACCGGCACCCGAAACGGCTTGATAGGTGCTCACGATGAGCCGGGTGAGGTGAGCCTCGGCATCAAGCACCTTCAGCACGGGCATCGCGGCCATCGTGGTGCAGTTGGGGTTCGCGATGATGCCCTTGACGGCATCCTTGATTGCGTGCGGGTTCACCTCGCTGACGACGAGCGGAACCTCTGGGTCCATTCGCCAGCCGGAGGAGTTGTCGATGACGAGCACGCCAGCGGCGGCAAAGCGCGGCGCCTGGGCCTTGGAGGTGGTGGCTCCCGCGGAGAAGATCGCAATGTCAAGGCCGGTCGGGTCGGCGGTTGCTGCGTCTTCGACGACGACCGGGGTGCCTTTGAAGTCGAGAGTGCTGCCCGCGCTGCGCGCAGACGCGAAGAAGCGGATCTCGGCGACCGGGAAGTCACGCTCCTCAAGCAGCCGACGAACAACCGCTCCGACCTGGCCGGTCGCTCCGACGATGCCGATCCGCACTCCGCTGCTCATTTCTCATCCAACCGTGACGCGTTCAAAAGGATTCCCTCAATTGTATTCAGGCGATTGCCCGGGCATCAGCGCCCGGTGCCGCCGTGAACGACGGCATCGGTGTCGGCGTCGAGGCCGAACGCCGTGTGCACGACCCGGAGTGCCTCGTTGATCGTCTCGGCACGGGTCACGACTGAGATGCGGATCTCACTCGTGGAGATCATCTCGATGTTGATGCCCGCCTCATAGAGCGCGGTGAACAAGCGGGCAGAAACGCCGGCGTTGGTGCGCATGCCGGCGCCGACCACCGCGAGCTTGCCGATCTTGTCATCGTGCTGCAGCGACTCGAACCCGATGGCCTCCTTTTGCGAGTTCAGTGCGGCGAGCGCCCCCGGGGCATCCGACTTCGGCAGAGTGAACGAGATGTCGGCGAGGCCGTTGAGCGTGGTCGACACGTTTTGCACAATCATGTCGATGTTGGCGTTGGTCTGCGCCACGATCGTGAAGATCTGGGCCGCCTTGCCCGGGACGTCGGGTACGCCGACCACGGTGATCTTGTCTTCGCTGAGGTCTGCGGCGACACCGGTGATGATGGGCTCTTCCACGATCTCTCCTTCCTTAGGGTTCACGACGAGCGTGCCCTCATTGTGATTGAACGACGAGCGCACGTGAAGGGTCACGCCATGCCGCCTCGCGTACTCGACCGCGCGGATGTAGAGCACCTTGGCTCCCGCAGCGGCCAGTTCGAGCATTTCCTCGCTCGTGATGCGGTCGATCTTGCGGGCCTTCGGAACGACGCGCGGGTCGGCGGTGAAGACGCCGTCGACGTCGGTGTAGATCTCGCATACCTCAGCATCGAGGGCGGCCGCCAGCGCCACAGCGGTTGTGTCGGAGCCGCCGCGGCCCAGGGTCGTGATGTCCCCGGTCAGGCGGTTGAAACCTTGGAAGCCGGCCACGATCGCTACCGCCCCGATGTCGAGCGCTTCGCGTACCCGGCCGGGGGTGACGTCGACGATGCGGGCCGACCCGTGTTGGGCATCCGTCATCATGCCCGCTTGGCTGCCCGTGTAGCTGCGGGCTTCGACGCCCAGGTTCTTGATGGCGAGCGCGAGCAGCGCCATCGAGATGCGCTCGCCCGCGGTGAGCAGCATGTCCAGTTCGCGACCGGATGGCACGGACGGCACCACTTGCTCGGCGAGATCAAGCAGTTCGTCGGTCATGTCGCCCATCGCGGAGACCACGACGACCACTTCGTGGCCGGCGGCGCGCGTTTCGACGATGCGACTCGCGATGCGCTTGATGCTTTCAGCATCAGCGACGGATGATCCTCCGAACTTCTGGACGATCAGGCTCATGGTACTCCCGCGGAGAATCTGGATGAGGGCCGGGCGTGCGGCCCAACGAGCGATTCTATCGGTAGCGCGGATGGCCTCCGCGCGACCGGGCGTTCTAGGGCTCCTGCTAGGAGGTCTCGACGATGCGGCGGCCCTCGAAGGCACGGCCGAGCGTCACCTCATCGGCGTACTCAAGATCGCCGCCTACTGGCAGGCCGGAAGCCAACCGAGTGACGCGGAGGTTGGGGTAGACGAGCAGGCGAGTGAGATAGGTCGCGGTGGCTTCGCCCTCGAGGTTGGGGTCCGTGGCAATGATCACCTCGGTGACCGTGCCATCGGCGAGCCGGTTCAGGAGCTGCTTGATGCGCAGATCGTCCGGCCCGACGCCATCCATTGGACTGATCGCGCCGCCGAGCACGTGGTACAGGCCGTGGAATTCTCGCGTGCGTTCGATCGCGACAACATCTTTGGCTTCTTCGACGACACAGATCGTCGCGGGAGAGCGCCGGGGGTCCCGGCAAATCGCGCACGTCTCCTGCTCGGTGACGTTGCCGCAGATCGCGCAGAAACGAACTTTCTCCTTGACCTCACGCAGCACATCGGCCAAGCGGGTGACGTCGAAACTCTCGGTCTGCAGAATGTGGAACGCAATGCGCTGGGCCGACTTGGGGCCGATCCCGGGCAGCCGCCCGAGTTCGTCGATGAGTTCTTGAACGATCCCGTCGTACATGGCTACTCGTCCAGCGCCACGGGCACAACTCGCGGGGCGATGTCGTGCTCCTCGACGAAGCTTGCGCCGAGCAACTCGCGCACGACCGCCTCCCCGTAGCGGGAGTTGTCGCTCTTCGAGACCCCCGCTGGTATCGAAGCGGAATCCACCACCAAAGTACTCGTTTGGTCTGTCGTCTCGAGTGCCAGAGCGGCGTCCGCTTCGAAGTCCGGTTCCAGGTCGGGCTCCAACTCCGGGGCCGGTTCGGGCAGGTCGGGTTCGGGGACGTTGGGTTCCGGGATTGGAGCCACCGCCCAGCCGAGGGCATCCGTCGCGGGCTCGCCCTCGAGCGCCTTGCCTGGGGTCTTCGCACTGCGCGCGGTCTCCGCCTTGGCGATGAACTTCACGCGAATACCGAGCACCGAGAGAATCGCCGATCGCAGATACTCGCTCACGCCCTCACCCGCGCCTTGCGGCTGCTTGAACGAGTCCACGTCGTTCTGGCTCGCGAACACGAG
>SCSV01000100.1 GCA_004297555.1 Salinibacterium sp.
TTTCTACTGGATTGCCACCCGTCCGGGCACGATTGAAATTATTACGCGCAAGGTCTACCGTGTGAGTCGCGGGGACAAGCGTTGCGCAACGCCTGTTCTGCCCGTTACGGCTCAGCCGCCCTCCCCGGCCTTCGTGACACGGAACTAACCCGCCCTACTAACAACAGGGAGAGGGCGTGCCTGAATTGAAGGCAGTAGAGCCGGTCACACCAACGATCGAGCGAGCGGGGGTGTTCATGGACCGGCCGGAACCACTGTGGCTATTTAGCCGAATAATCCCTCTAGGCGAGCTGGCTTTCATCTACGGGCCGCCGGGGTCCTATAAGAGCTTCGCCGCGATGACCTTGGGCGGAGCGATCACCAAGGGCGCCTCATTCGCCGGGTGCCCGCTCTACGGACCGGCCGGCGCCTATCTATACATGGCAGCCGAGGGAGTCCACGGCGCCAGAATGCGCATGAAAGCGCTGACTGCCGAGGGCCGATTCGACCCCGATCTCGCCTACGTCGACACCTCCGGCGTTCAGTTCACCGACATCCGCGAGCGCCGTAACTTCATCGCCCAGCTACGCGACCTCCCCCACCGCCCTCGCCTACTAACCGTCGATACCTTCGCCCGCCACGGCCTCGGACTCGACGAGAACAGTTCACGGGACTCATCCCTCTGGGTCGGCTCATTCGAACACGTCCTCCAAGCCGTCGAAGCTACCGGCCTCGTAATCCACCATTCCGGCAAGGATGTCGACCGCGGGATGCGCGGATCGTCGGCTCTCTTGGGGGCAGCTAGCACCGTCATCCGCGCCGACCGCGAGGGAGAAGAAGTCACCCTGGTCTGCGAAAAACAACGCGACCACGACGAATTCGAACCCCTCGGCTTCCGCCTCCGTCGCGCCCACGGCTCCGCCATCCTCGACTTCATCGGCTCCTCTAACTACCTCACCGACGACGAACAAGCCATAATTGCGGCGCTGCAAAACGACCAAACGGGTTTGGTCATATCTAAGGTGAGGAAAGCCGACGGATCTGAAATGACCAATACCCCTAAGCGAAGAGCGATTAATTCGCTCATCTCTAAGCACATGATTTATAAGGTCCGCCACGGAATGTATCGCCTAAATGGGGTATCAAATGACCAAATGACCAGAAATGACCAAGCTGTTTGGTCATACGACCAAAAACAGCCCACCCTATAGGTGGGCGTTTGGTATGAACATATGAACATTTGTGCGTTGCGGCGAGGAAATTGGGCATTTGAAGGAGGTCGCCAGGGTCGTATTGGTCGACTACCATCCGGGCTTGGAGGATCAGTTTGCCGACCAAGATAGTCATCCCGTACGCGCCCAGGCCGGCGTTCCTGCCATTCCACGGTCGCAGCAAACGATGGGCTTGTCTGGTCTGCCACAGGCGCGCTGGGAAGACTGTCGCCTGCATCAACGAGCTGATCAAAGCCGGGCTATCCGAGGGCAAGAAAGATGGCCGCTATGCCTACGTCGCTCCCCAACTCTCCCAAGCCAAGGACATCGCTTGGTCGTACATCAAGCAGTTCACCGGGGCTCTACCGGGCATCCAGTACAACGAGTCCGAGCTATGGTGCCAGCTACCCGGGGGCAACCGCATCCGGCTCTACGGCACCGACAACGCCGACCGCCTCCGGGGCCTATACATGGACGGCGTAATCATGGACGAGTACGCCCAACACGACCCGACCGTCTTCGACCTGATCATCCGCCCCCAACTGATCGACCGTAAGGGCTGGGCGGTCTTCATCGGTACCCCCGCCGGCCACAACAAGTTCTACGAGATCTACCAGAAATCCCTCGGCATCTGGGAGAACGAGGACGGCACCAAGTTCGACAATGCCGAGTGGTTCTCCATGGTCCTCAAGGCCAGCCAGTCCGGCCTGCTCCCGGTCGCCGAACTGGAGGCCGCCCGCCGGGAGATGTCAGTCGAGGCCTACGAGCAAGAGCTTGAATGCTCCTTCGAGGCCGCCATCAAGGGCGCTGTCTTCGGCCGGGAGATGAAGATCGCCACGGACGACGGCCGTATCTGTAACGTCCCCTACGACCGCAATGCCGAGGTCTGGACCGCGTGGGACCTCGGGATCGGCGACGCCACAGCCATCTGGTTTGCCCAGCAAGTCGGCCGGGAGGCCCGCATCATCGACTTCTACATGTCGTCGGGGGTAGCCATCGACCACTACGTCCGCGTCCTCAAGGACCGACCGTACAACTACGCCCGACACCTCCTGCCCCACGATGCCGACAAGACGGAATTGGGGACCGGAATGTCGATCGTCGAGCAACTGAAGTCCATGGGCGTGCGCAACACCCGCGTAGTCCCCAAACTGACCGTCTCCGAGGGCATCGAACAAGCCCGCAAGTTCATCACTCGCTGCTATTTCGACCAGAAGAAGTGCTACCAGGGCCTGGAAGCGCTCAAACTCTACCGCTACGAGTACTCCGACAAGCTCGGCATCTTCGCCAAGCGCCCGCTCCACGACTGGTCCAGCCACCCGGCCGACGCATTCCGCTACCTCGCCATCGGCTTCAAGCCCGAATCCCTCAACGCCGCGCCGATCAAGTACCCCAACCTAGCAATCCCCTAGCCGAGATCGCCAATGAGCCAATTCCTCCCCCTCAAAGAGCGCCTGGACCGCATCATCGCCATCCTCGAACGCTTCGAGCGCCGCCTTCCCTTGCAATCCGAAGAGCAATCGCTTACTGTCCTTCCCGCGCAGGTGACGACGACTCCTCCAGAGGCCGTGAACACTGCGGCGGAGCCCACGATTGGCCCAGGAACCGTCAAGCGACGCGGAAGACCGCCTAATCGCGGCTATTGATGCCGCTTCCGATACCGCCTACGGCTCCGACAGCGACGCAATCCTCGCCCAGTCCCGCACGTTAGCCCTACGCCGCTATCTCGGCGAGAACATCGAGCCAGCCCCAGAGGGCCGCTCCCAGATTCGCGACCGTACGATCTACGAGACGGTCGAATGGATCAAACCTAGCCTCCTGCGGATCTTCTGCGGCGCCGACGAAGTCGTCAAATTCGAGCCTGAGAGCCCCGAAGACGAGGCCCAGGCACAGCAAGAGTCCGACTATGTCAACTATGTAGTCACCCAGCGCAACCCGTGGATGCAAATCTGCCACGACTGGTTCACCGACGCGCTGGTGATGAAAAACGGCTACACGTACGCCTACTGGGAGGACCGCAAACAGGTCGAAACCGAGCGCTACGAGTCCCTTAGCGACGACTCCTTCGAGCGCCTGATCTCCGAAGACGACGTAGAGGTAGTTGAGCACTCCGCCGAGCCCGACGAGACCACGAACGCCGCCAACGAGCAACAGTTCGCCGCGGTACTCCAGCAATACCAGATGGCGTTCATGCAGGCGTCGTCAACGGGTCAACAGCCGCCCCAGCCGCCGCAGCCGCCCCCGCCCGCCAGCCTCCACAGCGTCACCATTCGCCGCACCAAGCCCGTCGGCAAGGTCTGCATCGACGTAATCAGCCCCGAGCGCTGCAAGATCGACGTAAACACCCGCGACTACACACTCGCCGGCTGCAACTACTTCGAATCCTGGGACTACAAGACGATCGGAGAGATGCGCGCCCTCGGGTTCGACATCGAAGATGACATCAGCGATGCGAACGACCGCGTAGACGAGTGGGGGTACGAGGAGACCGCCCGCAATCGCTACAGCGAGCAGCTAAACCGGGATTTCGCCAGCCGCCCCAACGATCCGGCCAGCCGCCTGGTCCAAGTCCGCCGCATCTGGATCCGCCACGACTACGACGAGGACGGCATCGACGAGCTCCAATACGTAGTCCGGATCGGCCGGTCGATCGTCCACAGGTCCGAAGCAGTCGAAATCCCGGTCGCCTCGATCACGCCCATCCCGATGCCCCACCGCCACGTCGGTATGTCAGTCGCCGACAGCGTTTCGGACATCGAGGACGTTAACACTGCGTTCACGCGGCAGGCGATCGACAACCTCTACTACTCGAACAACCCGCGGCTAGCTGTCAGCGATCGCGTCAACATGACGGACCTGCTGGACAGCCGCCCCGGCGGGATCATTCGTGTCGACGGTCAGCCACCCCAGGAAGTGATGCCTGTAGTCGTCCCGGACATGTTCCCATCGGCTGTAAACGCGCTCCAGTTCTTCGACAGCCGTCGGATGAACCGGACCGGCATCAACGCTTACTTTCAAGGTACCGACGCCAACGTACTGAACAAGACGGCGAGCGGAATCAGCCAACTAACAAGCAGCGCGGCTCAGCGCGTCGAACTGATCGCCCGCCTGTTCAGCTTCGGCATCCAGCGCCTCTTCAGCATCGTCCACCAGCTTACCCTCCAGCATGGCCGCAAGGCCGAGACTGTCATGCTGCGCGGGCGTTGGACGACGGTCAATCCCTCTGAATGGCGCAAGCGTACGGATCTGCGGATCGTAGTCGGCCTAGGGACGGGCTCCAAGGAGGGTCAACTATCCTCGCTCGCCAACATCTTCCAAGCCCAGATGGCAACGATCCCTCTTGGCGTAGCCAAGCCCGGCAACATCTACCGCACACTCGTCGAGATGGCCCGCGCGGCCTCCTTCAGCAACCCGGAATCCTTCTTCAGCGACCCGTCCATGGGGCCGCCGCCCCAACCGCCGCCCGACCCAACGCTCGCCAAGGCCCAGATCGACGCCCAATCCAAGGGCCAACTTGCCCAGATGGACGCGCAGGTCAAGCAGCAACTCGACCAGCAAGCCAAGCAGTTTGAGGCCTGGAAGATCCAACAGCAGCAGCAATTCGACCGCTGGAAGACCGAATTCGAGGCCGCTACGCGCATCCAGGTTGAGCAGATCAAGGCCGAATCGTCCGCCCAACTCGAGCACGCCAAGCTCAACTCCACCGAGCGCATCAAGGGCGCCGAACTGGCCCGCACGGACGCCCAGATGGCCCATGACGCCGAAATCGAGCAATCCAAGCAGGAGAGCGAGTCGGATGTGGCGTCGACCCTGAAGTCGATCTCCGACGCGGTAAGCGGCCTACAGCAGGCTCAGTCCCGCAAGCTCGTCGGCATCAAGCGCATCCGCGACCAGTCCGGCAAGCTCATCGGCGCCAAGCGCCTACTCGCCGACGGCTCCGAAGAAGAAGTGCCGATCCAGTAACCACACGAGGACTGTATGGACGAACCGCTGATCTACACGAGCAAGGGCAACGTGCCGGAAGCCTCCCTTCGCTATGAGCAGGGCTGGGTGAATGACGGGGACATCCTCTGGCACCACCAGCAGTGGTTCTTGGGCGATGAGATGGTCAAGAACAACGTCCACGGTATCAAGATGCCGGACGTGACGATCGCCCGCTTGTTCCGCAAGTGGTTCGGCATGTT
>SCSV01000101.1 GCA_004297555.1 Salinibacterium sp.
CGTCATCCATGAAGACGAGCGAATCGGCGACCTCGCGGGCGAAGCCCATCTCGTGCGTGACCACGATCATCGTCATACCGCCGAGCGCGAGTTTCTGCATCACGTCGAGCACGTCGCCGACGAGTTCCGGGTCGAGCGCGGAGGTCGGCTCGTCGAAGAGCATGAGCTTCGGGTCCATTGCGAGCGCGCGGGCGATCGCGACTCGCTGCTGTTGACCGCCGCTGAGGTGGGCAGGATACGCGCTTTCCTTGTCCCCAAGGCCGACCGTTTCCAGAAGTTCGCGGCCCCGCGCGATCGCTTCGGCGCGATGCTCTCCCTTCACACGCAGCGGCGCCTCAATGATGTTCTCGAGCGCGGTCATGTGCGGAAAGAGGTTGAACCGCTGAAACACCATCCCGATATCGCGACGCTGCATGGCCGCCTCTCGCGGCTTGAGTTCATGCAGCTTGCCCCCGGCCTCCCGATAGCCCACCAGCACGCCGTCGACGTGCAGCCGCCCGGCATCCACTTTCTCCAGGTGATTGATGCAGCGCAGAAACGTCGACTTGCCAGAACCGCTCGGCCCAACCAGGCACATCACTTCGCCGCGCTTGACGGTGAGCGAGATGCTCTTGAGAACTTCGTTGGTGCCGAAACTCTTCGAGACGCGATCGGCGTCAACCATTAGTTCGCTCACCGCGCCTCCGATGGTTGCCGAAGGGTGCGCTGATCGCCGATTCCGCGACCGAAGCGTCGCTCGAGAAAGTACTGGCCGACCATGAGGATCGATGTGAAGGCGAGGTACCAGACTGAGGCGACAAGGAAGAGCGGGATCGGTCTGAATATTCCCACCGAGATATCCCGTGCGACCGAATACAGATCGCCCGCGAGGGGCACCGCCACTACCAGTGACGTCGTCTTGAGCATCGAGATGATCTCATTGCCGATCGGCGGAATGATCACACGCATCGACTGCGGAATGATCACGCGCCACATTGTCTGCAGCCAACTCATGCCGAGTGCGGTTGCGGCTTCTTCCTGCCCCCGATCGACCGAGAGGATGCCCGCCCGCACGATCTCTGCCACGTAAGCGGCCTCGTTGAGCCCGAGCCCGATCACGGCGAGCACGAAGAAGGAGAGGTTGGCATCGGTTGACAGGGTGATCACCGGCGGAAGGAGCGGAACACCAAGCGCAATCGTCGGGTAGATGACGCCGAGCAGGCCCCAGAAAGTTAGCTGCACGTAGATCGGGGTGCCGCGAAAAATCCAGATGTAGACCCAGGAAATGCTCTTGAAGACAGGATTCAGTGAAAGGCGCATCACCGCGAGAACGAGTCCGAGAATGATCCCGATAATCATCGAGTACACCGTCAGTTCGAGGGTAACAAGTGCCGCCTGCGCGATGCGATGGTCGAAGACATATGTGGCAAATGTGGGCCAGTCATAGGTTTCTCGAAGCGCCGCGTCGTAAATGAATGATGCGACGATCACGATGATGATCGCGGCAATCAGATTGCGGATGGGGTGTCGAAGCGGCACCGCCTTGATGGGTGCCGCTTCCTCATCCGAAATGCCGGACGGCGGCACGCTGTCCCGTGCCGCCGAACCGGATCGTGCTGGTGAATTCACTCGTTAGCCGTTTGCGCCCGCGTTGATCGTGATTGGGTCAATCGCACCATCGGCAACACCCCACTTGTCGAGGATTCGCTTGTAGGTTCCGTCGTCCACGAGGTCCTGGAAAGCGAGCTTGATGGCGTCCGCCAGGCTGCTGCCCTTCCCAACTGCGATGCCGTACGGTGCCACGTCGAAGGTCTCACCGGCGGCCTGCAACTTGGTGGGCTGCAGCGCGATCGCGTAACCGGTGATCGGCGAATCGGCGCTCATCGCGTCGGCTTGACCGAGTGCGACCGCATTGGTTGCCTGGTCTTGGCCATCGTACTTGAGCACCTGAATAGCCGACTTGCCCGCGTCGGTGCACGCCAGCGACTTCGCGGGAAGCTCGTCGGTGTCCTCGACGGTGCCGGTCTGCACAGCGACCTTCAATCCACACGCATGGTCGGGGTCGACCGTCTTGCCCTTCTGGGAAGCCCACTGGATGCCCGCGGTGTAGTAGTTGACGAAGTCGACGACCTTCTCGCGCTCCTTGTTGTCGGTGAAGGAGGAGCTGCCGACGTCGTAGCGGCCTCCGACGACGTTCGGGATGATGGAGTCGAACTTCGCGATGCGGTAGTCGGTGGTTAGCCCGAGCTTCGCCGCAACAGCATCCATCAGATCGACATCCCAGCCGATCGCGTCGCCGTTGTCATTCTTGAACTCGTTCGGCGGATAGGTTGCATCGACACCGACGATGAGTTTTCCGGCCGCCTTGATGTCAGCGGGAAGGAGCGCCACCGCGTCCTTGTCGACTGTGACCTTGGCGGTTTCGGTTGGGGTCGGAGTGGGGGCCGTGTTGACGACGCAGCCGCTGAGCGCGAGAGCCGTCGCAACCGCGATCAGAGGAATTCCATATCTGGTGCGCATGTGGTTCCTTACTTTCTTCTCGGGAGGGGCCAACACCGTTGTCGACTGAGGGCACCGGAGCATTTCCCCATTGGCTCGACAGTATCCCGAAAGCGATGTTCTCCGTAAGCCGAAACCCCGGGCGTCGAGGTGCTTACGCTCCGGGGGATGCGATCGGCAGGCCGAGAGCGGATGCCGCGTCGAGCAACCTGAGATCGTAAGCGACGAATGCGGTCAGCACGTCACGAAGCCGAAGTGCACTGGCCAAGTGAATCGCGTCCAAGCTGCGCAAACCAATCGGGGGCACAGTACCAGCGAGGGTGAGCCGCGCTTCATTCACCGTCAGGAGGCGTACTCGGCGCAGCGCTTCTTCCACTTGCCGGTGCGCCCCGGGCTCGCGACGAAGTGCTCCTCGCACGAGTTCAGTTCTGACGATCTCACTACTTGCCAAGACGTGCTCGACGCGGAGGAAGTCTTTCAGTTCGGTGGACTCCGCCTCTTCGAGCACGAGCTTCATGAGCGCGGATGTGTCGCAATAGAACACTAGTAGCGCTCTTCCTCGCGCGATTGGATCAGCAGTTCGGTCGCGGTCGGCCCCTCGTATCCCGGCTCCGGGGGTATCGGAGGGTTCTCGGCAAGCCACTCCCAGAGGTTGCCCTGGGCCGGAATCATCTCCCCGCTCGCGATCAATCGATCGATGAGCGTTTCGGGGCCGACGGGCACCGGGCCGAGCACCGCGATAGGCACGCCGCGCTCTGTGACCTGGATCGTCTCGCCCTTTTTCACGCGATCAAGATACTTGCTGGCGTTCTGCCTTAACTCGCGAACCCCAATACTCTCCATGTGCTACATGGTAGCACTTGCGTGTTGGGGAGAGGTCAGTCGCTCTTCTTGCTCGTGGCCGAGGATGCCGCCCCGACGAATGGCAGTCAGGGCAATGTTGAAATCGCCGCTGTCAAGAAGAACTGAATAACAAGCACGCCGACGAGCACCAAATACCATTCCAATGCGCGACGAAAACAAATGAACTTCGCCTGAGCGATTTTCGCTAGGACGTGAGCTTGGTCCCATGCTTCGCGATCTGCGGTTCGGGATTTGAACGATGTTGGTGCACTCGGAAGGGTCGCTAGATAGGGCCATGAGAATCGGTTCACTTCGAGGCTCGTGAAAGTTCGAGGCCGCAGCGCGAGAAAAACCCACCGCGCACCGGCACCCAGAACAACGACAGCGCTTATTGCCAGGACGATCACTGCTGCTGACAAGACCCCGTCTCCTCGATTCAGCGCAGCAATCACCAGCCAGGAGTTTGCCCATGCGATGGCCGACGTTAAACCGAGCGCTGCGGCAAGAATCGTTACCTTAGAATCAGCATTCTTGATCCACGCTCCTGTCTGCTGAATGACAAACCGAGCGTCGTCCGAGCCGCCGTCAGGCGGCACTATGCGGCCGCCACCCTAGGGACATATCCGGCCACCGGCCAGCTGCCACCCTCCAGTCGCCACTCGTTGTAGCAAGCGCACCAATGCGCTGCCCAACCCACCACTGTCGCGACCGAATCCGCAGAGCCATCCCAGTCTTCGCGTGATGCGACGCAAAGGCTGCCGTCTAGGTACAGGTGAGGCGGCTTGATCCACTGGCCGCGACTTGATCTGCCGAGACGGCGATCTCCGAGCATCACTACCCGCGGCAGAGCGCGCCCACGGCGGTGAATCACCCCGATCGTGAACCTACCTCGTCCGGTATCCAATTCTCCTACCCATGCTGGCTCGCCATTGTTCTTGTCAGGCACCTCAGAAAAGCCGGGGAACCAGCGAGCCATTTCTGATCTGTCCCGCTCTGCCGTGACGCCGTCCTCCCACCAGGCGGGCGAGTCCTCCGACTCCGGAGGCAGTGCGCCGCCGTGGAAGAGATGGGGTTTCACGGGCATAGCCGTCGAGGCGGTCGCGGCACCGACAAGCAAACGCCCAGTGGCGCTCACAGATCTAGGCGCGGCATGCCCGTTCTTTCTAAGCAAAGTGGTGATGGTCACTATGCGGCTCCAATCTCTTCTAGTGCGCGACCACGCATGTCGGCGACAACGGAGTCGTAGTCGCTGGCA
>SCSV01000102.1 GCA_004297555.1 Salinibacterium sp.
CAAGGCGAACGAACACGGTGAACCTATCGGGCAGTAGGACACAGTCTGACGCCGCGGGTGAGGCCGACTGCCGCAAGCTCACGCGCGCGTAGCCAGACACTAGCAGAGAAGTCGAAGGCCCCACCAACACAGCGCCCGTTTTAGACTCGGACTGTCGAGAAGACGAGGAGCGCCGTGACTTTCACCGCACCGATTCAATTGCCGGGACTCGCGTTAGACCCGTACTGGTACCGCCGCGCGGTGTTCTACGAAGTGATGATTCGCTCGTTCTACGACAGCAACGGCGACGGCTCGGGCGACATCGCGGGACTCCTGATGAAGCTCGACTACCTGCAATGGCTCGGTGTCGACGCAATCTGGGTTCCGCCGTTCTACAGTTCGCCGTTGTGCGACGGCGGCTACGACGTCGCCGACTTCATGACCGTGCTGCCCGAGTTTGGCACGCTCGACGAATTCCGCGACCTCGTCACCAAGGCGCACGAGCGCAACATGCGCATCGTCATCGACTTCCCGCTCAACCACACCTCCGACACACACGAGTGGTTCCTGCAATCGCGCGAGCATCCCGACGGACCCTACGGCGACTTCTATGTCTGGAGCGATACCGACGAGAAGTATCCGAACATCCGCATCATCTTCGTCGACACCGAGGATTCCAACTGGGCCTTCGACCCCGTGCGCCGTCAGTTCTACTTCCACCGGTTCTTCTCGCACCAGCCCGACCTCAACTTCGAGAATCCGGCGGTGCGCGCCGCCGTGATGGAGATCATCCGGCACTGGCTTGAACTCGGTGTCGACGGCATCCGCCTCGATGCAATTCCGTACCTGTTTCAATCGGACGAGGGCAACGGCGAGGGCGAGCCGCCGACGCACGAGTTCATCAAGGAGATTCGCGCGATGGTCGACCGGGACTTCCCCGGCCGGGTTCTCATCGCCGAGGCGAACCAGTGGCCCCAAGAGGTTGTCGCGTTCTTCGGTACCGAAGAAGAACCCGAGTGCCACATGGCCTTCGACTTCCCGGTGATGCCGCGCATCTTCTACTCGCTGCGCTCCCAGCACGCGGGCGAGCTCGTGCGGGTACTCGCCGAGACCACCGAGGTTCCGCCCGGCGCCACCTGGGGAATCTTCCTGCGCAACCACGACGAACTCACCCTTGAGATGGTGAGCGAGGAATACCGGCAGGCGATGTACGGCTGGTACGCCTACGACCCGCGGATGCGCTCCAACATCGGCATCAGGCGTCGCCTCGCTCCCCTGCTCGACAACTCGCGGGCAGAACTCGAACTCGTCCACGCCCTGCTGTTCTCCCTGCAGGGCAGCCCGTTCCTGTACTACGGAGACGAGATCGGAATGGGCGACAACATCTGGCTGCCCGACCGGGACTCCTCGCGCACGCCCATGCAGTGGACGCCAGACCGCAACGCCGGGTTCTCCACGGCGGACCCCGGCAAGTTGTTCCTGCCGATCGTGCAGTCGCTCGTCTACAACTACACGCTCGTGAACGTGGAATCCCAATTGGCGCAATCGCGGTCGCTCTTGCACTGGGTGCGCAACGTGATTCACGTGCGCAAGGGGCATCCCACCTTCGGTCTCGGCAGTCTGCGCGTCCTGCGCACCGACCACGACTCAGTGCTCGCTTTCGTGCGCGAGTACCGGGGCGAAGGCACCCAGTTCGGCGACTACCCGGAGACTGTGCTGTGCGTGTTCTCGTTCTCGCACAATCCGGTGTCGGTCTCGATCAACGTGGAAGGTTTCGAGGGCGCCACGACGTTCGACCTTTTCGGCGGCGATCAGTTTCCGACCGTGGCCGAGGATGGCACGCTGCACCTCACGCTCGGCACGCAGAGCTTCTACTGGTTGCATCTCGGGGACGCGCCCTTTGCGGGCGGTCGCACCTGATCGAGCGCGCGTCGCGCAAGCGATGTCGGCGGCCGACCGTACCCTGGTGCCATGAGCAACGAATGGTTCGACCAGCCGGGCGTATTCGACCTTGAGACCACGGGAATCGATGTGGAAACCAGCCGCATCGTCTCCGCCCACGTGGGCGTGATCGACCGCCACGGTGAGCTCGTCGAACGCCAGGATTGGCTCGCGGACCCGGGCATCGAAATTCCCGAGCAGGCAAGCGCGGTGCACGGCATCACGACCGAGCGGGCGCGATCCGAGGGCCGGCCAGCAGCCGAGGTGGTCGCCGAGATCGTGGCGGCAGTACAGTCGATTCTCGATCGCGGCATGGCACTCACGATCTACAACGCTTCTTACGACCTCACGCTGCTCAATCGCGAGGCGCTGCGGTATGGCATCGCTCCGCTCACGGCGCCATCCCCGATCATCGACCCGCTCGTGCTCGACCGCGCCGTCGACCGGTACCGCAAGGGCAAGCGCACTCTCGAAGCGGCCGCCCTCGTCTATGGGGTTACTCTTGCCGACGCACACGACGCCGGTGCCGATGCGGTTGCCGCCGGTCGAGTAGCGCAAGCGATGGTGCGGCTCTATGCCGACCAACTCGCGATTGAGGCGGCTCGATTGCACGCCGCCCAGATTGGCTGGAGCGCGGAACAAGACGCCAACTTTGCCGAGTACATGCGACGCAACCACAATCCGGAGTTCGCCGCGGTCAGCGGCTGGCCGCTGCGCTAGCTGCGGGGTGCGGTTGGCCGCAGCGCTAGCTGCGAGGTGCGGCTGGCGGCTGCGCTAGCGCTCCTTCAGCGCCGGGCCACCTGCGCAACTCAGCGCGCTGGCAATTAGTTACTTGCCGCCGAAAGCCTTGTAGCGCGAGTTGAACTTCTCGACGCGACCAGCGGAGTCGAGGATGCGCTGCTTGCCCGTGTAGAAGGGGTGCGACTCCGAGGAGATCTCCACGTCGACGACGGGGTAGGTGTTGCCGTCTTCCCACTCGATCGTCTTGTCGCTCGTGACCGTGGAACGCGTCAAGAACGTCGACCCCGACGCGAGGTCGCGAAAAACGATGGGCGCGTAGGCGGGGTGGATCTCGGACTTCATGGTGATTCCTTGGGATTGATGGAGAAGACGTGGTGGCCGGCGCTGAGAAAGCGCAACGGGCCGACGTGAAAGTTTAGCAGAGGACTTCCGCTCACGCGGCTCGCGCCGTGAACCGACCCTCGGAATTGGTCACAACAAGCGGAAGGCCGAAGGCCTGGCTCAGGTTCTCCGAGGTGATCACCTCGGAGAGCGCGCCCGCGGCCTGGATCTCGCCGTCGGCCAGGAGCATTGCGTGCGTAAAGCCGAGCGGAATCTCCTCGACGTGATGGGTGACCATCACGATCGCCGGTGACGTGGCATCCTGAGCGAAGCCGCCGAGCAGTTGCAGCAACTCCTCGCGCGCACCTAGGTCGAGGCTTGCGGCCGGCTCATCGAGCAACAACAGTTCTGGGTCGGTCATCACCGCGCGAGCGATCTGCACTCGCTTCTGCTCGCCGTCGCTCAGTTCGCCGAAACGGCGGTCCTCGAGCATCCCGAGCTTCCACTCCCCCAGCACCGCTCTGGCCCGGCCCGTGTCGGAGTCTTCGTATTCCTCGTTCCAGCGCCCGGTGACCGAGTACGCGGCGGTGAGCACGACATCGAGAACGCGTTCCTCGCGCGGCACCTTGCGCGCGAGAGCAGTCGAGGCGAAGCCGATGCGCGGGCGCAGCTCGAACACGTCGACCTTGCCGACGGTGTCGTCGAGCAGTCGAACCGTGCCCGAGGTCGGATGAATCTGGGCCGCCGCGAGCTGCAGCAGCGTGGTCTTGCCCGCGCCGTTCGGACCCAGGATGACCCAGCGCTCAGCTTCATCGACCGACCAAGAGACCGATTTGAGGATCGGATTCGAGTCGCGAACCAGGGAGACATCGGTGAGCTGAAGAACACTAGCCATGATGTGTCAAGCCTATGGGGTGAGGCTCGCGTAAATTTCCTTGGTTCGCTCGGCGATGCTCGTCCAACTGAACTCGCGCTCCACGCGAACTCGCCCTGCGGCGCCCATTCGTTCGGCCGCTGCCGGGTCGCTCACTACCTCGATGAGGGTCGCTGCGAGGTCGGCGACGAAACGGTCGGGGTCGATGGGTGTGCCGGTGCCATCATCCACTTGCTCGATCGGCACGAGCCTGCCGGTGACACCGTCATCGACGACTTCGGGGATGCCCCCGGTCGCCGTTCCCACGACTGGGGCGAAGCAGGCCATTGCCTCGAGGTTCACGATGCCGAGCGGCTCATACACCGAGGGGCAAACGAACGTGGTTGCTTGAGTGAGCACGGCCGACAGCTCGCGCTGGCTCAGTAGGCGGTCGAGCCAGACCACCCCGGAGCGCTCGGCCTGCAGCGCCTCGACTCCCGCCTGCACTTCGGCGAGAATCTCGGGCGTATCCGGAGCACCCGCGCACAACACGAGTTGCACGTCTTCAGGCAGTTGCGCGGCGGCGCGCAGCAGGTAGGGCAAGCCTTTCTGGCGCGTGATGCGGCCGACGAAGACGACGGATGGCCGGTCGGCGTCGATCCCGAGACTCGCGATCAGCTGGGCGTCTTGTACCGGTTGCCAGCGCTCGAGGTCGATGCCGTTGTGCACGACCGAGACGCGCTGCTCATCGAGCCAGGGATAACAGCGCAGAATGTCGCGTCGCATCCCGTCACTGACCGCGATGATGGCGGCGGCCGAGGAGAAGGCGGTGCTCTCGATCCAGCTCGAGATGCGGTATCCCCCGCCGAGCTGCTCGGCCTTCCAGGGGCGCAGCGGCTCGAGGCTGTGGGCGGTCACGACGTGTGGAATGTCGTGCAGGAGCGACGCGAGGTGGCCCGCCGCATTGGCGTACCAAGTGTGCGAGTGCACGAGGTCGGCGCCCTCGACGTCCTGGGCGATCTGCAGGTCGACTCCGAGGGTGGCCAGTGAAGGGTTCGCGGCAGTGAGCTCGGCCGGCACGAGGTAGGAGTAGACGTCGAGCTCGGTGCGCGGCGCCCC
>SCSV01000103.1 GCA_004297555.1 Salinibacterium sp.
CATGAGTTGAAGCACAAGGAAATCTTCCCGATGGGCGCATACACCTGCATCCTGGGCTACGGAGAACGCCGTGAAGCGTAGCGAAGTCATTACGATGGCCGGCCTCTTGACGGAGCAGAAGGGCAAGCCGCTCACCGACAAGATGGCCCTGGTGTTCTCCTTCGTGGTGCAGGACATCTGCAAGCGGAATCGGTTCTGGTGGAGGAAGCAGTCCCTGACCTTCCCGACCGTCGCGGGAACGACGACCTATGACGTGACGGCGGTCACGACCGTCCCGGCCTCGCAGCTCTCGGAGACGGCGGTCGAAGAAGTCACGCTGCTGCAAGTCCTCGACACCTCCGTTTCCCCGAGTCGGTGGGTGAAGCTGACGCCCATCTATGACGATGCAGCGATTCAGGACATGCTGCTGAACACGACCCAGTCGGCTCCCGGGCGCTATACGTTCGCGCCGAACGACTACAAGACGATCCTGACCGACCCGCCCGACAAGGTCTACACGCTGCGAATGAACTGCTGGGCGATGCCAAACCCGGCGACGGACTCGTCTTCGGAGACGGTTCCCCTCATCCCGCCCTGGGGACATAACACCATCGTCGAAGGCATGGCGGCCTACATCTGGGAGTCGATGTACGGACTCAGGGACCCGAAGACCGTGGACTACAAGAAGCGGTACGAGGACTCGATCATTAACCTCCAGGCGCGGCCCCGGTTCTCGACCGACTACGTCCAGACGCTCACGTCGAGCGAGGACGCCATCAGGTCGACATAATGGCCAGCCGCAAGCCGCCCATCGTCATCGCGGCCTTCGAGGACTTGACCTTCGGCGGGACCGATACCCGGTCGAATCCGCTGAACATGCCGACCAAGCGCATGCTCCGCTGCCTGAACTGGCGGCCGATGGCCAACGGGCTTCTGCAATTGCGGGACGGCTATGCGACGGTCACGATCCAGTCAATCGTCGCCTCGGAGATCACGGCACTCATCCCGTACAAGCTCTGGACCGGGACGCAGTACATCATCCGATTCCAAGGGACGACGCCCTACCAGATCACGGTGTCTTCGGGCGCGGTGACGAACCCGACGGTTCGCGGGACAGCGTTCTCGTCTTCGGCGAAGGGTTCCTTTTACGCCTTCAACAACCGCATCCACTACGGGAACGGGACGGACCAGAAGTGGTTTGACGGGACGACCTGGAGGGACAACGGCCTCCGGGCTCTGACCGCAACAGAGGTCAACGGAGTAAGCGTCACCGAAGGCGTCAGGGAGCCCGCATCCGGGGACCTGGCGGCGGTGACGCTCACTCCGGCTGGCGGCGGGTCATTCCCGGCAACAACGCTGACGGGGATTCTCTTCTACTTCGCGTACTTCGATACCAGCGTCAACGAGCTCGGCCCTGCGACGATGGCGATCACGGCAGGCCGAAAGACTCTGACGCTGAACCAGAAGATGACGGTCGCGGTTCTGCCGACTCCCTCGAACGCGAACTGGGTGAAGCTCATCGGGCGGTCGAACGACGGCGCGACGGACGGGTACTTCTGCACCAATACGTCGACCTCGGTTACGTCCTGCACTCGTTCAGGAACGACTCTGACCGTCATCTCGGGAACGCACGGCCTGTCGACCGGCGACGTGGTCATCCTGTCGGGCACGACGAACTTCGACGGGATGTACAAGGTCACGGTCTCGGACGGGAATACGTTCACGGTGACCCTCAGGGTCGCAACCGGGGCGAACACGACCGGCGGAACATGCAAGCGCGTCGTCATGGCGGCGAACGCTACTGCTTCGGTCGACGTGCTGGCTCCGACGACGGACACGTCGATGCTCATCAACGAGGCGAACCGCGGGATCGCCGCCTCGACCATCGGCGGCTCGACTCCCGGTTATCAGTTCTACGCTTCCATCGCCAATCCGAACGGCGGCGGACACGTCGGGAACCGCATCGCCATCGGGAACAGATACGCTCCGACGTACCGGACGAACCTGCACATCGCAGGGCTTCCGGACCTTTCGGGGACTGATTCGGAATGGGAGATTCAGATTGGGCGAACGGGCGACGGGGCTCTTATCCCCTACGCCTCGGTCGACTCGAATGGGAACTTCCTGTACGCGGCCTCGGCCCAGACTTCGGTGACGGTGCAGAACCACGGCACGACGGACGGCAACAACGAGATGCCGTTCCGCAACACGGTCATCCCGGCCGCCTGCGACAAGTTCGCGGTCGTCGGGGACTACATCTGGGCAGCGGACTCGGTCTCGGCAACGGTAAGGCGCTCGGGCTCGGCGACAAGTGCGCGATTCGGGACGGTGCTCGGCCAGCCGGAGCAGAGCTGGGCGTCGGACGACATCCAAACCTTCCCGACCAACGATGTCGTGACGGCCATCGCGGAAGTAGACCTCGAGACCTTCGTCGCCTCAGCCAATGACTGCGCCATCCTGACCGACGTCGCCGGCATCCCGATGTGGCGCGGGCCGTGGCGCAAGGGCTGCGCCGGGAAGCGGGCAGTCGTCAAGACCGACCACGGCTTCTTCTGGGTGTCGACCGACAAGGAACTCTGCACCTTCGACAACGGCCTCCCGACCGCCATCTCAGAAGAGTACGAAGCCGGGGAACTGGCGCAGATCGACGACCAGTACGTCTCGACCATCGAATGCGTCTATCACCGGGACGCGGCCAAGCTCATCGACGAGATTCGCATCGTCGGCAGGAAGTCGGACGGCACGGCCCACACCATCATCCACGACTTCAGGCTGCGGGATGGAGAGTCGCCTTACGGACAGGGGCGAGGAGTGGAATACCTCGGCCCGCTGGCGGCAAGGCACACGCTGACGCAGACCAGGGATTCGAGCGGTGCGCGGCAAGTATGGGCCGGCGGCACGGACGGGAACATCTACCAGCTTTACCAGGGAGCGAACGACGCCGGGAACGAGTTCACCGCCGACGGCATCATGCTCATCAACGCGGGGCCGAACCGGGTCGACGTTCCGTGGATCGACTACTACGGTGACCAGCTCGTCAATGTCTCCATCGGCCACACGCTGAACACGGCCATCGCCGATTTTGAGTCGCTGTCGACCAGCATCACGGGCAACGAGATCGTGCAGGGAGCGGAGGACAGCTTCCTCTACCGGGTCCACCTGAACCAGCCGGAGATCGTGAAGAAGTACCTCCGCTTCCAGTTGACCTCGCACTCAGCGGACGGCGACATGACGCTGAACAATCCACCGCACTGCCCGCTCGAGAGCTACGGTCGAATCTACGAAGTGGTGCCGGGAATCGGGATGGCCCGCGGTCGATGAGACTCCCGTTCCAGTGGGACGCGGATTCTTCTCCCGCCGACATCCAGCGGGCAAGGCTCCAGATTGCTGATTATGTCCGCCAGCGCGGGACGAGCCAGAAGCCGCTCGCGCCCCGGGATGTCAGGACGACAGGGTCATCCCGCTCCGTGCTGGTGTTCTGGGGCCTGCCGAAC
>SCSV01000104.1 GCA_004297555.1 Salinibacterium sp.
CGACGAAACCATGGAAGCCGCGATCGAGCGCCGCGCGCGCGACGAACTGGGCATCTCGGTCGAGGCGATCGAGCTCGTGCTTCCCGACTTTCGCTACCGAGCAGTGGACGCGTCCGGAATCGTCGAGAACGAGATCTGCCCAGTGTTCAGAGCGGTGACAAAGGATACTGTCATCGCGAACCCTGCGGAGGTCGCTGAGTTCGAGTGGGTCGACCCGCAAGCGCTAACAGTCGCCGTCACGGCGGCCCCGTTCGCGTTCAGCCCCTGGTTGGGACTTCAGCTCGAGCAGCTCTAACTGCCAACCTTGCCGGCGTCGGAGGTGCGCACGTCGGTGCGGTGAAAGTTCTTGAAGCTGCGGGATGCCGTCGGCCCGCGCTGCCCCTGATACCGCGAGCCGTACTCGCCCGAGCCGTAGGGCGCCTCGACTGCCGAGCTGGTGCGGATGAAGCACAGTTGCCCGATTTTCATGCCCGGCCACAGCTTGATCGGCAGGGTGGCGACGTTGCTGAGCTCGAGCGTCACGTGCCCAGAGAAGCCGGGGTCGACGAATCCGGCGGTCGAATGGGTGAGCAGACCGAGCCGCCCAAGGGAGCTCTTGCCCTCCAACCGCGCGGCCACATCATCGGGCAGGGTCACGAGTTCGAAGGTCGATCCGAGTACGAATTCGCCCGGGTGCAGGATGAACGGGGTGTCTGCGTCAACCTCGACGAGACGCGTCAGGTCAGGCTGATCTTCGGCCGGATCGATGAACGGATACTTGTGGTTGTCGAAGAGCCTGAAGAACCGGTCGAGCCGCACGTCGATGCTCGACGGCTGGATCATCTCGAGTTCGAGCGGGTCAAGTCCGATGCGGCCTGCAGTGAGCTCGGCACGGATGTCGCGGTCAGAAAGCAGCATGGCGACAGTCTATTGAGCGGATGACCGCGCCTTCGTCACCGCCGGTAAACGTCACCTCCCGCCCTCGCAGTGCGCCCTCTAGAATGACCGAAGTGCCGCGGATGCGGCCGCGCGAGTGTAGTTCAATGGCAGAACTCCAGCTTCCCAAGCTGGTAGCGCGGGTTCGATTCCCGTCACTCGCTCCAATCGTCTGTGCATCCGGGCGCAGGCCTCGTATTGTCAGAACATGAACATCGGCGTTTTTCGCCAGTGCGAGGCGGGTCACCGGTGACCGAACTCATCCCGGTCCCCTCGCCCGGCGCGCCTGTGTTCTACGGCGAACCGGGTAATCCGGTCGTCGTCGTTCTGCACGACTGGTACGGCCGGCTGCCCGGGGTCGAGGCCATCGCCCAAGCGCTCGCAAGTCAGGGCTTCCGCGTCGCGGTGCCCGACCTCTACGACGGGGTGTGCACGACCGATGCCGCCACCGCCGAATCCCTCATGAAGCAGCTCGACGTGGGCACGGCCCTCGCACTCGTCGACGATGCGATTGTGATCGCGCAGGAAACCGGGGTGGAGCGCGTCGGCCTGATGGGATTCTCCGTCGGCGGCTGGCTCGCCCTCCTGCACGCGCAAGCAGGCGCCGCGGATGCTGTCGTCGCCTACTACGCGAGCCTCGGCGAGCAAGACCACGGCATCATCCCCTGCCCGGTGCTGTTGCACTGGGCCGAGCGCGACGAATGGGCAGAGGGCGAAGAACCCGAGTCGTTCGTCGGCCGCCTCAAAGACCATGGCACCCCGGTCACCGAACACACCTACCTCGCCACCGCGCACTCGTTCGCGAACGCGAGTGTGCCCGGCAAGCTCAACGCGACCGCCGCCGCCCTCGCGTTCGCCCGCACCGCCGTGTTCCTGGAACAACACCTGATCGACTGACCCCAGTTGGAGCGGGGCGGATGCCCGTTCCTAGGCCTCGATCGCCGGGATCGCCGTCACCCGGCTCATGAACCGCACCACGTTCTCGTCGACGATGATGTCGCTCGGCCGCAGCGGCCGGGTCAGGTGCAAACCGTCGAGGTCGCTGATGCGACTGAGCGCCACGTAAGTCTGGCCGGGGGCGAAGGATCGCTGCCCGAGGTCGACGATCGCGCGATCGTAGGTCTTGCCCTGCGACTTGTGGATCGTCACCGCCCAGGCGAGCCGGAGCGGAAACTGCGTGAACTCCGCCACAACATCCCGGCGCAGTGCTTTCGTGAGCGGGGAATAGCTGTACTTGAACTTCTCCCAGACGGTCGGCCGCACTTCGTGGCGTTCGCCATCGAGCTCGACGTGCACGGTCGTGGCGATCTTGACCACGGTGCCGACGCTGCCGTTCACCCAGCGCTGACCCGCGTCGTTGCCGGTGTCGTTTCGCAGGAACATCACTCGGGCGCCGACCTTGAGTTCGAGGTTCTCGTCGGCGGGATAGGCCCGGCCGCCGAACTCCCCGTTGATCTCGGCCCGGGCGGTGAGAACTCTGCCGGGCAGGCGCCCGAGCTCAGTGGAGTTAATTCGCGTGACCGTGCTGTTGGTGGTCGCCAGGGTGATCGCGCCATCGCTCGGAGCAGGTCGCGCACCCACCTCGTTGAGGCGCTCGGCAATCTCGGCGGTGACTTGTCCATGCCTCACGGCAGTGAGCATCCGTTTGAAGTCGTCTTCGTGCTGGCGGTGGATCGTGTTGAGTTCGTAGATCGTGAGGTCGGTTTCGTTCCAGACTCTGGCGTCGAAGAACCACATCGATCGGTAGTGGTCTTCGAAATAGGCGCGTTCATCGCCCTCGCCGGGCACCGGCGCGAGTTGGTAGGGATCGCCGAACAGCACAAGCTGCACGCCGCCGAATGCCTCGTCGCGCCGGTTGCGGGCTTGGCGCAGCGAGCGGTCGATCGCGTCCAGGAGGTCGGCGTTGACCATCGAGACCTCGTCGATCACCAGAGTGTCGATGGTCGAGAGCAGCTTGATCAGCTCGCGGCTCTGGTCGATTTCGGCATCGGCGATCACTCCGATCGGCAGCTGGAAGAGCGAGTGGATAGTTTGACCGCCCACGTTGAGAGCGGCCACACCAGTGGGGGCCGAGATGACGAGCTGTTTCGAAGTCTGCTCCGCTAGGTGGTTCAGTAACGTCGACTTGCCTGTGCCGGCCCGCCCGGTAACGAAGATGTTGTCGCTCGTCGTCTCGATGCGCTCGAAGACCGCGCGCTGTTCGGGCGAGAGGGTCGGGCCGGTCATCATGGCCTCGCCGCGCGTTTGGCGAGCATCGCGTTGTAGGCCTCGAGCTCGGCATCCCCGTCGCGGTCCGCTTGCCGGTCGATTCGCTTCGACTCACGGTCGTCACTTCGCGACCACATGATCGCCACGACGACTGCGAGCACAACCGTCGGTATCTCGCCCACACCCCAGGCGATCGCACCACCCGCCTGCTGGTCCGCGATAGCGGTGCCGCTCGGCCACCCCATCGCCCCGTACCAATCGGAGAGCAGCAGGCCCGTGCCGCTCATGAGCGCGAGGCCGAAGAAAGCGTGGAACGTCATCGTCGCGAGCAGAACAATCAGCCGGATCGGGTAGGGCGAGCGCCGCGGCGACGGGTCGACGCCAATAAGAGCCTGCACGAACAAGTAGCCGGCGATGAGGAAATGCACGATCATCCACTCGTGGCCGACGTGGTCGGTCGTCGCCCAACTGAACACGGGCGAGTAGTAAAAGATCCAGAGGGAGCCGACGAAAATCGCGGCGACCACGAGCGGGTTGGCGAGTACCGCGAAGGGGCGCGAATGAACGGCAACGAGAAGCCACTCGCGTGGTCCCCGGCTGCCATCGAAGCGCGTATCGAGGGCGCGCAGCGCGAGCGTGATCGGTGCGCCCGGCACGAGCAGCACCGGCACGGCCATGCCCAACGTCATATGCGCGGCCATGTGCGCGGAGAACAGGTACTTCTCGTAAGCGTTCACGCCGCCATTGGTGATGAGGAAGAGCACGAGCATCCCGCTGATCCACAACACAGTGCGATGCACCGGCCAAGAATCGCCGCGCTTGCGCAGCCGCAGCACTCCGGCGACGTAGAAGAAAACGCCGAAGCCGCATACCAGAATCCAGATCAGGTCGAAATTCCACAACGTGACGAGGTGCTCGAAGTTCAGCGGCGGCGGCAGTGGTGCCCCGGTGAGAAGTTCCGCGGGACTCGGGTTGGCGAGCTCGGATGCCGAGACTTCGCGCACTGGCGTCGCTGTCTTCGCCAGCGCGACGGCAACACCGGAGGCGAGACCCATGAACACGAGTTCCACGCCGAGAAGCCCCCAGAAGTAGCGACGCGCACCGGCTGCGGCCTCCATGCGCGCGATCACGAATCGTCGCTGGATGGCACCGAAGATGCCGAGGGCGATCAGCGCGGCAACCTTGACGATCACCAGAATTCCGTAGGGCGTGAGAAGGTTGCCGAAAGAGTCGACGCGGATTTGAGCGCTCACATAACCGGACACCGCCACGACCACGAAGCAGACGAGCGCGATCGTCGAGAATCGGCGCAGTACGACTGTGAGCCGGCCTTTGTCGAGGAGCGGGCGGATGACCGCGAGCGCAACGAGTCCGCCGAGCCAGATGGTTGCGAAGAGCACATGCAAGAAGATCGCGCTCGTCGCGGCATCGTGCTGCGCGGTGCCGCCACGATGGCCTTGCAGGGCCAGCGGCACGAGGGCATCCACAGCGAGAACGACCACAAACGCTAGAGCGGTCAGGTTTCGCACCGCGATGAGCAGCACCGTCACGATCGCGGCGATCACCACGAGATTCAGCCAGGCCTTGCCAAGAGCGGTATCGGTGAAGAATCCGAAGAGGGTTGACCCGAAGGCATTGTCGAAACGAAGTGGCTCGCTGTAGACCGAGAGGAAGGTGAAGAACCCGGTGATCGCGCCCGCTACCGTCCACAGTGCGGCCGCGCCCGCGGCAAAATCGACCGAACGATCGAATTCCGGCTTCGCCGGGTTCAGCGCGAAACACAGCAGCACGAGGGTGCCGATCACGGCCGCGGCGGCGAGATTGGTTAGGAGCTGCGAAGCGGGCAGCCCGTAGCGCACAACAGGCCCCGGGTCGAGCAAGAGCGGGGCGTCGGCCCCGCCGCCGAACGCAAGGCCGGCAATAAGGGAGATCGCGGCGACCAGCAACAGAAGTGCCGGTCCCGCAATCAACGCGACGCGAGGCATCCAGTCAGCTTAAGCGACGAAGGGCGGTGACCTTTTCGGTCACCGCCCTTGCAAGTCTCTCTAGAGCGTTAGCCCTTGGCCGCGGCCTTGAGCTTGCTACCGGCCGTCACCTTGACGCCGTTGCTGGCTGCGATGTTGATGCTCTCGCCGGTCTGCGGGTTGCGACCGGTGCGCGCTGCGCGGCTGGTGCGCTCAACAGCGAGCCAACCCGGGATCGACACCTTGGTGCCCTCGCCGACCGAGGTAGCCAGCACGCTGAAGATTGCGTCGACGACGCGGCTGACGTCAGCCTGGCTCTGGCCAGACTCAGCGGCAACTGCCGCGACGAACTCGGTACGGTTTAATGACTTGTCAGCCATGTAATGTCCTCCTCGGACCTATGCAATTATCGGTCGTGCTTGTGAAATCCCGGGGCGTCAGGCCCCGGAAACGGTTGGAATCTACCAGCTTGACTTGGTAATTCCGGGCAATTCACCGCGGTGCGCCATATCGCGGAAGCGCACACGGGAGATGCCGAACTGGCTGAGGATACCGCGCGGGCGGCCGTCGATCGCGTCACGTCCACGCACGCGAACAGGCGAGGCGTTGCGCGGCAGCTTCTGCAGGCCGAGGCGCGCAGCCTCGCGGGTCTCGTCGGTGCCGTTCGGGTCGACGAGAGCCTTCTTGAGTTCCAGGCGCTTGGCCGCGTAGCGGGCCACGATCACCTTGCGCTGCTCGTTACGGGCAATCTTGCTCTTCTTGGCCATGGTTAGCGCTCCTCGCGGAATTCGACGTGCTGGCGTACGACCGGGTCGTACTTCTTCAGCACCAGTCGGTCTGGGTTGTTGCGACGGTTCTTGCGCGTCACGTAGGTGTAGCCCGTTCCAGCGGTCGAACGGAGCTTGATGATCGGTCGGATGTCTTGTGCCTTGGCCATCAGATCTTCTCCCCACGGGCAAGGAGATCCTTGACCACCGATTCGATGCCGCGGGCGTCGATCACCTTGATGCCCTTGGCGGAAAGCTGAAGCGTGACCTTACGGCGCAGAGACGGCACGTAGTAGGTCTTCTTCTGGATGTTCGGGTCGAAACGACGCTTGGTGCGTCGGTGCGAGTGCGAGATGTTGTGCCCGAAGCCGGGAACGGCGCCGGTCACCTGGCAGGTTGCTGCCATGGTTGTACTCCTGTTCTGGTTACCGTAGGAATCCTTTTCGGGATGCCCTACCCAAGATCACTTGTCGGCACGCACGAAACACTTTCCGTAAGGATTGTGGATTGGGCGCACGTGAGCGGAAGATACCGCTCGATCAGCGTCCTACTCTACGGGGTGGAGCAGTCGGCACACAAACCGAAAACGTCGACGATGTGATGCGGTTCGGTGAAGCCGTGCTCGGTCGCGACGCTCTTCGCCCACTCCTCGACGGCATCCGCCTCAATCTCGACGGTCAGCCCGCAGTTGCGGCAGATCAGGTGGTGGTGGTGACTGCCCGGAGTGCAAAGGCGGTAGAGGCTCTCGCCCTCTTGCTGCAGAGAGTCGGCGTCGCCCTCAGTGGCGAGATCGGCGAGCGCGCGGTACACGGTGGCAAGCCCGATCGGTGAACCCCGATCACGCAGCGAGGAGTACAACGTTTGTGCGCTCACGAAGCCTTCTGACGTGCCGAGTGCTTCGCGTACCGCATCGCGCTGCCAGGTGTTGCGCTTCATGAGGCCAATCCTACGGATTTCGGATTTACCCTCCCAAAGCCCCGGCGCTGCCTGCGGGCCCCGATCACGCGGCAGACCAAATAGATCACAAACGAAATCGTCGTCACGTAGGGGCTGATCGGAAGGCCGCCCCCGAGCGCTAGCAGAATGCCGCCGACGATCGAAGTGACGGCGAAAGCGACGCTGAGCAGGGGCATCACGAGCGGGCTCGCCGACACCCGCATGGCAGCGGCCGCCGGGGTGACCAGCAGCGAGAGCACAAGCAGAGCGCCGACCACCTGGATCGAGACCGCGACCGCGAGGCCGAGCAGAATCATGAAGCTCAGCGAGAGTGCGCTCGTCGGCACGCCCTTCGCCCGGGCGATCTCCGGGTCGACGCTCGCGAAACTCAGTGGGCGCCACATCACCATCAGCGCGGCGATCACCACGACCGAAATGACCGCGAGCACCGCCAACTGCGGCTCCTCAACCGCGACGATCTGCCCGGTCAGCAAGCCGAACTTGTTCGCCGATCGCCCCGAATACAACGCCAGGAACAGGATGCCGAGGCCCAGCCCGAACGGCATGAGCACGGCGGTCACCGAATTGCGCTCGCGCGCCCTCGCGCCGAGCAGTCCGATCAGAATCGCCGCCGCAAGCGAGCCGAGCGCGGAACCGGCCACCACATTCGCACCGAAAAGAAGAGCGGCGGATGCCCCCGCAAACGACAACTCGCTGATGCCGTGCACCGCGAACGCCAGGTCCCGCTGCATTACGAACACCCCGATGAGACCGCCCACCACTCCCAGTAGCGCACCGGCGATCAGTGAGTTCTTCACAAGCCCGAGCAGTTCGCCGTAGTCGCTGAAATTGAAGATGTGCGACCAGAAGTCGTCCATCACGCCACCTCGCCATGCGGATGGTGATGGTCGTCGGAGCCACCGATGACGACGATCCGCCCGCGGTTACGGAAGACGTCGACGGGGGTGCCGTAGAGCTCAGTGAGCACCTCGCTCGTGAGCACCTCGTCTGGGGTTCCGATTTTGAACCTGCCCTCAGCGAGGTAGAGCACCCGGTCGGTCATGTCCAGGATCGGATTCACATCGTGGGTCACGAAGATGACGGCCATATTGAGCCGTCGACGTTGGGCGTCGATGAGTTCGCTCACCCCGCTCTGATGGGCGAGGTCGAGCGAGAGCAGAGGTTCGTCGCATAGCAATAGCGCCGGGTCACTAGCGATTGCCTGACCGACTCTGACGCGTTGCTGCTCGCCACCCGAGAGCACCCACGCAGGCGTGTTGGCGTAGCTTTCGGCACCGACCGCCGCGAGAAGCTCGTCGACTCGGGCGCGCTCGGCTTTGCCAGGGATCGGCAGTCCCCAACGGTGACCGCTCACGCCGAGAGCGATCAGATCGCGCGCACGCACGCTCGCGCTGGCATCCACAAATTTCTGCTGCGGGATGTAGCCGATTGCGCGATTGCCCGCCCCGACCGGCGCGCCCAGCAACTCGATGCTCCCGGAGCTCAGTGGCTGCTCGCCCAGGATCACCTTGAGCAGGCTGGTCTTGCCGGTGCCGTTCGGTCCGAGCACGGCGAGAAACTCGCCGGCCTCGACATCGAGGGTGAGTCCGCTCCAGAGTTCACGTTCCCCGAACCGAAGCGCGGCATCGCGCAGACGCAAGACGGGCGTCATGTCAGGGCTCGTTCGAGGCCGCTGAGCGTGGCGTCCATCCATTCGAGATAGTCGCGACCGGCAGGAAGCGTCTCGGTCACGGCGATCACCGGCACGTGTGCCTTCTTTGCGGCACGAATCACCGCCAGGGTTTGCGGTCCGGAGGTTTGCGCGTTGTAGACGAGTACGTCGGCAGTGCCCGCGGCGAAGAGATCGAGGGTGTGCTGCAGAGCGAGCGGGGGAACATCCGTTCCTTCCTCGATCGCTTGGCTGAACTCGGGTGGCGTGACGATCGTGAGCCCGCAGGCTTCGAGCACGTAGTTGGGCACTGATTCAGTGATCGCCGCACCCCGACCGCGGTTGGCGGCGGCAAGCGCATGCTCACGGTTCTCGAGCGCGCGCAGTGCCCGATCGAAGCGATGAGCATTGGCGTGGAATGTCGTCTTGCCGGCAGGGTTCGCTTCGCTCAAGCGCAGTGCGACCCTGTCTGCGACCGCGCGCATGGTGGGGAAGTCGTACCAGAGGTGTTCGTTGAAGTGCGTCGCGCGCGGATATCCCGAGAGCGCAGTGGCGTTGATCAGCACCTTGTCGCCGCCAATGCCAGCGAGCAGCGAGTAGACCCAGTCGTCGTAGCCGCCGCCGTTCTCGATCACGATGTCGGCTTTGGAGAGCGCGAGCTGAGTGCGGGCACTGCCCTGATACGAGTGCGGGTCTTGGGCCGGGTTGCTGATGATCGAGGTCACGTCGACGAGGTCGCCGCCAATCATTCCTGCGATATCGCCATAGACGTTCGTGGAGGCGACCACGTGGACCCGGTCGTCATTCGTTGGCGCTGCAGCGGAGCATCCCGAAAGTGCCGAGACGAGCACCGCAATGACCGCGAGTGGAGCGCCGAAAGCGAGCGCCTTCATCTTTCCCCGCCCCAGCCGTTGATAGTAATGAGATTCGTTATCAACAGTGTAGTACGGGTCTCCGCCAGCCGGGCGAAAATTCTGCTAGTCGAGCAGAAGCGCTGGTTCTTCGAGCACGCTCGCGAGGTCCGCGACGAAGCGGCTCGCGACATCGCCGTCGACAATGCGGTGATCGAAGCTCGCTGCAACCGTCGTCACGAAGCGCGCGCGCACCTCGCCGTCGACTACCCAAGGCTTGAGCTTGATCGAGCCGAGCGCGACGATCGCCGCTTCGCCCGGGTTGATGATCGGCGTGCCGGTGTCCATGCCGTATGAGCCGATGTTCGTGATCGTGATCGTGCCATTGGACATGTCTGCGGGCTGCGTCTTGCCGTCGCGCGCGGTGAGGGTCAGTTGCTCGAGCGCGACCGCGAGGTTGAAGAGCGAGAGCTCTTGGGCATCCTTGACGTTCGGCACGATGAGCCCGCGCGGAGTCGCGGCCGCGATCCCAAGGTTCACGTAGTGGCGCACGATGATCTCTTTGTCGGTCCACGTCGAGTTGACCGTCGGGTTGCGCCGCACCGCGAAAATCACCGCCTTGGCCATGATCAGTAGCGGACTGACCCGAACGCCGGCGAAGTCGGGGGAGTTCTTGAGTCTCTTGACGAACTCCATGGTGCGCGTTGCGTCGATGTCGACGAACACGCTTACGTGCGGTGCCGTGAACGCGCTTTGCACCATTGCCGTGGCGATCGCTTTGCGCACGCCCTTGACCGGGATGCGTTCTTCGCGCTCGGTGCCCCACTCGGGCGTCTGGATGTTGCGGAACACGCTCGCCTGGGATGCCTGGCGAATCACATCGTCGCGCGTGATCTCCCCAGCGAGGCCGGTCGCGTTCACTGTGGCGAGATCCACGCCTAGGTCCTTCGCGAGCTTGCGAATCGGCGGCTTCGCAATGATGGCGGATGCTGCTGCCGCTGGCACACTCGCCAGTCTCGCGGCGGGCGCACCCGCCGCGGCGCCCTTGCGGCGCCGGGAGCTGCCGTGACCACTGCTGCCATAACCGACCAGCACGGCACCGGGCTTCTCCTCAGCCGGCGCGACTGTCGCCTCGGTGTCGGCCACGGCGCCCTTGGTCTCGTCGTTACCCGCAGGCGCAACAGGCGCCGCGGCTACTCCGCCCGATGCATCCACGGTGATGATCGGAGCGCCAACCTCGACAATCTGGCCTTCGTCGGCAAGAAGGGCCGTGACGGTGCCCGCAAAGGGGGAGGGCAATTCGACCAGCGACTTCGCGGTCTCGATCTCGACGAGCACCTGGTTGATGGCGACGGTGTCGCCCACCTTCACTTTCCACGAGACGATCTCGGCCTCGGTGAGGCCTTCCCCGACATCCGGGAGTGTGAAATCTGAATTCGGCATGCTCGCGACTCCTATTTGTAGGCCAGGTTAGTAGGCCAACGCCCGATCAACGGCTTCGAGCACGCGGTCGGCGTCAGGGAGATACACGGATTCGAGTTTCGCCGGCGGGAAGGGCGTGTCGAAACCCGCAACCCGAAGCACAGGCGCCTCGAGCGAGTAGAACGCCTGCTCGGTGACGGTTGCCGCGATTTCTGATCCGACGGAAACGAAGCCGGGCGCTTCCTGCGCAAGAACAAGACGACCGGTCTTGCGCACCGACTCCAGGATCGGCTCGTAGTCGATCGGTGAGATCGATCGCAGGTCGATCACCTCAATGCTCGTGCCCTCCTCGGCAGCGATTTCGGCGGCCTGCAGCAGCACGGCCAGCATCGCGCCGTGGCCGACGACCGTGACATCCGTTCCGAGACGCACAACCCGGCTGGAGTGCAGTTCCGCGCCGCTCACGGCATCGTCGACCTCGCCCTTGACCCAATAGCGGCTCTTCGGTTCGAAGAAGAGCACCGGGTCGTTGCCGGCGATCGCCTCTTGGATCATCCAATACCCGTCGTGCGGAGTCGCCGGGCTGACCACGCGCAGGCCCGCGGTGTGCGCGAAGTACGCTTCCGGGCTTTCCTGGTGGTGCTCCACGGCGCCGATATGCCCTCCGTAGGGCACTCGGATCACAACCGGCATGGACAACGAACCCTCATGCCTGCCGGTCATCTTGGCCAATTGTGACGTGATCTGATCAAAGCCGGGGAAGATGAAGCCGTCGAACTGAATCTCGCATACCGGGCGGTACCCGCGCATGGCAAGGCCGATCGCGGTGCCCACGATGCCGGATTCGGCGAGCGGGGTGTCAAGCACGCGGTTCACCCCGAACTCCTCCTGGAGGCCCTCGGTCACGCGGAACACGCCGCCGAGCGGTCCGATGTCCTCGCCCATCATGAGCACTTTGGGGTTGTCGGCCATGGCTCGCTGCAGACCGAGGTTGAGGGCCTTCGCCATCGTCAACGACTGGATGCTCATGCCTCGCCCCCTTCGAGTGCTGCCTCGTAGGCCTTGAGCCAGGCGTGCTGTGCTTCGATGACCGGGTGCGGGTCGGAGTAGACGTGGTCGAAGATCTTCGATTCGGGCGGGCTCTGCAAAGCGACCGTGCGAACCCGGATGTCTGTGCTCAGGTCCTCGCCCTCCTCGGCGACTTCCGCGAAGAAGGCGTCGCTCTCGCCGCGACCGCGCAGGTACTTCTCGAAGCGAGCGATCGGATCGCGCGCGACCCACCGCGCGAGGTCCGCATCGTCTCGATACTTGGAGGGGTCGTCGCTCGTGGTGTGGGCTCCGATGCGGTAGGTGAGCGCCTCGATGAAGCGCGGTCCTTCGCCGCTGCGCGCGGCATCCAGATTCGCGGTCGTCACGGCGTAGCTCGCGAGCACATCGTTGCCGTCGATCTGCACCCCGGGAATGCCGAAGCCGCTCGGGCGCAAGTAGAGCGGTGTGCGCGATTGCCGGGTGACTGGTACCGAGATTGCCCACTGGTTGTTCTGCAAGAAGAAGACCTGCGGAGTCTGGTAGCTCGCCGCGAACACGAGGGCCTCGCTCACGTCGCCCTGACTAGTTGCTCCGTCGCCGAAGTAGACGATGACTGCTTCGTCTTTGTCGGGGTTTCCGGTTGCCGTCAGACCGTCGAACTGGATGCCCATCGCATAGCCGGTGGCGTGCAACGTCTGGGAACCGATGACGAGCGTGTACAGGTGAAAGTTGTTGTTCTTCTTCGGATCCCACCCGCCGTGGCTGATGCCGCGAAGCATTTCGATGATCTTGATCGGGTCGATGCCGCGGATGCGCGCGATCACATGCTCGCGGTACGCCGGAAAGATGTGGTCTTGGGGCTTGGCCGCCATCCCGGAGCCGACCTGCGCGGCCTCTTGGCCGAGGCTCGGAACCCAGAGAGCAAGCTGGCCTTGACGCTGCAGATTCGCCGCCTCAACATCGAAACTGCGGATGAGCGCCATCTGCCGGTAGAACTCGCGCAACTGCTCATCGCTGAGATTTTCGATATACGGGAGGTACTGCTCTGAGGCGTCGCTGGTGACGAGGGTGCCCTCCGGGGAAAGCAACTGAACCGTCGCGGCGGTGTAAGACATTCGTCTAATCTAACGTGGCTATCGAGCGTCAGTTCGTTGCATCGGCACAACCTGGGACGCCGCGGATAGGAGTTTCTCCACAGACTCGGCTTCGCCGACACTCACGCGCAATCCATCGCCGAGAGCACGGACGATTACACCATGACTGGCGAAGATGCTCGCGGCAGCCGACGTGTGCTCACCTGTGGGAAGCCAGATGAAGTTGCCGTGCGGTCTGGGGACCGCCCAGCCTTGTCCGACCAGACCGGTCCAGATCTGCTCCCTGACCGAGTTGAGGCTCGCAACCCGCTCGAGCAATTCGCGCTCGTGGTCGAGCGAGGCGATCGCGGCGCGCTGCGCGAGGTCGGTAACTGAAAGCGGGATGGCGACTGCTCGGGCGGCGTCCATCACATATTCGGCACCGATGGCGTACCCGATGCGCAGGCCCGCCAAGCCATATGCCTTGGAGAAGGTGCGCAGAACAACGAGGTTCGGGTACTCGTCGATGAGCTTCTCGCCATTGACCGCTGACGCGTCGGTGACGAACTCGACGTAAGCCTCATCGAGCACCACCAGAACGGTCGGTGGAATCCGCGCCATGAACGAGATGAACTCGTCGTGCATAACAACCGTGCTCGTCGGGTTGTTGGGACTGCACACGATCACGACCCGGGTGCGGTCGGTGACGGCCGCCGCGATCGCGTCGAGGTCGTGTCCATGGTCGGGTCGATTCGCAATTTGGATGCTCGTGGCGCCGGTCGCTGCAACGAGCAGCGGATAGGCCTCGAAGCTGCGCCAGGCGTAGATGACCTCGTCACCCGGAGCCGCGGCCGCGGCAATCAATTGGGCGAGAGCGGACACCGAGCCCGCCGCGACCTGGATGCGTTCGGCTGAGACTCCATAGCGCTCACCGAGCCGCTCTCGAAGTATTGCCGCAGAGCCCTCCGGATACCGGTTGATCTCGGCTGTCGCCATCGCCTTGAGCACCGCGGGAAGCGGCCGGAACGGGTTCTCGTTCGAAGACAACTTGAAGGCGTCCTCGGCTGCCGAAGCGCCTTGGCGGTATGGCACGATCGATTCGATCTCGGGACGCAGCCGTACGCGGTCTTGTTTCACGCAGATCAGCCTATTGTCGTTGTGTCTCGTTGCGACCTTCAGAAGCGCGCTGCATAGTTAGGGGATGAGACTCCTTCTGCGTCTACTGATCAATTCGGTCGCCCTGTGGGTGACGACCTTGCTCGTCGCCGGGGTTCACGTCGTTGCCTATGAGCCCGGCGGAACGCTCGAAACGGTCTTGACTTTCATTTTGGTTGCGGCGATCTTCGGCATCGTCAATGGCGTCATCGGAAACCTGATCCGCATCGTCGCCTTCCCGCTCTACATCCTCACCCTGGGCCTGATCGCCCTGATCGTCAACGGGCTCCTGCTGCTTCTCGTGAGCTGGATCTCAAGCTTGATCGGATTCGGCCTTGTTGTGGACAGCTTCTTCTGGGGTGTCATCGGGGCTCTCGTGCTCGGTCTGATCAGCTGGCTGTTCGGCATCCTGCTGCGGCCGATCATCGGCACACCTAAGTCGCGCTAGCCGGATGCACCCGCTCGAAGCGGTAGGCAGTGCTTGTCACCGTTGTAGCGCCTGAGCCGAAGTTGTCCAGCGTCGCTCGCGCATCCCGGATCTGCTCGCTACTCGCGGCGTCCATCAGTTGGGCAGTGCGCTCGTAACTGTGGATGTTGTGGGCCGGCACCGCGATGTCTGTCGGCACCGCTTCACCCCCGAAGGCCTGCCGCTCGACAATGAGGGCGTGTTGATTGTCTTGGGTGCCGCCGAAAGCCGGCACGATGTCGTCGGTGTGCTCGACGAGTACCGCTGGCACCGCCTCGGGAATGGCTACTTGCCCGGTCGGAGCCCCGAACGTCGCCAGACCTTGCGTGTTGTAGTGACCCGAGGCGCTGAGCATCGCCGCGACGCCGCCGCCTTGGGAGTAGCCCGTGAATTGCACCGGACTGTCGGGCTGAACCCCCGCCAGTTTCATCGCTTCGACAACGGCCCGGTAAGAGCCGCCTTGCTCACCGGCGGCGTTCGCAACGTTACTGGTCATGTCCCAAGGTTCGGCGCCCGCGGCAGGAGAAAAATCGGCCGTGCCACCGATGAACACCCCGAATCGATCGGGCTCCCCCGGGGTCGCGTACTTTTCGACCACCACCTGGGCTCCACCGTCGGACTCGGGATGCGGCACACGAGACAGCCGGTCGACGTAACCGCCCGGTGCCGCGGAGATCGGCCGAGATTCGATCGAGGTGGCGACCACCGGCGTCTCTTTGAAGGCACCGATCGATTTCCGGAAGTACTGAACGGCGCCAGCACCGAGCGGCACGCCGACGAGACCGGTGGCTCCGGCCAACGATGCGAGCGAGGCGGGCACCCCTTTGGAGCCCAGCGTGAACTCGTCAGAACTCATTGTGATGTCCCGCAACACAGTCGTGAGGAATGGGTTTGTGATGAGATCGTTGTGCTGTTGCACTGCTTGGCCGACCTCGTTGCCAGCGTCGCCGCTGGGCCGGGGCAGCACGCCCCCTAGATGGCCCCCGAGCCAGCTGGCCGCTTTCGTGCCGAGGATGCCGGGAAAGAGCTGGCCGAGCAGACCACCGAGCTGGCCGGACAGGCTCACGCCCATGCGCCCCACCATGTGCTCGACGAAGCCGTAAGCTTCTGCGGCGGTGGTCAACGCCAGCCCGCAGCCTCTCGCGTTCACTTCGATCTCGCCCAGCAAGAATCGGGCTTTCGCGATTTCTGACTCCGCGATGAACGCACACGCTGGCGCCGAGGCGTTCACGAGGTCCTGGCGCGATACAAAATGGTCGACCATCGCGAGAAGAGCGCGAATCGACGCAGCCTCATTGGAGATGCGGTGCAGGAGCTGGCTGCGGGAGAAGAGATCATCCGTCGCAACTGCGAACGATCCTCCTCCCGAGATTGTCAGGTCGTCAGACATGGTGACTCATCGTGCTGATCGCCGCCGAGGTGTGCATTCGCGCCGAGCGCAGATCGCCGAGCACTCCTTCGACGGTCGCCGCCAAACACTCGACCGATAGTTTGAACATTCGCTCCGCGTGCCCGAACCAGGAAACGGGAGTGTTGGGCGCGAGCTCTCGTCGAAGTTGCTCCGTTCTCACCAGGATGAGGTCGAGGTAAACGCGTTGTGCCTCCAATGCGGCGATTGCAGAAGCGTCTTGTGCCGTGGACATCAGTTCCCTTTCGTTGCGCCAACCCTGCGCTGCGGCACGGGCATCCGTCGGCCCGCCCAAGAAATTGGAGTGGAGTTGATGAAAATCGCCCCCTGTTGGGGAGCGGAATCTGCGGGACAATGAACCATGGGCTTCGAGCGCGTCTTCGATGAGTCGGCGCTCTTTCGCATCTGCTTCGTCTGCACCGGCAACATTTGCCGCTCGCCCATGGCAGAGACCGTGTTCAAGGCGTTGGTGAAACAAGCGGGCTTCGACAAGAGCGTTGCCGTGATCTCCGCCGGCACCGGCGATTGGCACGTCGGTGAACCCTCCGACGAGCGCACCATCGCAGCTCTTGCCGCGAAGGGATACGACGGGGCCGGCCACCGCGGGAGACAATTCGAACCGAGTTGGTTCGGCAAGCTCGACCTCGTGGTGGTGTTCGATCGCAGCCAGGAGCGCATCCTGAAAACCTGGGCGGCGAGCGAGCAAGACCGATCGAAAGTTCAACTGCTTCTGAGCTTCGATGGCGAGCAGGCGTCGCTCGTCGATGTCCCGGACCCGTATTATTCGGATGCCGCCCTCTTCGAACAGGTACTAGCGATGATCGAAAAGGCGTGCATGGCGCTGTTTCAGCAAATCAAACCAGGCATCCGACAGGGAGTTACATGAAACCCGAGCCAGATTTTCGCGCGATGAAGGAGCTGCCCGAGCAGCCACTGAGTCCGCTCGACGGTCGCTATCGTTCGGCCGTATCTGCGCTCGGCAATCACCTTTCTGAAGCAGGCCTGAACCGTGCCCGGGTTTGGGTGGAAGTGGAATGGCTGCTCTTCCTCACCGACCGGGAGATGTTCGGGTCGTCACGCCTCGCTGATTCCGATCGCCAGGCGCTTCGTTCGTTCGCCCGCGACTTCGGCCAGGCCGAGATCGACGAACTGGCCCGCCTCGAGGCGAAAACGCGACACGACGTCAAGGCGGTCGAGTATCTCGTTCGCGGCAAGCTCACCGAGATGGGGTTGCAACGGGTCGCTGAACTGACCCATTTCGGATGCACCAGCGAAGACATCAACAACCTCGCCTACGCGCTCACGATTCGGGCGGCCGTCGATGAGGTCTGGATGCCCAAGGCTCGCACCGTGGCAGCGGCGCTGGGCCAACGAGCTCGCGATTACCGGGATGCTCCGATGCTCTCGCACACCCACGGCCAGCCCGCGACCCCGAGCACCATGGGCAAGGAGCTCGCGGTGTTCGTCAGTCGTCTCGACTTGCGCCTAGTCAGGGTCAAGTCCGGCGTCGATTACGCGTGCAAGTTCAGCGGCGCGACTGGAACGTATGCCGCCCACCGAGTGGCCGACCCCTCGGCGAACTGGCCCAAGATATCCGCCCAGTTCGTCGAGTCTCTCGGCTTCCGGTGGCAGTCACTGACAACGCAAATCGATCCGCACGACTGGCAAGTCGAGCTGTATCAATCGATGGCTCACGCCAACCGGGTGCTCCACAATCTCTGCACGGACATCTGGGCCTACATCTCTATTGGCTATTTCAGCCAGATTCCGCAGGAAGGCGCGACGGGCTCGTCCACCATGCCGCACAAGATCAACCCGATTCGCTTCGAGAACGCCGAGGCGAATCTCGAGATCTCGAGCGCACTGCTCGATTCGCTCGCTCAGACCCTGGTCACATCGCGGCTGCAACGCGACCTCACCGACTCCACCACGCAGCGAAACATTGGGGTCGCGTTCGGGCATTCGCTGCTGGCTCTCGACAACATCGAGCGCGGCCTCACCGAGATCAACCTCGACCGGGAGCGGTTGCTCGCCGACCTCGACGCGAATTGGGAGGTGCTCGGCGAAGCCATTCAGACGGTCATCCGCGCTGAAATCGTGGCCGGTCGCAGTTCGATCGAAGACCCATACGCCGTGCTGAAAGACCTCACCCGGGGCAAACGCGTCGGCCGGGCTGAGCTGATCGCGTTCATCGATGGGCTCGATATAGGCCAGGCGGCGAAGGCTACCCTTCGTCAGCTAACTCCGGCGAGCTACATCGGATACGCGGACGAGCTCGTCGACTA
>SCSV01000105.1 GCA_004297555.1 Salinibacterium sp.
CGAAGCGGGGAGCGGAGACCGTACTCTGCACGAGTACGCGGTCCAGTTCGACCTGCACGAGGCGACGGAAGCCGGCAACGGTGAAGACGCCGACCATGGCCGGGATGGTCGCCAACGCGAGGGTCGTGATCTGCGGAGCGAGCACATCGATGCCGCCCCGGTTGTCGAAGAACATTGCAGCGACGAGCGCCGCACCGAGCAGCGCGGCGGAGATGACGACATCCCACGAGCGCCGGAGGGTGATCACGAGCACGAGGCTGACTCCCGCGGCGATGCTCGCGGTGGCAAAGTGGCCCACATTGTGAAGAGGCCAGATGCCGTAGAGATCGAGTGCGACCGTTCCGGCCAGGCCCAACCCGTAGAGCGCGAACGCCCAGTTCGGCAGTTGATCGCCGATCACGCGGGAGTAGATGAATGTGGCGAGCAACGTGGTGATCAGCAGTGCCCAGGCGAGGGACGGATAGAGCGGGTGGGGATATTCGCTCAGGTAGGAGACGAACCAGACGAAGCCGTAGATCGCGACGAGTCCGCTCACCACGGCCGCTCCGATGCCGATGAACCCGGTGCCGAGGCTCGCCCGGCGCGGTGTGGCCGCTCGAATGACGCGTCGCGTCGCGTCGGCCTCTCGCCGGCGCGACTTGCTGCCGATGATCACCCCGAGGGTGTTCTCCTCGGGCGGTGCGTAACTCATCGCGGCACCTCCAGCACCACGGTGGTTCCCGAACCGGGGGCGGAAAACAGGCGGGCCTTGCCGCCCACCTCCTTGAGTCGTCCGACGACGGACTCCTTGAAGCCGAGTCGCGCGGAATCGACGTCGTCGAGAGTGAAGCCGACACCGGCATCCGTGATCATGGCGCGCACCGTGGTTTCGTCGTCGGTAATGGTCACGTGGGCCTCGGTCACGCCCGAGTGGCGGCGAACATTCTCGAGGCACTCGGCTAGCGCCAGCAGAAAGGCATCGAGCACCTCGCTCGGCAGCAGCACTTGGCCGGTGCCGTGCCAGCTGACTTCAAGCCCCATGCGCCCGAACCGCTGCTTGACCGATTCGAGGGTCGTACCGAGCACGGTTTCTTCGGTCTTTTCGAGGTAGTAGACGCCGGAGGACTGCGGTGTCGGGGTCGCGCCGAGCCGAAGCTGGCGAAGTAGTCGCGCGTCGTCTGCGGCTTGCTGGCGGAGGGATGCCGGTGCGACACCCACCCCGGAGTGGGCGAGCAGGGTGAGCGTCGCGAGCACCGTGTCGTGCAGCAAGCGCGCACCCTGCCGGCGCTGCGCTTCCGTCTCACTCGCCTGGCGCTCGGCTCGGTGCGCGCGGCCGATGCTCGCGATGCGGCGGGTCGCTTGCGGCACGCCGGCTCCGATCCAGAAGCCGATGAAGGTCGTGATCGTCCAGCCGAGAACGAGCAGTGGCAGGGTGCGCAGCGCGGGCTGGAAGGGTGCGAGCAGCACAGCGACGCTAGCGCTGAAGGCTACGAAAACAGCAAGCAACAGCATCCGCCGCTTGGGTTCGCTTGTCAGCACGATCGCGACGGACGAGAGGGATGCCGCACACAGCAACTCAAGGCCGGCCAGAACCAAGGTGCTCGGTCCGCCCGGGTTGCCGATCGTTACCAGCGCGACGACACCGACTCCGAATGCCAAGCACAGGCCTACCCACACCAGGGATCGGCTCACCCCGATGCGGTAGAGGCAGAAACTGATCGCGAGATAAAGAACGACGGCGACGAGATAGTGGGTGATGTCGAGAGCGCCGGGAATGCTGAAACACAGTAACGAGGCAACGAGATAGCTCAAGCCGTTGGCGCGGGCTGTGCGCTGGAGCAGCCTGTCGCGCTCTTTGACTACGAGATCCATTTGTCGAAATGGTGCCACACCGCGCCCCACAACTGGGGGTGCCTCACCGTAGTCACAGACCAGAATCCGAGCAGTAAAGTCGTTCTCCAGAGGGGCGTGCAGTTCTGTACAGCCACAAATAGAGCCGGAGCGGGCGTCCTAGCGCCCAAACCGGCTCGGCGTTTCACCGAACAGGCGCCGCCGGGTTCAACCGTCACAGGTTGGACTAAGACCGGGGGGTCGGATAGGAGACCGCAGCCAAGCTGCGGTCTCCCTTCGAGTTAACGGGCTATTCAGCCAGCAGGCGCTTGACCTCAGCGCCGACGACACGGTCCTCGATGAGGAATCCGTCGTGGCCGAACTGCGAGCTGATGACGTGCGCGACGTCCCCGTCGATGTTTCCGGGAGCATGGGCGGCGATGTGCTGCTGGGCCGGCAGTGGGAACAGTCGGTCGCTGTCGATGCCGAGCACAAGCATCCGTGCCGATATGGTCTTGAGCGCCTCGACGCTGCCGCCGCGGCCCCGGCCGATATCGTGCGAGTTCATCGCCTCGACCAGGGTGATGTAACTGTTGGCATCGAAGCGCCGAGTGAACTTATTTCCGTGGTAGTCGAGGTAGCTCTCGACGGCGTAGCGCCCGCCGCCGCCGAGCGGGTTGAGGCCGCTCTGCCAACTGCGCTCGAAGCGGTCGTTGAGCTCAGTAGGGGAGCGGTAGTTGAGCAGCGCCATGCGGCGCGCGAGCGCGAGGCCCTGGTGTGGGCCGTCGCCGTCGGCCGCGTCGTAATAGTTGCCATCGGCGAAGGCGGGGTCGGTGCGAATCGCCTCGAGCTGTACGGAGTTCAGCGCGATCTGGTCGGCGCTGGAGAGCGCGGGCGCGGCCAGCACGGCAACGCGCTCCACCCTGTCGGGGTGCATTACAGCCCACTCGAGCGCCTGCATTCCGCCCATCGAGCCACCGACGACTGCGGCCCATTTCTGGATGCCAAGGGCGTCCGCGAGCGCGCGCTGCGCATCCACCTGGTCGCGGATGGTGAGGAAGGGAAAGCGCCCGCCCCACTCAGCGCCATCAGGTGCGTGCGAGGCCGGGCCCGTCGTGCCCTGGCAGCCGCCGAGCATGTTGGGGCAGACCACGAACCAGCGATCGGTGTCGATCGATCGGCCGGGGCCGATCAGACCGCTCCACCAGCCAGCGGTCGGATGCCCGGGGCCCGAGTCGCCCACGACGTGGCTGTCGCCCGTGAGAGCGTGCGCCACAAGGATCGCGTTGGAGGCGTCGTCGTTGAGAGTGCCGAGGGTTTCGTAAGCAATGCGCACGAGCGGCAGTTCGCCGCCGCGCTCCAACTGCATGGCGCCGATCGAGACGAATTTGCGCTCGCCGACCGGGTCGCCGTCGCGCCATGCGCCAGTGGCAGGCGGCTTGCCGAGGATGGAGCGTGCTTCGGCCTCCGTGATGAAGGCTGAGGGCATGCTGTCCTCAGATGTCTGCCAGTCCATGTCGATCAAGTATCGCGGATGAACTGGTGGCGTCCTGCCTTTGTTACGCCCTTGCTGCCGCCTCCGCCGCAACCGCCCGCGCCGCCGCAAACCCGGCCTCGAGGTCGGCCTTCAGGTCGTCGATGTTCTCAATGCCGACCGAGAGCCGCACCAGGCCCGGCGTGACACCGGTGGTGAGCTGCTGTTCGGGCGAGAGCTGCGAGTGCGTCGTGGAGGCCGGGTGGATGATGAGGCTGCGCACATCCCCGATGTTGGCCAGGTGGCTGAAGAGGGTGACGTTCTCGACGAGCGCCCGGCCGGCATCCACCCCGCCTTTGAGCTCGAAGGACAGCACCGCGCCGACGCCCTTGGGGGCGTACTTGTTCGCGGCGGCGTACCACGGGCTCGACGGCAGACCGGAGTAGTTGACCGAGGCTACATCGTCGTGGTTGTCGAGCCACTCGGCGATCTCCTGGGCGTTCTGCACGTGGCGCTCAATGCGCAGGCTTAGCGTCTCGATGCCCTGGATGAGAGCGAAGGAGCTGTCGGGCGAGAGTGCCGCACCGGTGTCGCGCAGTAATTGCACGCGCGCCTTGATGATGTACGCGATCGTGTCGCCGAGCACGGTTGTGTAGCTCGCGCCGTGGTAGCTCGGGTCGGGTTCAGTGAGTCCGGGGAACTTGTCGACATTCTGCGACCAGGCGAACTTTCCGCCGTCGATGATGACACCGGCGATGACCGTGCCGTGCCCGCCGAGAAACTTGGTAGCCGAGTGCACGACGATGTCGGCGCCGAACTCGAAGGGGCGAATCAGGTACGGCGTCGCGATCGTGTTGTCGACGATGAGCGGGATGCGGTTGCTGTGAGCGACCGCCGCGACCTTCTCGATGTCGAGCACGTTGATCTTGGGGTTGCCGATCGTCTCCGCGAAGAACAGCTTGGTGTTCGGACGGATAGCCGCAGCCCACTCGTGGGCGTCATCCTGATCTTCGACAAAGGTCACCTCGATACCGAGGCGCGCGAGCGTGTACTTGAAGAGGTTGTAGGTGCCGCCGTAGATCGACGACGAAGAAACGATGTGATCGCCTGAGTTGGCGATGTTGAGCACCGCATAGGTGATCGCTGAAGAACCGGATGCCACGGCGAGCGCCGCGGTGCCGCCCTCGAGTGCTGCGAGCCGCTGCTCGACGACATCCGTGGTGGGGTTCATCAAGCGGGTGTAGATGTTGCCGAACTCGGCGAGCGCGAACAGGTTCTGGGCGTGTTGGGTGTCGTTGAAGACGTAGGAGGTCGTCTTGTAGATGGGAGTAGCGCGGGCGTTCGTCGTGGGATCGGGCTTTGCTCCCGAGTGCACTTGCCGGGTCTCGAACTTCCAGTCGCTCATGGCGTTCCCTTCGGCAGCCGGATCGGTCGACTGCTCTTGTGCGAGCCTAAGCAGGCGCCTCTACGGCGTGCAACGTAGCTCGACACGGGGCGTAATGCGCTGTTCCCCTGTCGTCTGCGGTTCATGAAACACTGGGCGCATGACCGCGACCGCCCCCGCATCCACCGTCACCCGCCAAGCCTGGCTCGCCCTCTCGGTGCTACTCGCCGGAATGTTCATGGCTCTGCTCGACACGACGATCGTCAACGTTGCTCTGCCGTCGATCCGCTCGAGCCTGGATGCATCAGAAGCGACCCTGTCGTGGATCATCTCCGGCTACGCCCTTGCGTACGGTCTGGCGCTCATTCCGGCCGGGCGAACCGGAGATCGTATCGGCCACAAGTGGATGTTCATCGCGGGGCTCAGTCTCTTCACGGTCGCGAGTCTGGCTTGTGGGCTCGCCCAAGACAGCGCTCAGCTAATCATTGCCCGCGTCGTGCAGGGCCTGGCCGGCGGAATGTTCTTCCCGGCGGTCACCGCGCTTGTGCAATTGATGTTTCCAGGCCGGATGCGCGGCAAGGCTTTCGCGATCATGGGCGCGGTTATCGGGTTTTCGACCGCGCTCGGCCCGCTCGTCGGCGGCCTCATCATCGAAGCGTTCGGGGCCGATGAGGGCTGGCGGCTCGTGTTCGGCGTGAACCTTCCGATTGGCGTGATCGCGGTCACCGCCGCATTCGTGTTGCTGCCGGGTGGCGCAGAAGGCAAAGTGCTCAGCACTGACTTGCTGGGCCTGTTACTCGTGACGGGCGGCCTCGTCGCGATTCTCGTTCCGCTCATTCAGGGCGAGGACGAGGGATGGCCGCTCTGGACGTTCCTCTCCCTGGCAGGCGGCATCCTGCTCATCGGTCTCTTCGCGCTATGGGAGCGACACGTCGACGCTTCGGGACGCAGTCCGCTCGTGCCGCCGCACTTGTTCTCGCACCCCTCGTTCGCCGGAGGCGCGGTGCTGGCTCTCGCGTTCTTCGCTGCATTCACGAGCATCTTCTTCACGATCTCGATCCTGTGGCAGGTCGGCCTTGGCCATTCAGCGCTCGAATCGGGTTTCGTGTCGATCCCGTTCGCTATAGGCAACATCGTCGGGGCATCCCAAAGTCATCGACTCGCGGCGAAGCTCGGGCGCACCGTGCTGGTGATCGGGGTTGGCATGCTCAGCATCGGACTCATCGCGCTCTGGGTCGTGCTCTCAACGGTGCCCTCGGCTGACCTCACCAACTGGGAGCTACTCGGCCCGCTGCTTATCGCCGGTCTTGGCAGTGGAATGTTCATCGCACCGAACGCGCAGTTCATCGTCGCGACGGTTGACCGCGCCGAGGCCGGAGCGGCGAGCGGTGTCATCGGCACGATGCAGCGTGTCGGCGCCGCGATTGGTATCGCCGTCATCGGCAGCATCCTTTTCGGGACGCTCGAGATCAAGGGTCGCACCGCGGATGCCCTCGCAACCGGCTTCGGCCACAGCGCCACCCTCGCGATGGCGGCGAGCGCCGCGATCAGCGTGCTCGCGTTCGCGCTCGTCTTCGCGCTGCCGAAGCGTGTCGACCCGAGGGCGTTCGCGGAGGTCTAGTTAGTCAGACTTCGGTGCTGGGGATGATGGTGCTGGAGGCTCAGCCTCGGGCAGCCGCTGGAAAAGCCACTCGGCGCGGGGTTCGACCAGGGGCCGGAATACCTTGCGAACCGGGCCACTCGCAAGCGCGATCGACACGACGATGGCGAAGGCGATCATCCCGATCAGCCACACGTCGGATTCCTGGCCGTGCAGAATGCCGGACTGCCGGATCGGGTAGAGCACGAAGGTGTGCAGCAGGTAGATGTACATGGTGGCCTCGCCGAAGCCGCTCAGCCAACTGTGTGAGCGTGGCATAAGCACGAAGAAGGCCCCGACGAGCAGCACCGCGAGAAGGATGAGTCCAAGCCGAATCAGTCCGCCGGTCCAATCGTTGTTGCCGAGGGCGTGGTAGGAGCGGTCGTAGAAGAACCAGTGCTGGAGATCGAATGCGCGCCAGGTGCCGATCAACGCCAGCACGACGCCCATCCACGCCGCCATGACAGCAGCAGCAGCGGCGCGCACCCACCACACGGCGCGGGTGGCAGCCATCCAACGGTCCATGATGCCCCAGCGCCGCAACTGCCAGCCCAATAGGAAGAACGGCAGGATCCCGAACGCCCGCGACAGCGAGAAGGTGGTGTCGACGTTGTGCAGGTAGCCGACGCCGATCGACAGGACGACCGCCCAGAACAGCGGCCATTTCACGAGCGCGAGGTAGGGCAGCACAAGGCGGAAGATGCCCAGAGCGAGAAGAAACCAGAGGGTCCAGCGCGCAATGCTCGGGTTGAAGCCGACCTTGCCTTCTACGAGCCATTGGATGACCGTCCAGATGATCTCCATGATGACGTACGGCAGCACGATGTGCGTGAGGATCTTCTTGATCTGCTCGTTGCTAAGCGGTCCCGACCTGGAGAAGTAGCCGCTGATCACTGCGAACGCGGGCACGTGGAAGGCGTAGATGAACAGGTACACCGTGAGCGCGTGATCGGAGGACGATGTCAGGCGCTGGATGGCGTGGTCGACGACGACGAGGGTGACGGCGACGAAGCGGGCATTGTCCCAAAACGCCACGCGCGGTTTCGGGCTCGCGCTTGCGCTCGTTGCGGTGCTCATCGCAACAACACTACCGGCGCTATTTTTAAGCGATGAACAACACGGGGCGCGTGCAGCGAACCCCGCTCGCCGATCTCATCGACCCGACTTGGGCCGCGGCGCTCGAACCTGTTGCCCCGCAGATTGCAGCGATGGGGGACTTTCTGCGCGCCGAGACGGCAGCCGGAAAGCGGTACCTGCCGGCGGGCCAGAACGTCTTGCGCGCATTCTGTTTTCCGCTGTCGAACGTGCGGGTGTTGATCGTCGGGCAGGACCCGTACCCGAACCCCGGGCATCCGATCGGCCTGTCTTTTGCTGTTGACCGCGCCGTTCGCCCGCTGCCGCGCAGCCTGCAGAACATCTATCGCGAGCTACGCGACGATCTCGGTATTCCGATCCCCGCGCACGGCGACCTGAGTGCTTGGGCCGAGAACGGCGCGATGCTGCTGAACCGCGTGCTCACGGTCGAGGCGGGGGCGGCCGGTTCGCACCGCGGCAAGGGCTGGGAAGCGGTGACCGAAGCGGCTATTCGTGCTCTCGTCGCCCGCAATCAGCCGCTCGTCGCGATTCTGTGGGGCCGGGATGCCGCGGGGTTGACGCCTCTGCTCGGCGCGACTCCGATCATCCAATCGCCGCATCCGAGCCCGCTCTCGGCCCAGGGTGGATTCTTCGGATCGCGCCCGTTCAGCCGCGCAAACGAGTTGCTCGTGGCTCAGGGCGCGGCGCCGATCGACTGGAGAGTCGACCGTGACGCGTCCGAATCGCAGGCGTAGGATCGCTGCATGCTGGAGGAGGAGTATCAGGCCCGCCGTCGCCTCCCGCCGCATCTCAGACCGCAGCCTGCGCCCGAGACACCGTTCGAGTACACGATTCGGGATGCCACGGAAATCGACCTTCCGGCCATCCTGTTGATCTACAACCACTACGTGCGCAACTCGACGGTCACCTTTGACGAGAAGGCCATGACGCTCACCGCGATGAAGCGCAAGTTCGAGAAGATCCAGTCGAAGGGCCTGCCGTTCATCCTCGCTGAGAACCCGGCGCAGCAGATTTTGGGGTTCGCGTTCGTGTACCCGTGGCGCGAGAAGGCGTCCTATCGGTTCACGGTCGAGAACTCGATCTACCTGGGGCCGACCGCCACCGGCAAGGGCCTCGGCAAGGCGCTCTTGGGTGAGCTCATGGAGCGGGCGAGAGCGGCGGGCATTAAGGAGATCATCGCTGTCATCGCCGACCGGGGCGCGGATGCCTCAATAGAGATGCACCGCAAGTTCGGCTTCAAGCAGGTCGGTCATATGGGCCGGGTCGGCTTCAAGTTCGACCGCTGGCTCGGCACCGTGATGATGCAGAAGTCGCTCAAGTAACTCAGGCTGCGCGGTACACAGCCTTCGCAACGTCGTCGGCGATCGCTTGGCATTCTTCCGACTTGGCGAGACCGCCCTTGGTGCTAATCACCGAGATCCAGCTGTCTGAACGCAACACGTTGAGAATCGCGGGCGCCTCGGTGGTGTCGCCCTGCTCGCCGAAGGTGTTGGTGTTGCCGGCGGTGCCAGCATTGAGGCCTTGGGCGATCAGGGTGTCGATGATCGGCGAGCGGTTCTCGGCTGTGAGGGGGGCGGCGGACACCGTGAATGCGCTGTTGTTGCTGGCGTTATCGCCCCATATGCAGGTGAGCCCGCCAGCCTGCTCTTCAGGAGTCTCGTCCGCGAGGTAGTCGTTGCCGAACTTGCCTCCCGGGCCGCCGAGCAGCACGAGGTGCTCCGCAGTGAACGAGTCGCGGCGGCTCTGCGGCAGCAGTTGCTCGCAGTCCGTCGGCTGTTCGTACACCATCGGGACGGCCGTCGGTGTCGGGCTCGGGCTGGCGTCTGCGGTCGGGGTCTCGCTTGGTTCCACGGTTTGTGGGGCCGCACACGCCGTGAGTGCGAGCACTGCAATGGACGTGATCGCGACGAGCGCGCTTGTCGATCGGATGGTGGGCATGGGTCCCCTTTCGCACTCGAAACCTACATGACTGCGGGGTTCAACTGCCAGAGGTGAAAGCACCCACCAGTCGGAGGATCGTCGGCAGGTCATCCACCGCATCGCTCGCCGCTGCGGGCGCGAATTCGGTGATGCCGGCGCCCGCGAGCTCAAATCCTGCGACGAGGGCCTTGACCGTTTTGACAAGGGTGTCTGCGGTCATCCCGAATGGTTCTGGGTAGCCGAGCCCGGTGAAGGCGCCCGGGTCGAGCACATCGAGATCGACGTGAATGTACACACTCCTCGCGCCGGTCTTCTTGACCGCGGCGACAACGCTCTTGGCGGTCGCATCGGCAACGCCGATGCTGCGCAGCGAGGTGCGATCGAGAAACTCGGCCTCCGAGACATCAAAAGCCCGGGCCCCGACCAGGATCACGCGGTCTGTTGTCAACGGCGTCGCCGGCACCAGGGCGGCCGGTCCTTCGCCGAGCAGTGTGCGCAACACCATTCCGCCGAACGCGCCGGAGGGGCTCGACTCGACAGTGTTCAGATCGGGATGCGCGTCGAACCAGACCACCGCGACATTCTCCGCGCCCTCGCCCGAGAGCACGTGAGCGATGGCGCCGAGTTCCACACCGCAATCGCCGCCGATGGTGACCGCCGGGCCGGTGATGCTTTCCAGCACCTCAGCCAGGCGGTCGCGCACAACCGCGACCGAACTCATGCGGTGGATGCCCGTGCCCTGCTCGTCACCCGCCTCGAGCGGCACGTCCACCACACGGGTCATCGCCGAGGGCAGATCCCCACGGATGGCTTCAGCCCCATCAACAAGCCGCATTGCGCGAGCAGAACCCGAGCCTTGCCATTGCGGAACGACGACGAAGGTGATGGCCATCTGTCAAGTATCGCGAAACCTAGGACTCGCGAGACGATTCAGGACAGGTTTTTGCGCAGCGTTTCGAGTTGCTTGGTGACGCCTGCCGGGACGCGCCCGTCGAAGGTGTCGAAGAACGTTTCGGTGGAGTCGGTCTCGGTGAGCCAGAGCGCCTTGTCAATTGCAAACAACTCGTCCATGTCCGCGTCGGTCACATCAAGGCCGTCGATGTTGAGCGCACCCTTTGCCGGGAGCAGCCCGATCGCGCTGTCCGTTGCCGCAACCGCACCATCGACCCGGTCGAGGATCCACGCGATGACGCGCGAGTTCTCGCCGAAGCCAGGCCAGAGGAAGCGGCCGTCGGTACCCTTGCGGAACCAGTTGACCTGGAAGATGCGCGGAACCGAGTCGCCCAGGTCGGCTCCCACCGAGAGCCAGTGCGCCCAGTGGTCGGCCATGTTGTATCCGCAGAACGGCAGCATCGCGAAGGGGTCACGGCGAAGCTCGCCGAGGGTTCCTTCCGCAGCAGCGGTGCGCTCCGAGGAGATCGTGGCGCCGAGGTAGACGCCGTGCTCCCAGTCGCGGGCTTCGAGAACAAGCGGCACGTTGGTGGCGCGGCGACCACCGAAGATGATCGCGTCGATGACAACGCCCTCGGGGTCTTCCCAGTCGTCCGAGATGCTCGGGCACTGGCGCGCAGCCACCGTGAACCGGGCGTTCGGGTGGGCGGCGAGGCGGCCGGACTCGGGAGTCCAGTCGTTGCCCTGCCAGTCGATGACGTGCTCCGGGGGAGTGTCGGTCATGCCCTCCCACCAGACGTCGCCGGTGTCGGTGAGCGCGACGTTCGTGAAGACGGTGTTTCCCCAGATGGTCTCCATCGCCGTGGCGTTGGTGCCGAACCCGGTTCCCGGCGCGACGCCGAAGAACCCGGCTTCGGGGTTGATGGCGCGCAAGCGGCCATCCGCACCCTTGCCGAGCCAGGCGATGTCGTCGCCGATCGTCTCGATCTTCCAGCCCGGAATCGTCGCCTTCATCATCGCGAGGTTGGTCTTGCCACAAGCGCTCGGGAATGCCGCCGCAAGGTGGAAGACGCGACCGCGCGGGTTGGTGACCTTGATGATGAGCATGTGCTCGGCGAGCCATCCCTCATCACGAGCGATGACGGATGCGATGCGCAGCGCGAACGACTTCTTCGCGAGCAGGGCGTTGCCGCCGTAAGCGGAGCCGAACGACCAGATCTCGCGAGTGTCGGGGAAGTGCGAAATGTACTTGGTCTCGTTGCAGGGCCACGCGACATCCACCTGACCCGGCTTGAGCGGGGAGCCGACACTGTGGATGGCGCGCACCCATTCGGTGTCGTCGCCAATCAGTTCGAGCGCGGCGGAACCCATGCGGGTCATCACGGCCATGCTGATGACGACGTAGGGGGAGTCAGTGATCTGCACGCCGAACTTGGAGAGCGGCGAGCCGAGCGGGCCCATCGAGAACGGCATGACGTACATCGTGCGACCAGTCATGCAGCCCTGGAACAGGCCGTCGAGGGTCGAACGCATCTCGGCCGGGTCGCGCCAGTTGTTGGTGGGGCCGGCCTCTTCGGGCGTCTCTGAGCAGATGAAGGTGCGGGCCTCAACACGAGCGACGTCACTGGGGTCGCTGCGCGCGAGGAAGCTGTGGGGGCGGTGCTCAGGGTTGAGCTGCGTCAGGGTGCCGGACTCGACCATGGACTGTGCCAGGGCGTCCCATTCCGACTGAGAGCCGTCGCACCAGACGACCTCATCGGGCGAAGTAATGGCGGCAATCTCGTCAACCCAGGCAACGATCGCTTCGTTAGCGCCGGCTGGGGCTGGTGACTGCTCTCGGACCGCGGCGGCAATGCTCATGGCAGTTCCTTTCCGAGCGAAGAAGGGGGTGTTCTTCAACTATGGGGGACCCTAGGACCTGTCATTCTACAATCCGGGTCGAAAGATCGGGCAATCTTTCGCTATTCTCAAGGTATGAGTGATCTTGTAACCCTCGGACAGCGAATTCGACATTTCCGCACGGCTGCTGGATTGACCCTCGATCAGCTCGGCGAAAAGGTCGGAATTGCGGGGAGCCAGCTCTCGCTCCTCGAAAATGGCCGCCGAGAACCGCGCCTGACACTGCTCACCGCTATCGCCGGTGTGGTCGGCATTCAGCTGACCGATCTGCTTGATGAAGCCCCG
>SCSV01000011.1 GCA_004297555.1 Salinibacterium sp.
CCAGAGATACGCAGCGAATGACGTCCCAGCAAGATGCCGCACGAGCGCGTTGTCATTGAGAACCTGCCAGAACCGAAACTCGCTCGGCACACCAGCCCAGATGACCAGAACTGTGCCCGCGACCGGGAGTGCAGCCGCGTAGCCCGGGAACGGGGTCACCGCAGTGAACAGAATCAGGCTCGCGGCGATGAGTGCCCAACCCAGGAGCGAGGCGACCAGCCGAATCGCGGGCACCCTAGAGACGGAAACGCCGAAATAGGCGAGGAGACCACCGGCCGCGAGTTCCCAGAACCGCGCCGCAGTATTGAAGAACGCCGAGTTCGGGTTGCTCATGGTCGTCAGAATCGAAAAGGCCAGCGAGGCCGTGGCGACCAGGCCAAGCACAATCCCTAACACCCGGCGGGAAGACCCCGGCAAGTATCGCGACGTGGCCCAATAGACCCCAGCAAGCAGGGCGGGCCAGAGAACATAGAACTGCTCTTCGACAGAAAGAGACCAATAGTGCTGAACCGGTGAGGGCAGCGCCGTCGCCCCGAGGTAATCCACGCTCGCCGCAGCAAGCCACCAGTTTTCGACGAAGGCGGTGCTTGCGAGAATCTGGCCGACGAATCCTTGCCAGTCGACCATAGACGAAATCGCAATCACCCCAGCGAGGCACGCGAGCAGGACCACGGTGGCGGCGGGCAGGATGCGTCGCGCGCGTCGCGCATAGAACGCGGCAAATGAGATGCGGCCAGAGTCCCGCAATTCCGAAAGTAGATGTGACGTGATCAGATACCCGGAGATGACGAAGAAGACGTCGACCCCGACGAATCCACCGGGCACTCTGGCCGGCCAGAAGTGGAACAGCACGACAGCGAGCACCGCGATCATCCGCAGGGCTTGGATCTCGTGCCGGATCTCGCGGCCTCGCGCCTCTGTGCGTTTCAAGTAGCTGGGGCGGGATTCGAACCCGCGACCTCACGATTATGAGTCGTGCGCTCTCACCAACTGAGCTACCCAGCCACGTGGCATCCGCTTCTTTGAGCGTATACCGAGCCCCCTGTGGGAATCGGACCCACTACCTCTTCCTTACCAAGGAAGTGCTCTACCAATGAGCTAAGGGGGCGCGCAAAGAACGTTCCCGTCCGTTTGGCACCGTAAGAGACTAGCACCCCACTTCCGTTCGGTATCGTGTTGGGATGTCCCAGCCCAGCGCCACCGAGTGGTGGCGCACCGCGGTCATCTACCAGATCTACCCGAGGTCGTTCTCGGACTCCAACGGGGATGGCGTCGGCGACCTGCCGGGCATCACCAAACGCCTCCCGGCCCTCGCCGAACTCGGCATCGATGCGGTCTGGCTCTCGCCGTTCTTCCGCTCGCCCCAGAAGGATGCCGGCTACGACGTCTCCGACTATTGCGACGTCGACCCGCTCTTCGGCACGCTCGCCGACTTCGACGAGTTGCTACAAACCGCACACGGTTTCGGCCTCAAAGTCATCGTCGACATGGTGCCCAATCACACCTCCGACCAGCACCCCTGGTTCCAAGCCGCCCTGGCCGCGGGCGAGAATTCGCCTGAGCGGGATCGCTACATGTTCCGCAACGGCAAAGGCAAGGGCGGTGCGACCCCACCTAATAACTGGGAGTCGGTATTCGGCGGCTCGATGTGGAACCGCGTCGCGCGACCAGACGGCACGCCCGGCCAGTGGTACCTGCACATCTTTGACTCCTCCCAGCCTGACCTCAACTGGGAGAACCCCTGGGTGCGCGAGCAGTTCGAGCGCATCCTGCGGTTCTGGCTCGACCGGGGTGCCGACGGGTTCCGGGTGGATGTTGCCCACGGCATGATCAAGAAGCACGGGCTGCCGAACTACACGCCCCCTGCCGAGGCCGCGAGCATGGGCGGCGCGACCGACCTGGCGCCCACAATGGTGGACCCGCAACCGATCGCTGAGCCGCCCTACTGGGGCCAGCCCGGCGTGCACGAGATCTGGCGCGACTGGCATCGCGTGCTGGCTGAATACGAGGGCGATCGCGTTCTGTGTGCTGAGGCCTGGGTCGACCCGCTCGAGAAAGTCGCGAAATGGGTGCGGCCCGACGAGATGAATCAGGCCTTCAACTTCGCCTTCATGTTCACCGCTTGGCGGGGTCCCGCGCTGCGCCGCGTGATCAAAGAATCGATCAAGGCGTTCTCGGGCGTGGGCGCGCCGAGCACGTGGGTGCTCTCCAATCATGATGTTGTCCGGCACGCGTCTCGTCTCGCGCTCAGGCACGACAGTCCCCAGGGGGCCGGCATTGGCCCGAAGTCACCGGGTAAGCCCGACCGCGCCGTGGGGTTGCGCCGGGCTCGCGCCGCGACATCCCTCATGCTCGCCCTGCCCGGAAGCGCCTACCTCTACCAAGGCGAAGAGCTCGGCCTGCCCGAAGACATCGAGTTGCCCGACTCGGCCCGGCAAGACCCCACCTGGTTTCGCACCAAAGGCGAAAAATACGGGCGGGACGGATGCCGTGTGCCGATCCCTTGGGAGGCTGGCGAGCCCGCGTTCGGCTTCAGTGCCTCGGGCAAGAGCTGGCTGCCGCAGCCGTCGGATTGGGGTGCTTATGCACGCGCATCTCAGGCGGGTAAACCGGGTAGCACCCTCGAGCTCTACCGCGCGGCGCTGCAATTGCGCCGGCGATATGGCCTCGCGAGCGCGCGGCTGGAATGGTTGCGAGGATTCGGCAGCGCCGTGGTGGCATTCCGAGTCGCCGGGGTCACCGTGATTTCCAATCTGGGGCCGAAATCCGTGGACCTGCCCGATGCCGAGATCCTGCTGGCGAGCGAAACGATCGTCGATCGGGTTCTACCCCGCGACACGACGGTGTGGCTGGGCAGTTAGCTCTTGTTCGTGGCGTTAGCCGTCAGCCACTTGAACGGATCGACTGCCACGCCGTCCGGGTGAACCTCGAAATGCAGGTGCGCCCCGGTCGATGAACCTGTTGATCCGACCAGGCCCACGAAGTCGCCGACCGAAACGTGGTCGCCAACCTTGAGTGGGCTGGATCCGTGCTGCATATGGGCGTAGAGACTCTCCACCATCTGACCGTTGATGGTGTGCTGAATGATCACGCAGTTGCCGAAGCCGTACGTTTCGTCAGTGTGGCTCGTCACGACACCATCGGCGATCACTTGGATCGGGTTGCCCTCCCCGGGCGTGAAGTCGAGTCCCTTGTGGAACGTCGAGCAGCCCAGACACGGTGCAACCCGCGCGCCCCAACCCGAGGATATTGTCACCGAGTACGGGAACGGCCAGCGCACCGCCCCGAAGGTTGGAGTGAACGTGTAAATGCTGTTGCCATATTCGAGCCGTTGAAGCTCGGCGAACGAGACCACGTTGAACGCGTCGCGTTGAGCCGAGGGATCATCGGCTTGGTCAGATACCGCGAGAGTCTGGGTGTCGGCCTGCCGGTAACCGGCGGGAGTCGATGCAGCGTACGACGACGGATCGGCGAAGATGCTGGTCGGGGTCGTGGTCGACACCACGAAGGCACCGACGATGAGCAGAGCAAGAAACGAGAACGCTTTGGATGCCCGCCTCCGCGTTGAGGCAACGCTGAACGTCACACGCGGCTGCGGCCCTCTGCTCTTGCGCTGCGCTCTCGGCAGCCGCGGGGCGCGGCCCTTCAACGTGCCGACTGGCTGGGTCGTCGACTGCTCGGCGAAGAAGCTCGGGGCGGAGCCTTCCCTGGCTGTGGAGAGCAGGGTATCCCAATCGGAGCCGGAGACGACCGATGCCGCAGGCGCGGCGGATGCGGCGGCACCGTTCTCCTGCATCCGCGCTTGCCTGCGGGTGAGCGGAGCGGATGCCGCAGGCGGAACGGCGCCACCAACGGCCGAAGGTGCGGGCATCGCGGCAGCCGGCGTCACGGGAGCAGGCATGGCAGGAGGCGGTGCCATAGCGGCAATGGCGGGGGCGGAAACGGCCGGCGCGATCGGCGCCACCTCTCCAGTATCGAAGGAACCAAGCGACCAGGATCCGGCCATCGACGAGCCGTGTGTCGGTGCTTCAGCCTGCTCGTCTGTCTTGGCGGTGGGGCCAAGGCCGAGGATGGCGAAAATGTCGGTGTCTGGTGAAGCCACTACCTGCGCACCGCCATGGCGTCGAGCGGCCCTGGGGTCAGCACCGCGGCGTGATCACGCAGGTACATGGGCCACTCCTCTAAAACGAGATCGCCGCCTGAGCGACGATCCAATTCTTCGGGCATTGTGCGCGCTGAAACCGCGCGCGGGCAACGGATTCGTAAACTTTATCCTTCGAGCGCGCCGAAGGCCAGTCGACCGGCTTACGTCAAGAGTTCTCTCAGGGTTGTTTCGAGCTGAGCGGCGACATCCGGGTGCCCGGCAAGAGTGAATTCGCGGCTCGGAGCGGTCTCGTTCAGGCCGCTCACGCGCGCACCTGCCTCGCGCGCGATGAGACTGCCTGCTGCATGATCCCAGGGGGCGAGTGAGGTCTCGAAGTAGGCGTTGAGGCGACCCGTCGCGACAAAGCACAGGTCGAGTGATGCGGTGCCCTGTCGGCGGATGTCCCGCACGAGCGGCAATAGCCCCGCAATCAACTTTCCTTGGCGCGCGCGAACATCGGAGTCGTACCCGAAGCCGGTCGCAACAAGCGCTTGGGAGAGTTCCACCCCTTCTGCGACGGCAATCGAAGCGCCACCGAGAAACGCGCCGCCACCCTTTTCGGCCGTAAACAGCTCGCCCGATGCCGGATTGAAAACGCAACCGGCGAGCGCATCCCAGGTCAGCGGGTCGGGCTCGCCCTCGACGACGGCGATGCTCACCGCATAGTGCGGGATGCCATAGAGGTAGTTGACCGTGCCATCGATCGGATCCACCACCCAGTTCAGTCCGCTCGTGCCCGTCTCAGCGCCACTCTCCTCGCCAAGGAAGCCGTCGTTCGGACGGGCATCCGCGAGGGCCGCGCGGATGAGCGCCTCGGCATCGCGATCGGCTTGAGTGACGACATCCACAGGCGAGGACTTGGTCGCGGCCACCTCGACAACGTGCAAGCGCCGCAGTGCAGCAAGCTCCCCAGCTCGGATCGCAACATCTCGAGCAATGGCGAGGAGATCGTGGGGCACCCGCCAAGCCTAGGCGAGCGTAGTCGCGACAAAGATCACGAAGGCTGAGCCCCTACTCTGGAGGCCGACGGCGTGATCCTTCGCGAATTCGCAGCTTAAGTAGGATCCACAGGGCTTCTACGCCATCCCATGCCGTGATCTTCTTGCCTTCTTCGCGCGATCGAGCGCGATAGCTGATCGGCACCTCATACGGTCGGTACCCGCGCGCGAGAAGCTTCGCGGTGACCTCTGCTTCCATGCCGAACCCGCGTTCCTTGATCTTGAGAGATCGGTAGAGCTCTAGTGGCATGAGCTTGAAGCACGTCTCAAGATCGGAAATATAGGCGTTGAAGAGGATGTTTGCGGCGAGCGTAACACCCTTATTCCCCATCACATACCAGAACGAATATGACGTGTGACTTCCAAAACTCCGGGTGCCAAACACTACTCGAGCTTCACCGGCAAGCACTGGTTCGAGAAGGCTTGGAATTTCCTTCGGAGAGTACTCTTCGTCGGCGTCGCACACGACCATGTATTCGCCGGCGGCTTCCACGGCGGCGCGACTGATCGCCGCGCCCTTGCCGCGATTGACCGGCTGATGGAACACGCGCACATGCGGGTTGTCGACGGCATCCAAGATCTCGGCTGTGGCGTCTTTGCTTCCGTCATTGACGATGACAATTTCATAACTCACCGGAAACTCGACCGCGAGCAGTCGGTCGAGCATCTTCTCGAGAGTCGCCGCCTCGTTGTAGACGGGCATGAGGATGGAGAGGCGGGGCTCGTGGGTTTCGCCCGCCGGCTCATTTTGTTTCACGCTGGCTCCGATACCACTGGATTGTTTCTCCTAGGCCTTCGTCGACGTGCACCTCCGGCACCCAACCCAACAGTTTTGTCGCCTTTGAGATGTTGGGTTTCCGTCGTTCCGGATCGTCCACCGGTCGGGGATGAAATTCTAT
>SCSV01000106.1 GCA_004297555.1 Salinibacterium sp.
CTGGCGGGATGTCCTTGTCCGCGCCGCCGAAGATGCTGGCAACGCCCGGATCGTCGGCGAGACCAGCAACAGCCAGTCGGCGTTTTGCCTCCTGCTCCTCCATGAAGCGACCGGGAGCGCCGAGAACACCGATGGCAGCGCCACCAACTGCGCCCACGGCCTGCCCGACCGGCGAAGATGCGACGGCCCCGGCCGCGCCGCCGACAGCGCCTCCGACAGCGCCGAGGGCCGACCCGACTGCCTCGGGTCCGAGGTTCTTGATCTTCGGCCCGCCCTCGATGCCGAGTTCGCCGATGCCGCCGAGGGCACCGCCGATAAACTCGCCGACACCGCCGATGCCACTCGCGATGGACTTCACCGGGTCCGAGAAGTCGAACGCCGTCTTACCGGGCTCGGCCCCGTCCTCGGGTGCGGCGAACCCACCACCACCGCCGAGTCCCGTCTGCGACGAGAACGCCGGGGCGGCTGGCTTCGCGCGTGCCTGTCCGCCAGGGTAGAAGTTAGGCACTAACGAGCCCTCTGCTCGTAGGGGTTCTTGGCCTGTCGCCTGCGGAGTTCACCCTGGACTGCGGCGTACACTGAGCCACCGGCCGAACCGCGAGATGACCCGGACGGGGTGCTGGTCTTCGGGTCATAGGTCGGCACCAAGTCCTTCAGGACGATGTTCGCCCCACCCGGAGAGGCCAAGTCCCTCGGCGCGTACGGCGTTTCAATCGGAGCGGACGGCGCGACCAACGAGGTCGGTGCGGCGGTCGCCCGCTTGCCAGCCCCAGCATCAAACGTCGGGGGTGCGCCAACCACCGTATCGACCTTGTTCCCACCGAACGTCTGGCCGACGCCATCACGCACGGTGTCGAGGATGTCGAGGAGGCCCGGACCGAAGCCGGAGCCGCCAGCGCGGCGGCCGTCAGCGAGAGAGGCACCCTGTCCGCGGTAGTCGGGCTGGGTGGCCCGCTCGCCGTGGATGTTCTGCGCGTCGGTCATCGCGCGATTGGCGATGGCCTGACGGTCCTCGGGCGTGACGTTCGCGAGTGCGCCCGTGTCAACGAGCCGGAGCATGTCCGCGGTCGAGACCGTGGTCCCGGTCGGCAGGAGAGTCGCGCCGACCTCGCCCGTTGTCGGGTTCAGGGACAGCGGCTTCAGAAGACCCTGCGTGTTCGGGATGCCATTCTCCACGGAGTCGGCGATGAGGAACGTCTGGCCGTCAGCGGACACCGCGCCACCCGAGAAGGGGTTTTCCTTCGTAAACAGCATCCGGCCGTCAGGCTGGAGAATGCCGTAGCTCAGGGTGCCGGTCGGGCCCATAAACGAGTAGCCGAGGACCGGGGCGTCCTTCGTGTTGAGGCTGACGTTCCCATTGAGAACGTCCTGCTGTGACGGTTGCGCGACGGGGTTGCCGTTGTCGTCCACGTAGGCAGCGGCCCGAATGGGCGTGCCCTGAAGGTAGACGAGGCGCTGCTTGCCGTTGATATTCTCGATGGACGGCTGGACGGACTGATCGAGCCCGCCCCGCCCGAAGGGGTCGTTCGCGCCGCCGGTCGGGAAGGGGATGACCGACAGCGGGCTACCGGGTTCGGTCTGCCCGAGATACGCGGTGCCTGTCGCAAGGGCGTCGGCATCGGCCACGGCCCGAACCGTCGCCTCGAATGTATCCTGCGCGTCGTTGCCGGTGGCGAAGCCGCCCGCGCCGCCCGGCTCGCCGCCGAACGAGGAGCCGTAGAGGTCCGAGACGGTGGGTCCGGTCGGCTCGTTGCCGGTCACGGCCGCGATCTCGCTGGCGAGGCCGCCGATGAAGTCGGGGTCGTTCTGCTGTTGCCCCTTGACCGCCTCGTCGCGGATGGTGGTCAGCACCTTCGCGTACTTCGCGTTCGCGTCGATCATCGCCTGGGGGTCGCCCTGCGCGTTGTCGATAGCGGTCAGCCACGTTTCCCGCGCGGCTTCGTACTTCTGGCGGTCGTCGGCCGCGTTGAGCTGCACGAGGTAGCCCGACATGAACTTGTCGCGCTGGTTCTGAAGCTCGGTATAGGCGAAATCGCCCTGCTTCCGAAGGTCGATGACCGTGCCTTGCGCCTTCCACGAGGCGACAGCGGCGTCCTGCCACTCGGAGTAGGTGATCGGGGTGCCGTCTGCGCCCATGACGCCACGGTCCATGAGAGCGAACAGGGCGGAGGCGTTCGCGTCGGTGAGCGACTGGTTGCCCGCGATAATGCCGGCCTCTCGGGCGGCCCGTTCGAGCGCCGCGTCGATGCCCTTGAACCCTTCGATGACGCCAGCGGCCGATTTCTCGGCGGCTTCGAGCTGCTTGCGGAGCCGCGCGGATGCGGCGGCACGGCCAGCGGCGGCAGCCGACTTCGCCCACTCGGCGGCACGACCGGCCACGTCGCGGTAGAAGTCCGAGTCGGGGGTGAGCGACTTCAACTGGTCGCGGTAGAACGCGGCCACGTCACCGGCCGAGGCGCGGCCTTCCTTGAAGGCGAGGCCGATCTTCTGCTCGCCGATCGAGAATTTCGTCTGGATGAGGGTGTTGTTCCACTGGTCGTAAAGCGGGTCATCCTGCGAGATGGAGTCCCGCCGCGACGTGATGTAGGCGATGATCGCGTTGTCATCGACCCGCGCGCCCTTGTACAGCCCGCCGTTCTTGTACGCGTCGAAGATGGCCCGGTCCTCGGCCGCCCGCTGCTCACGGATGAGCTGCGCGACGAGCGAGGTCAGGTTCGACGTGGTGCGCCGGGTGCGGCCGAACCTACCCCTGCGCGCCATCAGCCACCACCGAGAGGCGTCTGCGTGAGGATGCGACCCTGCGCGCCCTGACCGTTGACGAGCGTCTGGAGGACGGCGCTACCGCCGCCCGCCGCCGGGGCCCCGTTGGGGGCCTGTGCGTTCGACGGAAGCGCCTCTCCGGGCGGGTTCGCCCTGTTCTCGGGGCCGTTCAGGGAGGACGTGCCGCCAGCCGGGCGCTGAAGCTGGCGGACGGCGTTCTGCGACTGATCGACGGTCGTTTGAGGCGGTGCCATACCGAGTTGCGTGGCGGTCCCGAGAATGGTCATCTGCTGAAGCACGGCCTGCGGGTTCTGCGCTGGGTCGGTCTGTTCCTCGCGGATTAGGCCCGTCTCGTCCTCGGGGTCTTCGACGCCCGTGGCGTCCATCGCGCGCTTCGCGCTCCAGATGCGGTTCTGAACGAGGTTGATCGCCTTCTGCGCGTTCTCCAGTTCGTCCCGCGGCGTGAGTTCGGGGGCCTTGATCTCGATGCGGTACTGGCCGTCGATGATGTCGCGCACGTCGGCGCTCTTGGCGGACCACACCTTCGCGGCCATCTTCCAGACGCGCTTGCGCCACTGGTAGAGGAGGTCGCGCTTCATGCGGATGCGCGCCTCGTAGTTGGCGACGAGCGCGGCGATGGCCTTGGACGAGCCGAGGATGGTAGCCGGGGCCCGGCCGAGGAGCAGTTCGTTCAGGCCCGAACCGACCTCTTTCTCCAAGTCAATGCGCTTGATGTAGTCCTCGATGGCAAACTGCGGCATGAAGGGCTGAAGGGCCCGGAGTTCGTTGCCAGGGCCCGGCGCGGCGACCGCGTTGGGCTTGGGCATGGCGTTCTCGGGGACCTCATCGGGCGCTTCGGCACCGACGAGTTGCCACATCTGACCGCCGATGATCGACTGGATCATCTGGCCGGCGTTCGTGGTCCGCTCGTCCGTCTCCCGGAACAACTGCTCCAGGTCGTAAAGCTCGGGCCGACCGTAGGGCGACTTCGGGATAAAGGTGTTGGGCAGCGGGAGATACGGGATGTCGTCGTACTCGGGGTGCTTCTTGTTCTTGACGACCCGGTTGCCGACGTAGATGGCGTTCCAAATCTCGGACTTGCCCTTGCGGATCGGCCGCTTGTACCAGTAGTCGTAGACCTCGACCTGCATCTGCTCGTAGGCAGTCTTCGAGCGGCCATGTTCGATCTGACTGCCGTAGACGTTGCCGATGGGGTCGAGATGGTCGCCGGTCGTGACGTACGGGACGAACGAGCCATCGACCTCAACGGGCACGACGCCGAGGCCGTAGTCCTCCGTGATCGCGGCGGGCGAGAGGCCGTAGCAGTAGATCGTCCAGTCGATGCGCGAGTAGTCGCTGTTGCCCCAACCGACGTACAGGTTCTCGGGCGCTTCGATGACGGTGACGGTCGGGCGCTTCTCCTGCGCGTCCCACATGACCTTGCCGTACGTGAAGCCGTACAGGCCCTTGATGACGCACGCCTTGTGGTTCTTCAGCTCGAACTCGTCTTCGTCGAACCACTCGAACATGAGGCGTTCGGCGCGAGCCGCCTGCTCGCGATCCTCGGGACTGGACGACTTCGCGATGTAGTTCATCACGGGCGTCACGGCCTGGAGCGAAGCGGGCACGTCTACGTAGACCGGGGGGGTATTGACCGAGACGTGGACTCGACCGGCTTTCGCGCCCTCCGGCCAGTGGTCGGCCCCGCCTTCAGCCTGAATGGCGTCCGGGTAGTAGAGGTTGTCCATCCGCTCGAACAGGCTTCGGAGTCGCGCCTGCTCGCCTTCGAGCATCGACTTCTTGCGCCGGATTTCGTCGATGATCCGGTACTCGTCCTCCTCGTCCGGGTCGCGCCCGGACGCCGCCACGTCAGCCTTCGCGAATGCCGCC
>SCSV01000107.1 GCA_004297555.1 Salinibacterium sp.
TCGAGGCCGTCAATGCGGATGGCCGCCATGCTCGCCGCGAGCGAGTCGATCTCGCGCAGAAAGTCCTGCGCGGCGAAGCGGCCCTCACCGAGGGCGTTCGGCGGCGTGTTCGACGTTGCCGCGATGCGCGTGCCCGAGGCGACGAGCTCGGAGAGCAAGCGCGAGATCAGCCGGGTGTCCCCAGGGTCGTCGAGTTCGAATTCGTCGATGCACACCAGGGAGGCGCCCTTGAGCAGCTTGACTGTGGGCGCGTAACCGAGCGCGCCGACGAGGGCGGTGTACTCGATGAACGTGCCGAAGTACTTGCGCTCAGGCGCGAGGTGCCACAACGCCGCGAGGAGGTGGGTCTTGCCCACGCCGAAACCACCGTCGAGGTAGATGCCGGGCAGACTCGGTGCGCCCTTCTTGCGGGCGAACAAGCCTCCCCCGCCGGCGAAACCGGCGAGAAAATTACGGATGGCGGCGACCGCGGCGCCTTGCGAGGGGTAGTCGCGGTCCGGCCGATAGGAGTCGAGTGTTGCCATCGCGAACTGGCGCGGCGGCACGAGGTGAGCGACGATCTCTGCGCCGTCGAGAGTGGGGAATCGATCGACAAGCCGGCCGGGGATCGCCTGCGCTGCGGCACTCATTAAAAAGCCTCGGTTTGTGTCGTTGTCTTACAGCGGCCCTGTGGGTGCACACGGCGAGTGCGTAGATTCGTGGGTAGGAGCGTCTAAAGCCTATGCCGAAACAGCAGGCCGACGTCGCCAACAGATTGCCCAACCGGAGGCCACACAATGACCGTTGAAGTCGATCCATCCCCCCAGTTCCAGGAATACGCGCACCCGGAGAAACTCGTTTCGGGTGAATGGCTTCAAGCCCACCTCGGCGACCCCGGACTCGTTGTTGTGGAATCCGATGAAGACGTGCTGCTCTATGAGACCGGCCACATTCCGGGCGCCGTCAAGATCGACTGGCACACCGACCTCAATGACCCGGTCATCCGCGACTACATCCAGGGCCCGGCGTTCGCCAAGCTGCTCGGTGATCGGGGCATCAGCCGCGACACCACCGTCGTCATCTACGGCGACAAGAGCAACTGGTGGGCCGCCTACGCACTCTGGGTCTTCACCCTCTTCGGCCACCCGGATGTGCGACTCCTCGATGGTGGCCGCGCGCGCTGGGAAGCCGACGGCCGCCCGTACACGACTGAGGCGTCCACGCCGAGTCCAGTCGAGTACCCGGTGATCGAGCGCAACGACGCTCCGATCCGCGCCTTCAAAGAAGACGTGCTCGCACACCTGGGCAATCCGCTCATCGACGTTCGCTCTCCGGAGGAGTACACCGGCGAGCGCACCCACATGCCGGCCTACCCGGAAGAGGGCGCCCTGCGCGGCGGACACATCCCGAGCGCACAAAGCGTGCCGTGGGCGAAGGCCGCTGCCGAGGATGGCACCTTCCGCGCCCTCAACGAGCTCAACACGATTTACCGCGAAGGCGCCGGCCTGAAGGACGGCGACAAAGTCATCGCGTACTGCCGCATCGGCGAGCGCTCAAGCCACACCTGGTTCGTGCTCACCTACCTGCTCGGCTTCAAGGGCGTGCGCAACTACGACGGCTCGTGGACGGAGTGGGGCTCGGTCGTTCGAGTGCCCATCGTCAAGGGCTTCGAGCCGGGCGCCGTACCGACGCTCTAGACACCCGGCCGACATACAATCGGGGGATGACCGGGCAGCAGCTTCCAGAGCAGTTCGCGCAGATCCGCGAGGACTTCCTCGCCCTCGATCTGCGCGAGCGCCTGCAACTGCTGCTCGAGTTCTCCAACGAGTTGCCGGAACTGCCGGAGCGCTACCGCGATCATCCCGATCTGTTCGAGCGCGTGGTGGAATGCCAGTCGCCTGTGTTCATCTTCCTTGAGGTGGACGACGCGGAGCGCGTGCACATGTACGCGACCGCCCCGAAGGAAGCACCGACGACCCGCGGCTTCGCCTCGATCATCGCCCAGGGCCTCGAAGGGCTCACCCCAGAAGAAGTCTTCGCGGTGCCGGAGGACTACCCGCACAGTCTCGGGCTCACCGAGGCGGTCAGTCCGCTTCGAATCCGCGGGATGACCGGACTGCTGCACCGCGCGAAGCGACAGATTCGCGAACGCATCGCGGCGTGATTCTCACTCGCGCGTATCCCTCGCCTGCCGAGTCGCTGGACTTGGATGCCCCCGCCGCCCGCGACCGATTGCTCGAGTGGTACCGGGCCGACGCCCCGCTGGTGCGGCTCAACCTTGTGACAAGCGTGTCGGGAAGCGCGATCGGGCCCGATGGCACCTCGGCCTCGCTCACCGCCGGGGCGGACCGGCGCATCCTCGGAGTGATCCGGCAACTGAGCGACATCGTGCTCGTGGGGGCCGCGACGGTTCGGGCCGAGGGCTATGTATTGCCGAAACGATCACCGCTCGCCATCCTCACCGCGAGTGGCGACTTCAGCGGGCACCAACTGGGCGACGACGTATCGCGCGTGATTGTGCTCTGTGCGGCGTCCGCAATCCACCGCGTTCGCGAGACCCTCGGTGACGCGCGAATCATCGAGCTGGATGCCCCGATCGCGATGAACTCGCTCGTGCAGGCGTTGCGCGGCGCGGGGTTCGAGTCGATCGTGTGCGAGGGCGGACCGAACCTCGCGAGTCAGCTGCTGCGATCCGGCCTCGTCGACGAACTGTGTCTCACGACGAGCCCGGTGCTCACCGAGGCGGGGCTAGCAGCCTTGGGCACGGAGCCGCTCGGCGCTCGGGCGCTCACGCTCGAAAAGCTCCTGCTCGACGAAACCGGCAGCCTGTTCGCGCGCTGGCGAGTGGACGTCGCTACTTGAGGCGTCCCAGCCAGCGCGCGATCACCGCGTTCCAGCGGGTGCTGTCGTAGTTCCACAGCTTGGTGTGCCGGGCGGTGCCGAACTCCTCATAAGTCACGAGATCCGGTCGCGCCGCGGCGAGCGCTCGCGAAGCGGTGACCGGCACCGAGCCGTCTTCGCTGCTGTGGAATAGCA
>SCSV01000108.1 GCA_004297555.1 Salinibacterium sp.
GTCGTCTCGCCATCGTGCGGGTGCTGTTGCCGGCAAGTTGGCTGAGTGGGAGCGTGGTTGGGCGGCAATTGCCGGAAACAGCGCAACGATGTGATGCGCGACCGGCGGCCCCCCACGTGAGCAGACGTAATCGTCGATCCACTCCAGCTTCTTTTGTGGGCTAAGCTTGTGGGGAAGCTCTTCGTCCGCAGTGATAATCGCTCCTGAGTCTGGATATCTCTCCTCAATTATATCTCTGTATTTCCACAATTCAATAATAATTGAACTTATGCTTAGGCTATTAGATCCGGCGACATTGGGGGAGGAGAGTGAATTATCCAAATTGACGAATAATTCTGCTAGATGTCCGTGAAAATACTCATCTCGAATTCTCGTGCTGGCATCTGTGGAAACCACGTTTCGCCAAATTCCAAGATACTTTGCATACGAGTTCAGGAGCTTGGTGGCCTGCGAAGTGTCAATGTAGCCGCTACGCCTGAGACGCCGGATCAGCGAAGACCAATATGTGGCCCGTCTCTCCAGCCGAGGGGAGGTCGTGGCTCTGTACGCGGCCGACCGTATTCTGCTGCCCGCACTGTTTGGTTGGAGCCTTGGGAACATAAAACGGGTGCGTTTCATGTTTCTCGAAACGAGTCAAATTCTGCCATTTTGAGGGGATCGACCGGCGCACGAATGTGAACGCCTCGCCAGCCGTTCCCCCAACTCTTGGAGCTGCCGGCCCTCGACAAGTGCAATGCTCGTCGGCAAGCAACGCAGTATCACCCCTTCACCACCCGAACCTTCAGCACCACGGGAGCGTCGCCTGGGGGCGGCGTCGGCCAGACGCGCGGCGAGTATTCCTGGATGAAGGTCACCTGTTGGCGGCCTAGCCGCTCGCGCAGGTCGCCCAGCTTGTGGCCCTCGATCACCACCACGCAGTCAGGCAACATCAGGCGTAGCTCGTCGTGCCCGGTGTAGCGGACCGACATCAGGAACCGATACTGAAAGGCGATCCCCTCCGCGACGTCGGTGTGGTCCATCCAGTAACTGACCTCGCACACCTGGGAGATCCCTGAGGCGGGGAGGAACCCATAGGGCCGGTAGGAGCCGTCTGTGGGGCGGTTGCTGGCGAAGTCGTCGGCCCGGCCCGCCCGGTCCGTAAAGGGCTTCCTGCCGCGGCCGGCGAACATCTCGTCAAACGCATCAGTGCTCATGGCCGTGATCCTTGTCCGGATGCGGGTTGCGCCTGAACGAGGCCGCGAAGTCTTCCGCGATGTCGTTCAATCGGGTGAGAAGCGTGACCAGAGCCACCGGGTCGCGGCGCTTGATGTGCTCGACGTCTTCGTAGAGCGACGCTCGCTTCTTGATCGCCACCCACTGGGTGACGCGATCCTTGATGTAGTCGTAGGCCTTCTCGATATGGGCCGCGATGCCGAGGCTGATCTGCGGTAGACGGAAGATCCCCTGCTTCTCCAGGGTGCGGTGGTCGATGCGTGCGGTGGAACCGGCCTCGGCAAGCGCATCATTGGCATCCCTCGCCCAGGCCGCCCGCCAGACATTCACATTGCGCAGGGCTTCCATCCGCTCCAGCGCTTCGTGGTCTTCGGCCAGGCCGGTGTTGTTGAAGCGCTTGCGGGCCTCGGCCACGGCGCGGGCGATATCCGGCGGTTCGTTCCAGTCCCGCTCCTTGGTGCGGGAGAAGCCCGATTGGGTGTTGGGGTCGAGCCGGCGCAGGGTCAGCAGCACATGGGCATGGGGCTGTTCCAGCCCGTCGGCCGCGGGTGGCGCATGCAGCGCCCAGTCGGCCACCATGCCCTTCGCCACAAACTGCGTGCGCACAAACTGGCGCACCAGCTGCAACTGGTCCGCGCGGGAGAGTTCGCGCGGCAGGGTGATCTCGACCTCCCGGTAGAGCTGCGCGTCAACCCGCTTCTCCGCGGCTTCCACCCGGTTCCACAGGTCCTGGCGGTCATAGACCCAGGGCGCGGCCTCGCGCTCCACCGGCGCCATGATCTCGTTGTGGACGACGTCCGGCTTGTCATAGCTGAACCAGATGCCCTGGGCGGCGTCGAAGAGCCGTTCGCCGGACCGGTAGGCCGCCGCCGCAACGGCCGAGCGCCGGGTTGCCCCACCCGGACGGGGAGCTCGACCCAAGGCTCGCGAGATCACCTTCAAGCGCAGGTGATAGATGGCCACCCCATACCCCCAGTTCTTTGCCTGCCGAGCAACACAAGGGTCAGAAATCGCAATGGGTGCACTTATACATCGCAAGCGACGTGCGCCCAATCAAGGTTCGCGTATTGGTTGAATTGACCTGCGGCATCTGCAACCGCTGAGTCTTTGCGGCAACAGGTCCGCAGGCCCGCGAACGGTAGCTCGGCAAGGCGGCAAGGGAGGTAGCGGCAGCCCGCGGCCTCCTCGTTGGGTGGCTGCGGTCAGCGCGGGCGGCCAGACGTCGCGCCCGGTCCATGACCCCGCCCTCGCCAGGTTGGCGCTCGGGCAGGGCCGATCCCGGGCGCGAAGACGCATCTGGGGAGGCACCAGTCCAGACAGTGGAGGGCGTTGGGTCGGCCTCACCCGTAGCCGACGGCGGGGCGAAGAGTGGCCATGCGGCGGCGGGATGAGACGGTACCCAGCCCCGCTTCGTGATGTCTCAATGTTCGGCTTAGCGGCCTTGAACGGAGCGTTACGCTTGGGCCCCATCAGGGGTTACGCACACCAAACGTAGTCCTTAGACCTGCTGTCTTCATTTGGTTGCCAATGGCTGGGCTAGAGCCGATGCCCGATGGCTGCGTTGCCCATCTGCTGAAATTGCGCCTGTCCGCCGCGCGCGCTGTGAGCAACGCGACTTACTCGACTCGTGCGCTTGGGCACCGGGCCGGTCTTGCTGGCCCATTTGCGGCCCTCCAACGGCAGTCACGCAGGGCGATTGAGCCCGAGCCGCTCCTCAACACTGAGCACAGGCGGCGGTTCATAGGAGAGCCCATCGAGTTCCCCAGCGGCCTGCGCGGCGCGCAATACCGGCCTCACTACCGGCGGGAGCAGTTCTAGGACGTCTGGATCAATCCACTCGGCGCGCTCTTCGCGCAGGCTCAGCGTAAACTCTTGGCGGATAGGAGCCGCGAGGTTTGTTGCGCTAGCGCAGAACGTCACGCTTCCCGCCTGCTCGGCGAGTTGAACCGGTCGCACCACGAACTCGACCACCAACCGCGTCTGGGGCCGGAACTCTTCGCAAATGAGGGAGCCGGCGCCCTGGTCCGCTGCCGGCTGCTCCTCCCAATAGAGGCGCGTCGGGTCGCGCGGACGATTCCACGTTCCGGGAATCACGACGTGCGGAAACGGATCTGGCGGCTTCGGGATGCGCGGCAGCTTGATCAACCCAATGCCAACTTGGCGCTGGAAATCCTTATTGGCGAGCGTGATGCAGTCGCCCTGCACGTCGAAGTTCACGATGAGTCGCTCGGCCGTGTGGCTGCTATCGTTGCGGAGCTGATAGCGAACACGCACGGCTTGACCGGCACGCTTCATCGCTTCTGGCAGCTTGCCGAACGTTGCTGAAACAGACGACGAAAACGCCGCGTACTCGCCGTAGTAGGCTGGTTGCCCCGGTTCACCGAGCATTGAGGGCGGCCAAGCGGGCGTGTGATCTTCTTGGCGGGGATGCGCATCCAGGAACGCTCGCGCCATCCGATCCACCACCGCTTGAGGCAGATAGGGTAAGAGCGGTGTGCGGCCGACGATGCGTGCTACCGGCTCGCCCGCTGCATCGACAGCGATCGCCTCGATCTTTGGCCCATTCGCCAGAGCGGCGTCGAGCGCCGCCCGCAAGCGACGGTTCTCCTTCACCTGCTCGTCCTCTTGAGGCGGCAGCAGCCAACCCTCAGGCGGCTTCGTTGCGGCGAGCTTCAGTTTGCGGGCGCGAAGGTAGGGGCCGGTGTCATGGGTGAACAGGATCACCTCGCCTGCGTCCGAGCGCTGCCGCGCGACCGCCACCAGGTGGTCATCATTGCGTGTCGGATCGAGGTCCGCGTGCCGACCCCAATCGATCGAGCTGTCGTCAAGCAACAGCGTGAGGGCAATGGGTGTGCTTCGCAGCTTGAGCCGTTGATCCGGTTCATCCGCGGCGGCCTCGAGCAGCGCCAGCGCGGCCCGCGAACGATCGCGTAAACGTCGGTTGGTCCCACTCTTCATGCGATCCAACTCGCGGATCACCATGTCGGTGACTACCAGCGTGATTTCCGTTTTGCCGAGAAACAGATCGCGCCAACGCAGATCTGCGAGATCGCGCAGCTGCACGAAGCAGTTCGTGTCGAGCACCAGCTCGACGGCGGCGTGTTCGGTCATGATGGCCTGCGCGTGCGGCGACTCGATTCGTGGGGGCCTAGCGTAACACCGGCGGCCCGGGCCACTGATGCGACCCCGACTCACGCTCGACGAGCCGCGGAGCGATGGGACGACCTACTTCTCCTCCGCGTCGGCGGCCTTCGTTTCCTCCTTCATCGCGCAGACGAGCTGGAAGATGAAGTCGGTCATGATCAGCGCGTTCACGCTGTTTTGGCGCGTCGCGTAGGGCAGAAATCCATGAAGCGCCGCGTGTCGGTTCGGCACCGGATCGGCCGCTACCGCGGCGAGCTGATCCGGTGTCTTCGTCGAGGCGTAAAGGTGATCGATGAGCTTCGTGAAAAGCGCCATGGAGTAGACGCCGCCAGGCTCCGCCGCACTCAGAGGCAGATCACTTGCTCGATCGCGCAGTTCCCGCTGGCTCGTAAGCCCTTCCATCGCTCCGGCGTGAAGCTCGATGCGAGCGACGCGTTCCAACTCCGGAAAGAGAGTCCGGGCCGTCCCCCGAAATCGTCCATCACTGTGATTGTCGAGGACTTCGACGAATGTCGCCTTGGCCTCGTCGTCGATGTTGTACTTCTCCAGCCGCTCGAGGAACGCAGCCCTCACGTTTGGCCATTGCTGCGTGTAGTGGTCCTCCAGGCACATCGCGACGGCTTCCGCGTCTTCGCCACACGCAGCAGCTTCAGCAAAGGGCGTCGTGTAGTGCGGCAGCCAACCTGCGGCTTCAATGCGTTCGCACTCTTTCGCCGAGCGGGCGATCCTACCGAAAACCTCTCGCAGTGGCTCGTAAGCCTTGTTGATGTGGTCGGCGACGGACGCCATCCGTTGCGAGTGCTGGGTGCTGATCTCGCGTAGCTGGAGGAGCCAAATTGGCGGCTGGAAAACCAGGCCCTTCCACTGCGCTTGCAGAGCTTCAATCTGCGCCGCTAGCGCCGGCGCGATCGGCCTTTGCATGGCCGGACTGGCCGCAATCAAGGCGCTGAGATTGGGGGTACGTTGAGTTAGCTCGCTAAGCGACGAGCCCAGCTTAAGCTGTGGCGAAAAAATGTTCGGCATCGAAGCGCCGATCTTGGTGGTTCGCTCGTTCATCGAGGAACGATACCAGAACCTGCGATTCTTCAGGAACTATGCATCGCTCAAGCAATGGTCGTGAGCCGCCGCCAACAAGCCAAGCGGGTACGTCGCGTACTGCCAGCTGTAGGCGGTGAATGATCGGCCTATTCTCCGCATCTCATGCGGTGATTATGCTTGCGTTTGCGGTGAATAGCTGCGATATTCTCCGCATAACGTGCGGAGAATTATGCCGACCTACATCCATCAGCTCGCTGACTGGCCCGCGCTTCGGTGGAGCTCCGAGAAGCTTGAAGAGCGCCTGGGCGCGGTGCGCCATCGGCAGGGGCGTTTGCTCGCCCGCATGGAGCGCTTGGGCTTTCAGTTGCGGGCGGAAGCCGTCCTGCACACCCTCACCGAAGATGTCGTGAAATCGAGTGAGATCGAGGGCGAAGTCCTGGACAAGGATCAGGTGCGCTCCTCGATTGCGCGGCGGCTCGGTATGGATATCGGCGCGCTTACGCCGGTCGAGCGCCACGTCGATGGCGTCGTCGAAATGATGCTCGACGCGACCCAGAACTATGTCCAGCCGCTGACGGAAGAGCGCCTCTTCGGGTGGCATGCGGCGCTTTTTCCGACGGGGCGCAGCGGCATGAGCCGCATCACTGTCGGGGCCTGGCGGCAGGATGCCGATGGCCCCATGCAGGTGGTCTCCGGTCCCATCGGTCGCGAGAAGGTGCACTATCAGGCGCTGGCCGCCGACACGCTTGCGGCGGAGATGCGCGCCTTCCTGGAGTGGTTCGAAGCGGGTCCGCCCGTCGATCCTGTGATCAAGGCCGCGCTCGCTCATCTGTGGTTCGTCACCATCCACCCGTTCGAGGACGGCAATGGTCGGATCGCGCGCGCGATCGGCGATATGGCGTTGGCCCGCGCCGAACAGAGCACTCAGCGCTTCTACAGCCTGTCGGCTCAGATCCGCATCGAGCGGCGCGCCTACTACGACATCCTGGAGTTCACCCAGAAGGGCGACGGCGACGTCACCGCCTGGCTGACGTGGTTTCTGGACTGTCTGGACCGCGCCTTCGCCGGCGCGGAGATCATTTTGGGCAGCGTGCTCGCCAAGGCCAGCTTCTGGGAAGCGCATGCCGACGCGGCGCTCAACGACCGGCAGCGCAAGGTCATCAATCGGTTGCTCGATGGCTTCGAGGGCAAGCTCAGCACCTCCAAATGGGCGGCGCTGACCAAGTCATCCCAGGACACGGCGCTACGCGATATCGATGCGTTGGTGCGGCTCGGCATCCTCGTCAAAGACCCCGGAGGCGGTCGCAGCACGAGCTACTCACTTGCGGAAATCCCTGACAGCGCAACGTAGCGCCCCGGCAGCCCGGCGCCCCATGGCGGCTGATTTCGGGAACCTGAACCGTGCGGCTCGTTCGTCAACCCAGCTTCGCTCCACCGGCGCGCATAGCGCGGGGTGTGACGACCGACGCTTTCACAAGGTTCGGCCGGCTCCCATCAGCCGCGAGATGGTCTCGCGGGATGCGGAGATCGAACATGCTCGAAGAGCTGAATTCCGAAGCGACCGAGGCGCGCGTCATCACCACCGAAACCTTCGTCTGGGAAGGCGTCACCATCCTCGTCAGCTATGAGCCGGATTGGCTTGGTCTGGGCGCCAAGGGTGTTGGCACGCCCTACGCTCACCTGGAGATTCAGGTCTTGGAGCCGAAGGGCGCTCCGCTGCCGATCACTGACACCGGCTACAAGTCGGAGTTCTGCAGCGTCGGCGAAGTCGAGGAAGCCGGTGGTCCCATCGCGATCGTCACGGCGCTGCTGGAGGAGTTCGCCGAAACCAAAACCTGGCGCGTCCGTCGCGCACGCTGGGAACAGCAGGATCTGTTTGGCTAGCGGTGTGCCGCTCGGCCGCCCTTGCGGCCGAGCGGGCCTTCCCATCGACCAGAGCGGCGCTACGGCAGGGTGAGGAAGGTTCTGCTCTTCGCCTCGTAGACGCCCCAGCCACCCACGCTCACATGAAAATGCAGGTCGGGCTCCGTGACCGGTTTCACGCCGGCTTGAAGTGGCGGTCGGGTCAGGAAGCCGGGGTCGGCTTCGACCTCTTTGGCGAACCATTCGAGCCGGCGATGGACCTGCATCGCCTCCATCACCGCGGCCCTGTTGCTTCCGTCGCTCGTGTAGCCGGTTCCATAGTAGGCGACGCCATCGATGTTGACCGTCGCGTTCGTGCCAACGTCGCGTAGACCCTTGCGCTGGTCGGTGTTGATGGCGTCCGGGGAGATGCCGTTCAGCGGGCTGACGAAGCCAGCTCAATCCCACTCGCGCAACGTCGGCGAGCGATTCAAGAGATCTGTCGTGGCTATTGGTGGGCCGAGGACCCGAACACCAGGTCGCGTGGCTGCGGAACGCACTGGCACGCTCGCGGGCACGGTGGAAGATCGTGGTCGGGCACCTCCCAGCCTACTCACGTCTTCTAAGTCATCGATTCCCCAATTCGGGTAATACGCAACACGGTAATGCGCCATAGTGAAGAGGCTGTAATGCATTGGAATTGCACAATATTTTTGGCTACCATTTGGGCGGGAGCCTGAATCGAAGGAGCGCGGACGACGTCCGAGGAGCGTCTACTTCAGAATTATTAATGAGTCTGATGAGACTATACTCTCGGTTAATCTAAAGAAGAATTTGTCTTTGTGACAATTTATCCGAGAGTCGCTCTTTAGGAGGGAGTAGTCCTGATGGATCTGGCGAACGTGAAATTCTCAAAAAAGATTATCGTGACGCTGGGGGCAATGATCGCGATCTTCACCGCCTGCAACGCCGTCATATACTGGCAGATGCGGACTATAGAGGCTATGGAGCTTCGCAATGACCTAACATTCGATCTCACGATCGAGGCGCAGACAATACTACGTGGCGTGGTCGAACAGCAGGCATCTGCCCGTGGCTATGTTCTCGCCGAAGACCCCTTGGTGCTGCAACAGCACCGCGAAAGCCGCACCCTCACTGCGAAGTCCCTTGATCGCTTCATCTCGCACACCTCCAGCGAAGAGCAGAGGGTGCGGGCCATCGCCCTCCGTGCGGCGATCGCAGAGTGGCAGGTACAGCATCTGGATCGACCCTTGGCGCTCGCCCGGGATCCGGCTCAGCGGCCGGCGGCGATGGCGATGCTCGGCCGGAAGTCGCTCGGACCCATTCGAAAGGATCTCGACGACTTGGTCCGCGAGCAGGGTCGAATTCAGGACCAGCGTATTGCGGCTTCGCTCGGCTCCGTGCGCCTGGCTGAGCTCGTCCTTCTCGTCGCGACCCTTATCGGCCTGGCTGCGGCCGCCGGATTCGCGACGCTGCTGTCTCGCCTGGTCGCGCGACCAGTGACGCAGATGACGAACCTTATGCGGCGCCTGGCCGCCGGCGACAATTCTGTCGTCGTTGAGGGCCAGGAACGGCGCGACGAAATTGGCGATATGGCCAAGGCGGTGGAGGTGTTCAAGGCGAACGCACTCGCGAAGATGGAGGCTGATCGCAAGGCGGAAGCCGCGAAGGCGCAGGCGGAACGTGATCGCGAAGCCGCGAGCGCCGCGGCGATCGCTCAGGAACAGGCCTTTGTCGTGGGGGCTTTCGGAAGCGCGCTAGGGCGATTGGCGGCCGGGGATCTGACGTGCCGCGTCGACGACAGCCTGCCGTCGGCCTACGAGGCGCTACGAAGCGATTTCAACGCCTCGATGCAGAAGCTGGAGGAGACGTTGCGCGTGATTGCGGGGGCAAGCCAAGGGATCCGAGGCGGCGCCGGAGAGATCGCCGCAGCCGCCGACGACATGTCGAAGCGAACGGAGCAGCAAGCGGCGAGCCTCGAGGAAACGGCGGCAGCACTCGATGAGATCACCGCCACGGTTCGGAAGACTGCTGAGGGCGCGAAGGCCGCGCGCGATACGGCCACGTCAGCCCGTCAGGGGGCTGACGCGGGAGGACAGGTGGTCCGCGAGGCGGTAGGGGCGATGTCCGGCATCGAGGCGTCGTCGAGCCAAATCAGCCAGATCATCGGTGTGATCGACGAGATCGCCTTCCAGACCAACCTGCTGGCCCTCAACGCGGGCGTGGAGGCGGCCCGGGCCGGCGATGCGGGCAAGGGCTTCGCGGTCGTCGCGTCCGAAGTCCGCGCGCTG
>SCSV01000109.1 GCA_004297555.1 Salinibacterium sp.
CCCGCTGGCCCAAAAGGCACTGTCGCTGGTGCTCTCGGAGACGACCAGCTGGCCGAAAAACATGGTGGACTGGCCCCCGTTGAGCCAGTCGACGGTGGTGGGTGGCTGACTCATGGCTGTGGAAAACTATATCAGAGGCAAAGACCCCGTGCGGCGCGGGCTGGGAAGCCTTGCCGGCACTCCCTCCGCGGCGGTATACGATCGGAATGTTCGCCGATCGAATGCCCCTGCTCTTCGACAACAACCTGGTCCGCCCCGGTCTCTACCTGCACTTCAGAGGCGGCCACTACGTCGTGCTCGGGGTGTCGCGAGTCGCGACCAACGGACCGCAAGAGGGGCTGGCGATGGTGGTCTATTACGAGGTCGTCAAAGACGGTCGCGGAGACTTCGCGCCCGCGAGCAGCCCCATCATAGCCTTCACCAGAGAGGTCAAGGAGTTCCTGGAGCTGGTTCACGACAACGACGGTCGGCCAAGGCATCGCTTCTCGTACTTGTGCCCGGTGCCCGTGCCACTCAAAGACGACGGCCAGGCGCCGCGCAAGTGCATCGCTCACGCCTGCTCGAACATGACCAACGAGGGGCAGTTCGTCGGCAACATGTGCTATCCCTGTCACAGCTTCGTGACGACGGGGAAAGGGCCCCACTCGCAAGTCTTCCGGAACGCGAAGACGGCGCTGGCCCACACGGCTCAAAGCGATCGCATCGCCGAGGACCATGCCCGAGGCCTCTGCAACCCTGCTGACTGCCCACTTTGCAGCGGCGACGCCACCGACGCCCGCCGGGCCGTGCGCGCCGAATCCGAACAGAGATTCATCACGCTCGTCGAAGAGTTGCGCATCACCGCCTATGGTTACGAAGCCAGGGTGGCTGCCATGGCGATGGTCGCCTGCCTTTCGCAGCTGGTGGGCGCGCATTTCATTGGCAATGACAACGAAATCATCGCCAGCTTGCGTTCGCTCATCAAAGAGTACCGCCGGACCCGCGGCATCGCATCGGTGCCCGGCGCCCCCGAAGTTCCAGAGCCACCGACCAACATCTCGTTGTGTGCCACGTGCACCACGGTCATGTTCGGAGGCGGCAACGTCCTGATGGCCGGCTACGATTCGTTCCAGCGCCTGAGCTGCGCGCATCTCGCCACCACCATCGCCCCCGAGCCGAACTTGCCTGGATAGCCGCCCGGCGGCATGCTGGTGACCTCGGCATTTTCACCTTCGACGAGGACACCAACACCATGGCCTTCGATCTGATTTCGAGAAAGCAGACCGCCAGCAACTACGCGCTCGGCGACGCTCCCTTCATCACCATCGGCTCGGTGAGCAGCTTCGACGACAGGTCCAGCTTCGTGCGCAAGCTGCCCTTCGCCTTCGCGCTGCTAGGAGCATTCGCGGTCGGCATGATGCTGAACCAGCCGACGCCCGTCCATCCCTACACGCTCAAGATGGTCAACGGCAACTCGCGGAACCGCAAAAAGTACCGCTGAGAAACCCAACCCAGACGCCGCGAGCCCCCCTGCCCATCCCTTGGGCCCGCGGCGTCTCCCCTGCCCCCGTACGTTCTGCGGCGACGTCAACCGCACCCAAGAGGGTCCGGTTGGAGCTGCCGAGCACGTACTTGAAATACGACATCGACGACATGTCGTCGCCGCTGTAGCGAGAACGACCTACGGCGACGTCAGCTGCACCCGAGGCTGGGTCATCAGCCAGCGGTTGGTGAAGGGGCCGGGGACGCCGTTGGAAAAGCCGAGGACGTACTTGAAGTGGAACATCGTGGCCAGCGGATCTCCGAACCACAAGTTGTCGAGCAAAAGGGCCGGTCCGAAGGTGTCGTTGGTGAGGCGAATGTTGCCGCCCACGACACCGGATTGGATCTGAGTCGTCCCGCCCTCAGGTAAGATCAGAGTCAACTCCGCTCCCGCCACGCGGCCATTCAGCGGAATGTTGGTGATGGTGGTCAACCCCACCGGCATGATGACGAAGGTGTCCGCGGTGGACGGCAAGGTCAGCGTCGCCGCCGCCGGCACGTTGGCCCCCTGAGCGAAGGCACCACCGGCTGACCGAACGTCGATGCCCGTGATGGTGGCCTCCACCTTTCTGTCGACCCCATAGGTTGCCGTGCTGGCAATCACGCCAATGGGGACCGCGTTCGTCGACGGCGCAACGTTGGTACCGCGGCCGGCAACCGTGGTGCTGGCGAAAATCTTCTGACCAGGAGACAGCGTCAGCCCGACTTCCATCAACACCACGCCACGGCCAGAGACCGTCACGGGCCCTTCGGCGCCCGCGAGAATGGGGGCGGCAACCGGGCCGATGATGTTGTTGGGGTTG